>NZ_JAHBRW010000001.1:0-300000 GCF_018398315.1 Chelatococcus sp. YT9
ATCGAACGCTGCCGCCGCCGTCTCCCGCTCGTCGAGGAGATACAGCCCACGCGCATTGCGTCTTGAACTCCCCCCAACATGTTGGGAAAGTATTCGCTTTAAGATCCCGCGGGCGGCAGAACCTCAAGAAAGCCAGCGCGCAGCCCAATTGCCCAGGAAGCTGCGCGAGCGAGTGGCGCGTTCTCGCTCTTTGATCTGGACATGGATCATGGCAGGGGGGCTGTCGAAATAACGCAGGAGGGCTGGACAAAGCCACCCCTCCTGCTGGAATTCGCGGCTGTAGTAGACGTTTCCGTCACCCTCAGCGCGGCGCCATTCCAACGTATACTGATGCCCGGGGAAAGCGGCGGCGGAAAAGACCATGACGAAGCCGCGCCCCGCGTCTGGAATGCTCGCGCTTGCGAAGTCGATCAAACTATCGGCGCCCGCGACGAAAGGCTCCTGCTTGAGACCGACCGCAGCGTCATCGAACACCCACATGCCGAGATGCTTGTAAGGCGCAATGACATTGATGCTGTTCATCCGTCCCTTCCCGTCGCCAGGATTATTCCACGAAGGCCAAGCAGCCGATCTATCGCCCCGGTCGATCGCAACGCCCGTAGCGGAACAGGCCGACTGCCAAGCCACGCCAAAACACTGGCGCTCGCTCTAGGCGAAAGAATGACGAGAAGACCTATAGGCGATCGCACCGAAGTTGTGCCCGGCAGGAGCCAAGCGTCGCCGCGCAGCTTGTCCGGATCCCGTGGCTTGAAAGGCCCGCCCACTGGCGACACGGCGCAAGGATACTGCGCAGTCACGCCTCTTCCTTAGAAATTCTCGACTCGAATAATTCGATAGCTATGAAAAGCACCTCCGCCCGAATGGCGAAGGTGCAGACTACCCGTTCAGATCCGCTACATCTGCTGCCAGATCGTTCCTGAGAAGTTAATTCGGCGGAATGTGACTGCCTGATGCTGCCCCAGGGTGATATTGGCTCCCGAGTTGCATCTAAGGCCATTCACATTGTGGGTTAGGATAATCGGCGAGGAGTTCGCGTTGCGGAGCGAAACCTCGACGCGTCCCTCAAGACTACAAGCCAACGTCGAAATAGTCGCTCCGCCAGAAACGTTCAACGCGATGTGGCGGCTGGTAATTTCGATGGAATTGCTTGTAACAGTGGTGATCTGAAGCTCAAATCGCGCTGCCGACAGCGAAAAGGCCGAGACTCCCATGACATCCAAACGCGCTTGCGGCGCTATATTACTCACCCAATTGTCGCCAATCCCCACCCTGCCATCGCGCGTGAAATGAATCATATCCACAAGAGATCCATCCGTCGGGTTCACGAACGAGTTCTCCACGCCTGCCGTTAAATAGGGAGATACGTCCCCGATAAGGGCACGCTGCCTAAAGCCGGTACGATATTCCCCGTCAACCAAGCCGTTGAAGCTTATAGTACCTAGGTAAGCCCCCCCTGCCACGTTAGACGGTGAGGACTTGGATCCAGACGCCCGATTAAGCGCCATTGTTGGCACAGCCTGAGTATTAGACCCTGCACCGGATACGCTGAGGATGCTTTGATCTGAGAAGGTGACTGAGCCACGTTCAGCCTCCAGAGTGTTTCCAAGGCTCAGAAGCGGCTCAAAGATATTATGAGACCCCTCCGGGGTCGCATCTACAAATTCTGCCTCCTCCGAATAGCATGCTCGATCGATCACACAGCGGAAAGCCTGCGGGCCTTCGCCAGTTGGAAACTGATTTCGATAGGTCCATTCAGTTTCGCCGTCGTACCATCTAGCTTGTTGGCTGTCAGGGAGCGCCGCATCATATTCCCAGCCTGCAGCAGACGGGCTTACGGTTCCATAGAAACCTGGAAGCGAGCTGGAATAGAACAAGTAGGAAGTTCCCTCACCATCATCCCAGTATGTCAGACTGTGGCCGGCCGGGGCGCCAGACTGCCATGGGAAGGTATCAGGGCTATTGCCTAAATAGAAATCAGAGCCGAGATTGTCCTCCGCTCGGCAAGCAACAAACGCCACGTTGCGCGCGATCCCGCCATAGCCGCTCCGTGCGTTAAATCCTTGGCCGGCAACCGGAGTTAAACCATCAGCCGTGGTGTGACCGCATCTCCTGGCAGTGCAGTTCACAAACGTATTGCTTCCTCCGTAAGACGAAAAGCCTGCTAAGCGAGGCCCATCTGCAGTCGCGTTCACTATGCGATGGTGGTGTCCGGTAACGGAAAAGCCGTTGTCGGCCGTACGTTGGGCTAGTGCATTCACCAGGGTCCAGTATGATGTACTATATGTCAGCCCCAGAGCTTCAAGCCCCAAGAAATAGGCCTGCTTTACAGTGATCCCATCATCATCCAGACCTACATAGTCCAAATATCGTCGATCCAGCAACCACTGAGTCATGGTTGACTCGTTATACTCCTTACGGAGATCATATACGGCAACGTCCTTGGCATAACCCGTTCCGTATACTCCGAATCCAAAACAATTTCTGATGTACGGATACAGTATTATCCTCGACGTTTTCTCGCCTTCAACGGAAATTCCCGCGCTGGTCATCTCTCTTGCGGTCAATCGAAGCGTAATATTATTGCAATTATCAAGTGATACGCCACCATTTCCATGATCTATCGTTACATCCAGATAACAATATGACGATTCGATCAGATCAATATTATATATATTCGTTCCGCCAGCCGCATCTCCGTGGGCCCCATAGAAATTAACACCCACAATCTTTACGCTAGATAGACCCGTTTCCTGGATAATACGCGATCCGGTAAAGCTAATAACGAAATCACTGTTAAACGACCTGAAATCCAGCCCATTGGGAATCGAAAGCATATTCGTGCCCATATTGACGGTCATCGCACGCGTCGCAATGAGCGGCCGATCCAGGGAAGCGGCGGCGTCGATCGCCTCCTGTAATTGACCTGCAGCCAAAAGAACGTTAGTTGGATCGGTAACATATTGCGACACATTGATCGCATCGCCCAGATAGCTCTTTACCGCTCGCGCGACCGAAAATCCATCGCCCATTACTTCGGAGTTTTCCAATTCAGTAGGATCTATTGGACACATCTGAACTTCCTTTATCGATTTGAGTAGCATCTGACTCAGAAATATTTATTTTGATATTCGAACAGCGGATTTATTGCTGTCACATCTCGCAGTGTGCACCATAGGCGGCTCACAGCCCCCCGCAGTCCTAGGACTGATTAGACGTCCCGTATCGCTTTTGGGCCGCACCTCGGCAGCATTCTCGAATTCGGCGACCAATGAGAACAAAATAGGAACAAAATTTTTTTTAGTCTGTGCGATTTCTCACAAATGCCTACTCGAAACGTCTCCATATGAAAGGCGGACCAAGCACGTTTGTTAGGTTCGCGGCGCCGTCAGATGCGCGGCAATGTTGTGATATTCTCGCTAGCTTCATGCTGCCGATACAAGGCCGGCTGGGACAATGAGCTCTCCACTGCATTGCGGGGCTGCCAGCATTAGGCCCGTGACAGGAACTCTGAACGAAGGGTGAGATCGCCTACTTGCAAGCCAGCGTGGCGCGAGGGCTCTGAGGGTTGGCGGCGCTCATGGCGATCGCGTGGGATAGCCAGCTCCGGTCGATGCGCGGAGGCTCACGGCGGGCCAACGATTCAGCGACGCCCTGGAGACGTGTTCTTCGTCAAGAGGGCAGAGACCAGCCGGCGCCGCCGCCGGCACGCTGGGCAGGCGCGCAACAGCCCTCCTCAATGCCTATGTTGGGGGGCTCGGATTCGATCTCCACAAGATATCGCCAATCTTCCGCACGCGCGGCTTTGATCCCGCTAGCAAGGGCGGCAGCCGTGTCCGCCCTCCCCTTATACAAAGGACCAGCTGAGGCGAGATTTCCGAATCGTTCGCACCCCCTTCGGCGAACACGACAAGCAGCAGCTTGCAGATGTGCGCAGGTCAGGAACAGTCGAGGCATTTTCGGGCCCCATCAGCGACCAGGCAGCATCAACCAAAATGGCCAATACACTGGCGGCGTCGTCACGCCTTCAGAAGACCCACAACCCGGTCAACTTGGCAGCCGTGCGGGACATGGATGCGGGAGGCGCGAAGGCCGGGCGAAGCTCCGGCAGAACAAAAGCCGCAGAAAGTGTAACGGCACCGGACGCAAAAGTGTAACGCGCGAGAGCACGTCTTTTATGCATTTGATTTTTAAGGATTAAGGTGGCGGGAGTGACGGGGCTCGAACCCGCGACCTCCGGCGTGACAGGCCGGCGCTCTAACCAACTGAGCTACACCCCCGTGGCAAGCCAGCAGCTCGCTGCGGTGTGAAGGGGTGATTAATGGGGCCCCTGCCCGCTGTCAAGCCGCCCTGTGGATATCTCATGGTGAATTGCGAAGCTCCAAACCAACCGGTTCATTAGCCGCCGTGGATTTGGCCGGAAAAAGGCGGCGACAAGGTCGCAAACCATCTTCAACGTCCGCCTCGCATTCACGCGGCAAGGCCACGATCTCAATATCTCATCGTGGAGAGGAGGACCGCGGCCCAGCACGGCACTGTCTCGTTCCTAAACAGATCCGAATCTGTCTTTTGGCGCCAACCGGAACGAATGGAATCGTAGCCGACAGTAGGTCCCCCAACGGAATACTACTAAAGGTTGCATCGCCTTAAGCACAGAACCGCGAGTTCGCTTTGCTGCGCTTCCTCCTCAAGCGGCCAGCCAAGTTGGACGAAGAGGAGCAAACGTAATCATGGCGGGAACCTCACCTAGCCCGACGCGTTTATTCCTCGACGTCGCCGAGCGGCGGGTTCAACGCTGAGGAGAGGCGAATGCCAAAAGAGAAATCATCGACCCGAGGCTTTGCCTCTATGGACGAGGCAAAACAGCGCGCAATTGCGTCGAAGGGCGGGCAAAGCGTGCCCAATGAGAAGCGCAGCTTCTCCCAAAATCGCGAGCTTGCCGCCAAGGCAGGGCGCAAGGGAGGTCGCAGCGTTCCGGATGAAAAGCGCAGCTTCTCGCAGAACCCGGACCTCGCGGCGCAAGCTGGGCGGAAGGGCGGGCAAGCTTCGCACAGCACGCGGTAGAGTTCGATCTTACTCAATGCCGGCGGGTCCTTCCCCGGCCAGCCTAGGTCCTTTGGAACTTACGTTTCCAGAGGGCACCCTGTGCACGAGCCAACACCCAAGGGAGAAACGGATGGGACAGCAACAAGCCCCTGGATCCCCTCGCAAGGGGACCGAGCGAAAAGAAACGACGCGCGCCGTCGAGGACAAACTCGACCAAAGCCTCGAAGACAGTTTTCCAGCCAGCGATCCGCCCAGCATGACGCGGGCTCCAGCGGACAAATCATCGACGAAATATCCACCGCCAACCGGTGCCGACCGTAAGACGCCAACACCAAACCCGCCGAAGCAGCACTGAATACCTACCGCCCCGGATTCGATTGTGTCCAGGATGCATCACTCCCGAGAGATGTATTCTGGTGGGCGATTATCCCGATCGTGCCATCCCCTCGCCGCTTTTTGCCCTTTTTTTGGCACATAACGATAGCTCATAAGCAGTTCTGTGAGGGTCGGGATTGCTTATCAGGATCAGCAGCATGAATTCCGGCTGCTGGTCTTCGTTGTATCGGGCTGTAAGCCCGCCCCACGCGCTTATGATATAAATGGAGTTGATCATGAAAGGCGCCACTTTTCTCGCAGCAGTCGCGGCATCCGCGGTCATAGCGAGCGCTGGGCTTGCGACTGGGGCCCTCGCTGCGGATCTCCCCTCTCGTACGGTGGCCCCGGTGGCCCCCGTTGCACCTATCGTGCCGATCTTCACATGGACCGGTTTCTACGTTGGTGTGAACGCCGGCTATGGCTGGAACACGAATAACAACGACAACAACGTTGTCTATGTCCCCGGCACCGGCTACATCGGCACCGGCAGCAGCGGCAGCGATGGCGGCTTCGTCGGTGGTGGCCAGATCGGCTACAACTACCAGTTCGGTCAATTCGTTGCGGGTGTCGAAGCCGACATCCAGTACGCGGACATGACGTCGAACAACAACAATGGCGCCTTCTATGCAGGCACGGGCTACATTGGCTCGCAGAGCAACGGCGTTGATTGGTTCGGCACCGTGCGTGCGCGTCTCGGCTTCGCCTTCGACCGCGCGTTGATCTATGGTACCGGTGGTTTCGCCTATGGCGGCGGAAACAGCAACGGCTATTACTACAATGGCTTGTACTACAAGAACGGCGACGACACCCGGACGGGTTGGACGCTCGGCGCTGGTGTTGAATACGCCTTCACCGACAACATCACCGCCCGCATCGAGGGTCTCTACGTGAACCTGGGCAAGAGCGGCAACAACGCCTACGTGTACGACGCAAACTACTTCAACGGTAGCAAGCGCAAGGACACGGAGTTCGGTGTGGTTCGCGCCGGTCTGAACTACAAGTTCTCGAGCTTCTGATCGAGAGACAATCCGGGCGCGGTCTTTGCGGCCAGCCGCCCGGACATATGAGAAAGCGGAGCGGTGCTTGCACCCTCCGCTTTTTTTGTCTGCACAAGCCCCGTCTGCTGCGGCCCAAAGAAGACCAAACGATCTGTTGCGCGCGTACCGCCTGAGTTTCAGGCTCAGCTCTCGCCAAGCAGCCCTTCCACGTAGGCTGGAAGGCCGATCCGGCGCTGGCGCTTCAAACGCTCGGCGGTCAGGATGGCGACAAGCTGCTTGAAGGCTTGGTTCAGATCGTCGTTGATCAGGACGTAGTCGTAGGCTTCCCACCGCGCAATTTCCGCGCGGGCATTTTCCAGCCGTCTGGCGATCACGTCAGCGGCGTCCTCGGCGCGGCGGTCCAGACGATTGCGCAGTTCGGCGAAGGACGGCGGGAGAATGAAGACCGTCACCACGTCGTCACGCATCTTCTCGACGATCTGCTGGGTTCCCTGCCAATCGATGTCGAACACCATGTCGTGCCCTTCCGCGAGGGCCTTCTCGACGGGCTGTCGCGGCGTTCCATAAAAATTACCGTGAACCTCGGCCCATTCGAGCAAATCGCCCCGGTCGCGCCGGAAGATGAACTGGTCCTTTTCAATGAAATGATAGTGGACGTCGCCCACCTCCGATGGACGCCGTGCGCGGGTCGTGACGGAGATCGACAGTTGCAGCTCAAGCTCTTTCTGCTCGATCAGGGTGCGGGTCAGCGTCGTCTTGCCGGCACCCGAAGGCGACGAAAGAATGAGCATCAAACCACGGCGGGAAATTTCAGCGGGAGCCATCTGCCTACTCGACGTTCTGGGACTGCTCACGGAACTGATCGATTGTTGCCTTGAGATCAAGCCCAATCGTGGTGAGCGACACGTCATTGGCCTTCGCACACAAGGTATTGGCCTCGCGGCCGAACTCCTGGGCAAGGAAATCGAGTTTGCGTCCGCAAGCACCACCCTCGGCGAGCAGCCCGCGGGCTGCCGCGACATGGGCCACCAAACGATCCAGCTCCTCGCGAATGTCCGCCTTAGCCGCGAGCAACGCGGCTTCCTGATGCAGGCGCGACGCGTCAAGGGTTTGGGAGGCCTCAAGGAGAAGCGCGACCTGCTCGGCGAGGCGCGCGCGGACCGCCTCGGGCTGCCGCGCCGGATTGGCCTCTGCGGCCGCGGCCGAGGCGCTGATCCGATCAAGCTGCTCGCTGAGAACCTCAGCGAGCGCTAGGCCCTCTTTCGCGCGGGCAGCAACGAGGCCATCAACGGCACGGACAAGGCCGGCCTTGAGATCAGCCGCAAGCGCTCCCTGAATCTCGGGCGTATCGTCCTCCACGCTCGCCTCGATCACGCCGCGAATTGCCAAAAGACCATCAAGCGAAGCAGGACGAATACCGTCGGGCAGTTCCACTCTGCTAATGGCGGCGAGCACCGCAGCAAGCGCCGCCTCATTGACGCGAAGGGTCGGCTCCGCCTCGACCTTGCTGACGACCAGGCCGACATGGCAGGTGCCACGCGTCACCGCTTTGGAGAGTGCAACGCGCGCTTCCTCGCCAAAGGCTTCAAACCCCATCGGTGTCTTGAGGCGTATATCGAGGCCGCGCCCGTTGACACTGCGAATTTCCCAGGCCCAGCGAAATGGCCCGCTGACACCTGTCTCGCGGGAAAACCCGGTCATGCTCGCAATTGTCATCGAACGATCCGCCTTCCTTATTCCGTCCGCGCAGCCTGCGAAGGCGGCACCTTACTCCATCAACAGATGATGTGTAGACGATTAGCGGAAAATACGACGGATTGACAACAAGATAGACCGACGGGCCCGAATGGGAGCGCTTGGCCTCGCTCTCCGTACGATTGTCGGCCAGCGGTCCGCCGATTCATGAGCCCCTGCAGCCCTCATGACCAAGGCGTGCGGCCCGCTCGATCAGCGCTTCAGGAGTGCCGGCGGCACCGTCTTCGGGGAATTCAGGTCGTACGTGGTGTTGCGAAGGGGATCGAAAGCCTTGCCCTCAGAGGCGTCGAAACCAGGTCCGTTGTTGCCCTGGGCGACAGTTCTCTGCACATCCCCGGCGCCACCCTGCAATGCGTCACCTCGGGTTTCGTCCTTCGGCGGCTCGATATGGTCCACTGCCGGCGTCGTTGCACGCCCACTTGCCTCGATCTGGCGCCACCGCGCGACATTGCGGTTATGCTGATCCAGCGTTTCTGCGAAGGCGTGGCCGCCCGTCCCGTCCGCAACGAAATAGAGGTCCTTGGTAGCCAATGGCTTGGCGACCGCCTCGAGTGCAGCGCGCCCGGGATTGGCGATGGGGCCTGGCGGGAGCCCATCGATAACATAGGTGTTGTAAGGCGTTGCCTGGGTAATTTCCGAGCGTTGGATGGGGCGTCCCAGCGTGCCCTTGCCCCCGACGAGGCCGTAAACGATCGTGGGATCCGACTGCAGACGCATCTTCTTTTGGAGCCGATTCAAGAAGACCCCAGCGACACGCGGACGCTCCTCAGCCTGCCCGGTCTCTTTTTCGACGATCGACGCCAGAACGACGAGTTGCTCAGGCGACGAAACCACGGGGCTTGGCGAGCGCGCCTGCCACACCTCTTGCAGTGTCCTCTGCTGATCGGCCATCATCTTGTCGAGAATTTGCCGGCGCGATGTGCCGCGGGGCACCCGATAAGTCTCAGGCAGGAGACTGCCCTCAGGCGGAATGGTCTTGATCTCGCCGGTTAGGAGATCGTTTTCCATCAGCCGTGCCACGATCTGCTCGCTTGTCAGCCCTTCAGGCACCGTGATGGGATGAAGCACGCTCTTGCCCGTCACCATCACGTCCATGACGTCCTTGAGGCTCGAGCGCTGCTTGAACAGATATTCGCCGGCCTTGATATCGTCTTTCACGCCATAGAGATGCAGGCCGACCACGAACATCAGGGGGTTTGAGATAACCCCCTCCCGCTCCAGCGTCTGGGCAACCGTCTGGCTGCCACCCCGCACCGTAATGATCTTGTCTTCCTGCAGGGGGCCGGGCAGCTGGTACTCGAGCCGCCCGATATAGAAGGCCCCACCGACGACAACGGCCGCGACAAGAAGGAAGGTTAAGGCCCCACTCAAGCGTGACAGGGGACCACTGCGTCGGCGTTCACGTCGAATCTGCGGCGGAGGCGGAGGTGCGGCCATAGGCTTGATCGATTCGCTTGGGCTACGGGGAGCGATGCGCAGGGCCCGCATGGGCGCAGACAACGGCTTAGACCGGGGTTGGCGATCGTCCTTGCGATCATCGCTGTTCATGCGGAGGCTCTGCTCTTCCTCAAGCGACGGGCCTCACGCCCGACGACCAAACTACCGAAAATTGTGGCGAAAGCGCGCCTGTCCCTCGCCAATTAGTAACGGCAGGGGCAATGACGTCCAACTTGCAGGGCCCATCGGGCCCCGACTCCGATCGCCATCTGTCAACAGATAGTACCTGTCCTTGCAGCGACGATCAATTCCGATGGCCTTTCCCGCCGCTGCGCATGCATGTGGCGCACATATTTTCGACAGCACGCGAAACAAACAGTGGAAGGAGTTGCACCCTGCCACATTGGCCGCGATACCTATTGGGCACAGATCAGATGTCGTTGATCAGCCTGGCGCTCGAGCGGCAGGCAATCGCAATGCGGCGCAAAAAGGGGGAGTTGATGCTGACAGCAGCTTTTGAAGTTCTCGACGAGCGTTTCGAGTCTCTCGTCCTTGGCAATGTGCATCTTGAAAAGCTTTGGACCGGCAGCCGCTGGGCCGAAGGCCCGGCCTATTTCCCTGCAGGGCGTTATCTGGTGTGGTCCGACATCCCCAACGACCGCCTGATGCGCTTCGATGAAACCGACGGTTCGGTCTCCGTCTTCCGGGCACCGGCCAACAACGAAAACGGCCACACGGTCGACCGCGAAGGGCGTCTCATCTCCTGCGAGCATCGGGGGCGATGTGTGTCACGCACCGAGCACGACGGAAGTCGTACCGTGCTCGCCAGCCACCACGAGGGCAAGCGCCTGAACTCGCCCAACGATGTCGTTGTGAAATCGGACGGCAGTATCTGGTTCACTGATCCGACCTACGGCATTGATTCTGAATATGAAGGCGATGCAGCCCCATCGGAAATCGGCGGGTCGCACGTCTATCGCCTCTCCACGGACGGCCGACTCACTGCGGTGGGTACTGATTTCGTGAAGCCGAACGGCCTCGCCTTCTCCCCGGACGAGCGCGTGCTCTATGTCGTCGATACCGGCGCCACCCACGTGAAGAATGGCCCGCGCCACATCAGACGCTTCGCCGTCTCTCCTGAAGGCACGCTCTCTGGAGGCGAGGTCTTCGCGACAGCGACTGTGGGGCTGTTCGATGGCCTGCGCCTCGATACCGCCGGCCATATCTGGACGAGCGCAGGTGACGGCGTGCATTGCTATCACCCTGACGGCACGCTCATCGGCAAGATCAAGGTCCCAGAGGTGGTAGCCAACCTCTGCTTTGGCGGCCCGAAACGCAACCGGCTTTATATTTGCGCCACAACCTCCCTCTACGCTGTTTATCTCCGCGCGCAAGGCGCGCTGCGACCCGACGCCCCGCGATGAAGCAATCACGGCTGCCTTGGCAGCCGTGATTCGCAAGCCCCGGAGGCGATAATTAGCATTGCTAAGTATCGACCGCGCACAGCGAATCAACCCGCACACAGTTTGGACAGTCGATGAAATCCACCCCACAGCGCCTGAAAGATCGCTTTGCCCTGATCACCGGCTCCTCGCGCGGCATTGGCCGCGCCGTCGCCATACAATACGCCCGCGAGGGAGCAACGGTCGCCATCAACGCCGTCTCCCACGGACAGGCTGCGGAAGAGACCCTGGCTTCGGTCCAGGCGGCGAGCGCGGAGGCCGGGTTCGGCGCTCGTGATCACCGAGTGGTGCTGGCCGACGTCGGATCGAGCAGTGCCGTCGAAGCGATGATAGCCAGCCTTGTCGCAGGATGGGGACGCCTGGATATTCTCGTCAATAACGCGGGCATCCAGGCGCCAGCGCCGAGTGACACGGTCAGCGACGCGGATCTCCAGCGAATCCTCGGCGTCAATCTTCTCGGTGCAGCTTACTGCGCGCGCAATGCCATACATCATTTCCTGTCCAGGCCAGGAGGCGGCATTGTCATCAACACCTCCAGCGTCCACCAGATCATTCCCAAGCCGACCTATCTTGCTTATTCGATGAGCAAGGGGGGCATGGCCAACCTCACGCGCACACTGGCGCTGGAATTCGCGGACAAGAATGTGCGGGTCAACGCAGTAGCCCCCGGCGCCATCACGACCGACATCAATGAGGCCTGGGTGGACGATCCCCAGAAGAGAGCAGACGTCGAGCGCCATATTCCTATGGGCTACGCAGCGAGCTCCGAGGAAATTGCCCCGGTTTTTGCTTTTCTGGCGTCGGACGAGGCCCGTTACATCACCGGGCAGACCATTTATGCCTGCGGCGGTCTGACGCTGTTCGGGGACTTCAAGACGAACTGGTCGTCATAAATCTGAAAAATTCGGTGATCCTTGCGCATTGTAAGCCATCCGCCTTGAGCAGGACAGCCATGCGTCTCACGGGCAGCAACTGCGTAGACACAGGTGATCCAACAACAGCACCGAGGTGATTAACGTACGATGGCGCATGTCGTTTTTTAGAACGCCGCATAACTGCGCGGCGCGCCCGCTCGCACGCCTCGGCAACTCCGAATGCATCGAAAATATCGATTAACGGTACCATAGTAATCAGAAGTAACGCCTCTCCGTATCCGTATAGCGGTTACGCTACGAGCGCACGCCGACTTGCCACGATTGGCTTTCGCCGATATATGAACCTACATACAGCTTGTTCAGCTGGTCAGCCTAGCACTTGAATTTGCTGGGAGATTTCCAGAGCTTGATCTGGACTAATTGGTTTGGGGGGAGGCTCGCGCGTAGGTAAACAAATGGATTCCGATGAATGGCTGGCAATAAAAGCCTAAATGATGAGGCTCTGGAATTACGACGTCGTGGCGGACGTTGGCTGAAGTCACTTCGTGAAAGCGCCGGTCTTTCGCAGCGGGATTTCGCGCGGCTGATCGATATTGAATATTATACTTTCATCTCGCAGATCGAGATTGGACGCGGCCGGATTCCAACAGAGAAATACGCCGTGTGGGCGAAGGCGCTCAATGTCGATGTGAACGAGTTCATCGTCCAAGTTCTCCAGTATTATGAACCACTTATCTATAAGCACCTCTTTTCGGGCTCGGCGAGCAGAACCCTGGCCCCGGCTTCTGCAGAAGCCAGAATCGACCAGGACAAGTATCTGGCGCTGAAAAACGAAATCCGCGAGCTGCAGCGTCTCCTCGGCAAGAAGACCCTTGAGAACGAGCTCCTGCGTGAGAAGCTCTCCCAACGCAACATCGGTCTACCGCAGATGGTCAGCCCGGCGCCTGGATTGGCAGTCGCGGACAATGACGCCACCAAGATTCCGGACGACAGCCGGGACATGGCACAACGCTTGGAAGACACGAGCGCCTGAGGCCTACGAGGCGCCCTCCACGGCGCTGCCCGCATGCGCCTCGGCCGGCCAGCATCAATTCACTGGCTTTGGAAGAGGCACCACGAGGCGCTAAGGACAGGCCCGCCCGGGCTTCGGCGGCACGAGAGCGGCCCGTCGTCGGGATCGCTCTCTCGATGCGACGACGCGGGCCCAGGAGGGGCCATCCCGAACGTGCCTACGAGAAAGGCCAGCCTGCCGGGCTGGCCTTTCTTGATTCCGATATCCTGCAATGGATGCACTAGGGCATGCGTCCGCTGGATGACGGACAAACAGCCTACTGAGGCAGCTTGTCGTCAATGCCCTTGACGAAAAAGTTCATGCCGAGGATCTGCTCGTCCGACAGAGCCTTGCCGCCCTTGCATTCCACTTCCGAGCCGTCCTGCTTATAGACGGGGCAGGCGAACGGGTTAATAGCGCCGGACTTGATGCCCTCTTCCGTCTCCTTGGCGAACTTCACGACGTCCTCGGGCATGTTGGCGTAAGGCGCCATCCACACCATGCCTTCCTTCATACCGCCCCAGACGTCCTGTGACTTCCAGCTTCCATCGAGGGCTGCCTTGACCCTGTCGATGTAATAGTCGTCCCAATGGTCGACGACGGCTGTCAGCTGCGTCTTGGGCGCGAAGCGCGCCATATCGGAAGCTTGGCCGAAGCCGAGCTTGCCGCGCGCTTCGGCCGCCTGCAGAGGCGCCGGGCTGTCGGTGTGCTGGGTAATGACATCCACCCCCTGATCGAGCAGCGCCTTGGCGGCATCGGCCTCCTTGCCCGGATCATACCAGGTATTGGCGAACACAACCTTCAACTTGATGTTGGGATTGACGGATTGCGCGCCGAGAAAATAGGCATTCATGCCGGCCACGACCTCGGGGATCGGATAGGCGCCGACATAGCCGATTATGCCTGATTTCGACATCTTGGCGGCGATACGGCCCTGAACGAAGCGCCCCTCGTGGAACTTCGCGCCATAGGTCGACACATTCGCGGCCCGCTTGTACCCGGTCGCATGCTCGAAGCGCACTTTTGGATATTTCCGCGCGACCTTCAGCGTCGGCTCCATGAAGCCAAAGGAGGTCGTGAAGATGAGATTGTGGCCGGTACGCGCCAGTTGCTCGATAGCCCGCTCGGAGTCAGCCTCCGGCACGCTTTCCACATAGGTGGTCTCAACCTTATCGCCGAGAGCCTTCTCGACTGCTTTCCGGGCCACATCATGCTGGTAGGTCCAGCCGTGATCCCCAACCGGCCCCACATAAATGAACCCGACTTTGAGCTTCTCCTGCGCCGAGGAGGAAACCGGCGAAAGGCCAAGCGCGAGCGCCGCCAAGGCCAATGACATCAATTGCTTCATGAGGGAGCCGTCCCCTGATCGCGAGCTGGAAATGATTGCGGGACACTACATGCGAGCCTCGTGCCACACAATTATTGATGCTGGCAGTCATGGTACCGGGCTCGGCAGAGGCGGGACTTTCCCCAGCTCTTGCGATGCTCACCGCTTCCTGCAGGTCATCTATCGGGCGCGAAAGGTTGGCCAAGCGAGCCCGGCGCCGCCGTCGCCCCCTTCCGGCGAAGCGACAGCAGCACGAGCGCGACGATGGTGGCGAGATAGGGCAAGGCCGCGAGCGCCTGGGAGGGCAAGCCGAAGCCGGCGGCCTGGGCATGGAGCTGCAATACTGTCGCCGCGCCGAATAAATAGGCACCGATGAGCAGGACACCGGGCCGCCAGCCGGCAAAAACGACAAGGGCCACAGCGATCCATCCCCGCCCGGCCGTCATCCCCGGCGACCAGAAGCGCGTATAGACGAGCGACAGATAGACCCCTGCGAGCCCGGCCATGGCCCCGCCAAAGAGGATAGCGATGAGACGCGTCTTGATGACTGGTAGTCCAAGTGCGTGGGCGGAACCCTGATTTTCGCCGATCGCCCTCAAGCTCAGTCCAGCGCGGTTGCGCATCAGGAACCAGGCGACCGCGATGGTCGCGGCGAGCGAGATATAGACGAAGGCGTCCTGGCCGAAGAACAGGCGCCCGACGACGGGCAGATCCGTCAGCACCGGCAGGCTGAGATGCGCGATCACGTCCCGCTGTGCTCCGACGAAAGGCTGGCCGATCAGCCCCGAGAGCCCAAGTCCTAGGATCGTCAGGGCAAGCCCCGCCGCGACCTGATTGACGGCCAGTCCGAGGACGGCGATCGCGAAAACGAGGGCGAGAACCATCCCGGCAAGAATGCCGCACAGGATGCCAGCGATGGTCGAATCGAACGTCACAGCGCCGGCGAAACCGCAGGCGGCTCCCATCACCATCATGCCTTCGACGCCAAGGTTCAGCACCCCTGCCCGCTCCACCACGAGCTCACCGAGCGCGGCAAGCAGCAGCGGAGTCGAGGCCGTGACGATGGTGAGAAGGATGGCTTCGAAAATGGTCATGCAACCGCCCGACGGCCCGCCGAAATGCGCAGGCGATAGGTGACGAGGGAATCAGCGACGAGAATGGCGATCAACAGGATGCCCTGAAAAGCCCGCGTAAAATCGAAGGGCACGCGCAGAGCGATCTGCGCCGCTTCGCCGCCGAGAATGGTGAGCGCCATGGCAAGGCTTGCGACCAGGATGCCAATGGGGTCCAGCCGGCCGAGAAAGGCAACGATAATAGCGGTAAATCCATAGCCCGGTGAGATGCTTGGCTTGAGCTGACCTATCGAGCCGCTCACCTCGATAACACCCGCCAATCCCGCGAGCCCGCCAGATATGGCAAAGACCGCGAGAGCCGTCGCGGCGGGCGAAAACCCGGCAAAGCGCGCGGCTCGCGGCGCCTCACCCGTAACGCGCAAGCGATAGCCGAACAGGCTGAAGCGCAGGATGAAGGCCGCAGCAACGACAACCACAACGGCGATCGCAACGCCCGCATGCAATGTCAGGTCTCCGCCAAGCATCGGAAGCGTGGCAGAAGGATCGAAGGTCACGGTCTGGGGGAAATTGAACCCCTTTGGATCGCGCCAGGGGCCGCGGACGAGATAATCGAGCCAGTACTCCGCGACATACACGAGCATGAGGCTCGTCAGGATCTCACTGACCCCAAATGCCACTTTCAAACCCGCAGCGATCAGCGCCCAGAGCGCGCCGCCCACGATCCCGGCCAGCAGCATCGCCGGCAACACCCAAACGCCCGCATCGCTGCCATGGGTAACCAGCGCAACCCAGCCGCCGCACAACGCGCCGACGACATACTGCCCCTCGGCGCCGATGTTCCAGAGATTGGCCCGGAAGCAGAACGAAAGGCCAACAGCGATGATGACCAGCGGAGTCGCCTTCAGGGCCAGTTGCTGGAGCGCCCACGCGTCCGACAGGGACTGCACGACATAGACGTCGAAAGCTCCAACGGGCGAGCGCCCCATGGCGGCCAGAATAAGGCCTCCGATGAGGAAGGAAACTGCAAGTGCCGCAAGGGGGGCAAGAATGCGCGCCACAGGCGAGATATTGCGACGCGGCAGAAGTTCAATGCGCATGCGTCGAACCCTTTCGCGCCGAGTCCCTTTCCCCCGCATGTCCCCTGTCGCGGGCATGCTCCTTGTCGCCGGCACGCTCCCCTGCGCCGGCCATCGCAAGGCCGATCGCCTCGCGCGTCAGTTGCGAAGTGGGTTCCGGCACGGTGAGCTCGCCGGCATGGATGACGGCAATGCGGTCGGCGATCTCGAAAAGCTCGTCGAGGTCCTGGCTGATGACAATGACCGCCGAGCCCTTGGCCGCTAGGTCGATCAGTGCCTGGCGCAGGGTCGTCGCGGCGCCGGCGTCGACCCCCCAGGTGGGCTGGTTGACCACGAGGACGGCCGGGTCCCGCAAGATCTCGCGGCCCATGACGAACTTCTGAAGATTGCCACCCGAGAGGGTCTCGGCACGCGGGTCGACACCCTCCTTGCGGACGTCGAAGGCCTTGATGATGCGAGCGGCCCATCGGCGTGCGAGGCCGACATGGATAACCCCGCCGGTCACGAAGCCGTCCGCGCCATGCAGCGACAAGAGGGTATTTTCGCCCAGCCGGTGCGACGGCACGGAACCATGGCCGAGGCGCTCCTCGGGCACGAAGGCTCCGCCCCGGTCACGCCGGGCGGTGATGCCGCGGTGCCCGACCGCCTCACCATCGAGGAGAATGGCGCGGTCGTCGCAAAGACGCTCGCCCGAGAGCGCGGCGAAGAGTTCGCTCTGGCCATTGCCGGCCACGCCGGCGATACCGACGATCTCGCCTCCCCGCACGCTGAGCGCAATGTCTCGAAGATCGATGCCGTGCGGCTCCTCGGAAGGAAGCGACAAGCCCGTCACGACCAGGCGTTCAATGCTCATATCATGGGCAGGGGCCGGCTTCACGTCCCCGATTTCGGCGCCGACCATCAACCCGGCGAGATGCCGCGCCGAGACAGAGGATGGATCGAGCGTCGCCACGACCCGCCCGGCGCGCAGCACAGTCGCGCGGTGGCACAGCCGCCGCACCTCTTCCAGCCTATGAGAGATGTAGAGGATGGCGCAACCACGCGCGGCCAGCCGGTGCAACGTGCCGAAAAGGTCCTCCGCCTCCTGCGGCGTGAGAACCGAGGTGGGCTCATCGAGGATGAGCAGCTGCGGGTCCTGCAACAGACACCGCACGATCTCGATGCGCTGTCGCTCTCCTGCTGACAGGGTCCACACGGGCCGGTCGAGATCGAGCGCGAGATCGAATGTATCCCCGAGCTCGCCGATCCGGCGGGCGATGGTGTCGAGCGAGAGCTCAGGCGACAGCGCCACCGCGACATTCTCGATGACGCTGAGATTATCGAAGAGCGAAAAGTGTTGGAACACCATGCCAATGCCGAGCGCCCGCGCCGCCATTGGTCCATCGAGCGCAACAACTTCGCCCTTCCAGCGGATCTCGCCGTGCGTCGGTTCAATCAGTCCATAGAGGATTTTGACGAGCGTGGATTTCCCCGCGCCATTCTCGCCGAGCAGCGCATGAATCTCACCCGACCCGATGGTGAGATCCACCGCATCATTGGCAAGGAGTTCCCCGAAGCGCTTCGTGATGCGCTCCAATGAAACGAGCGAAGACGACGAGGATTGCGGGAGGCCGTCGGTAAGCGACGGCGCGTCCTCCATCACGGCAGCAAAACCGTCGCGCCAGTGGTCGTCCGGCTCTCCAGAGCCCGGTGCGCGGCTTCCGCGTCGGCCAGCGCGTAACGCTTCTCTATCCGCACCTGGACCGCACCATTTTGCACCACATGGAACAGGTCTGCCGCCATGTCGACGAGATCAACACGCCGGGCGATGTAGGCGTTCAAAGACGGACGCGTCGCGAACAATGATCCCTTCTGCGCCAGGATATTGATGTTGAACGCATCGATCTGCCCAGAAGAAGACCCGAAGCTGACGAACATTCCGAGTGGCGCGAGACAATCGAGCGAGGCCGGGAATGTCGCCTTGCCGACACCATCATAGACGACCGCGCAGCCTTGGCCGTTGGTGATTTCCTTGACCCGTTTCGCGAAGTCCTCTTCGCGATAGAGAATGACGTGGTCGCAGCCATGGGCTTTGGCGATCTCGGCCTTGTCCGGCGATCCGACAGTGCCGATGACGGTTGCACCAAGGTGCTTCGCCCACTGTGTCGCAATGAGGCCGACGCCACCCGCCGCCGCATGGAACAGGATGGTCTGCCCCTCTTCCACCTTGAAGGTTCGCCGCAGCAGATATTGCGCGGTCAGGCCCTTCAGCATGATGGCTGCGGCCGTCTCGAAATCGATGGCTCCCGGCAGCCTCACGAGAAGCGATGCGGGAACGAGCCGCTCCTCGGAATAGGCTCCGATGGCGCCCGCATAAGCCACGCGATCGCCCGGAACGAACTCGTCGACCCCCTCGCCCACGGCAACGACTTCGCCAGCTCCCTCGGAGCCGGGAATGAAGGGTGTCTGGAGAGGATAGAGTCCGCTGCGGTGATAAACGTCGAGGAAGTTAAGGCCTATGGCCAGTTGGCGAATCCGCACCTCACCCGGGCCGGGCTGCCCGACCTCGACATCCTCAAAACGCAGGGTCTCGGGCCCGCCCTGGGCGTGAACGCGTATGGCCTTCATGATCAACTCCTTATGGCGCGCGCATGTTAGCTATGCAAGTGGCGCCGGAGCAACGATTTCGCAAATTGCATATATTACAGAATCATGATGTAATTTGCTGCAGACACGCCATGAACTCGCACCCGTCACCGGCCAATCCGCCATCCAGCCTGTTCACGCCGAAGCTCGTCACCGTGTGGCGCGAGAGCTATACGCTCGCGCAGCTCCGCGCCGACGCGGTGGCCGGGCTCACGGTGGCTGTCGTCGCCCTGCCCCTGTCCATGGCGATCGCGATCGCAAGCGGCGCCTCGCCGGATCGCGGCCTAGTGACCGCGATCATCGGCGGTTTCATCATCTCGGCCTTTGGTGGCAGTCGGTTTCAAATCGGCGGCCCGGCCGGCGCCTTCATCGTGCTCGTCGCCGCGACCATCACGCGCCACGGCTACGACGGCTTCCTGCTCGCCACCATCATGGCCGGCGTCATACTGATGCTCGTCGGAGCCTTGCGGCTCGGCACCTACATCAAGTTTATCCCGCATCCGGTGACCGTGGGCTTTACCAGCGGTATCGCCATCATCATTTTCGCGAGCCAGATCCGCGACTTGCTCGGCCTGACGCTTCCAGGCGCCGAGCCGGCGGCGCTCATCCCCAAGCTCGAGGCCCTGGGGGAGAGCATTGGCACGATCAACCCCGCGGCGGCCGCCCTTTCCCTCGGCGCGATCGCCCTCATCATAGGGCTTCGACGGCTGCGCCCGGGCTGGCCGGGCTTTCTGATCGCCGTGGTTCTGGCCTCAGCAGCCACCTCGCTGCTAGGCCTTCCGGTCGAGACAATCGGCACGCGTTTCGGTGCCATCCCGGATGGCCTGCCGGCCCCGCGCCTGCCCGACATCACCCTTGATACCGTCGTCGCGGTGATGCCGGACGCCTTCGCCATGGCGCTGCTCGGCGGCATCGAGTCGCTGCTATCAGCCGTCGTCGCTGATACCATGACCGGGCGCCGGCACCGCTCCAATTGCGAACTGGTGGCCCAAGGTGCCGCCAATGTCGTCACCGCGCTGTTCGGCGGATTGATCGCCACGGGGACGATCGCTCGCACAGCCACGAATATCCGGGCAGGCGCGACGAGCCCGGTGTCGGGCATGCTGCATTCGGTATTTCTGTTCCTGTTTCTCCTCTTCGCCGCATCGTTGATCACCTATGTGCCCCTCGCCGCGCTTGCCGCGGTGCTTGCGGTGGTCTGCTGGAACATGGCCGAGCGCCATGTCTTCGTGCAGATCCTCCGGCAATCGCGCGGCGAGGCGCTGGTGCTGCTCGCGACCTTTCTGGTGACGATCCTCCATGATCTCGCCATGGGCATCGCGGTCGGCGTCGTCATGGGCAGCTTCCTGTTCATGCACAGGATGGCCGACCTCGTCTCTGTGTCCACCGGCGGCGCCGGCCTTGCCGCCGGCAGCGCCGATGTACCCGACAGCGAAGTGGAGGCTCCTCTCTATGGCGCGTCCGGTGACGGCGATATCCAGGTCTACCAGATCTCCGGTCCGCTGTTCTTCGGCGCGGCCTCGACCATCGGGTCGGTTCTGGAGCGGATGGGCGTCTTTCCCAAGGCGGTCGTGCTCGATCTGTCGCCGGTCCCGCTCGCCGATTCCACCGCAGCGCTCTCCCTCAAACTTGCCGTCGACACCCTGAGAAGCAACGGCGCCGTGGTCGTCATCGGCGGCGCAAAACCCGAGGTGCGCCACATCCTGAAACAGGAAGGGCTAAAGCCCCCGGTTGTCTCCTATGCGCCCGATGTCGAGAGTGCCCGCGCCATTGCCGTCCGGACGATCGGAACACGGACTTCCGCAAACTGAGCCGGCGGCTCCTCCTCAGCGCTGGGCGACGCGACGCCTGCGGCGGTTGCGCCCAGCCCAGATATTGATGGCTTCGACAGCCGCGGCGAAAGCCATCGCCGAATAGATGTAGCCGCGCGGCACGTGCAGCCCGCCTCCATCGGCGACGAGGGATACCCCGATGAGCATCAGGAAGCTCAGCGCCAGCATCTTGGTTGTCGGATGACGTGATATGAATCCGCTGACGGCGCCCGCGGCCACATACATCACGGCCATAGCAATGACCACCGCCGTTACCATGATCGAGATGTCCTGCGCCATGCCGATCGCCGTCACGATCGAGTCGACGGAGAAAACGAGATCGATCACAGCGATCTGCAGGATGGCCAAACCCATTCCGCCAGGCACGGCCGCGTCATGGTCATTCTCGTCTCCCTCGATCTCGGCATGGATCTCGTGAGTAGCCTTGGCTATGAGAAAGAGCCCACCGGCGAGAAGAATGATATCCCGCCAGGACACGCCGTGACCGAGGACGGTGAACACAGGCTGCGTCAGCGTCAGGATAAGGGTGAGCGTGAAGAGGAGCAGCACACGAAAGACGAGCGCCAGCAGGAGGCCGATCCGTCGCGCGCGCTCCGCCTGCGCCGCCGGGAGACGAGAGACCAGCACCGAGATGAAGACGACATTGTCGATGCCGAGCACGATCTCCATCGCGCTGAGGGTGACAAGAGCCGCCCAGCCACTCGGGTCAGCCATCCATGCAAACATGCGCGGCGCTCCATTATTGCGGAGATAACACGATGACTTCGAAACAATTCCCAAGCCAAGTCATCGTGGTCCACTTTTTGAAAACTCCAAAGAACAAATCACCGCCTCGATGCGTATCTTCTCCACCTGCTCTCTGTAGCAGCGAAAAATCCCTGTCGTATTGCCGTCCGGAGGCTGTATCATGCTGTGCGACGAAGTTTGGACTGGCGCATGATCGGCGCTGACGCTAGCACCGCAGCGCCTGATGAGGCACCCTGCCTCTGTGATGTGGTTGGATCGACCGAGATGAAGACAGACCGGGTCAACAGCGACTTGGCCAGAAGCGTCACAAGCGACTTGGCGAGCGACTTGGCGAGCGATTTGGCTGAAACACGAGAGCCCGGGCATTTCGATATCGTCGTCGTCGGCACAGGACCCATTGGACTCGCCGCCGGGTTGGCCTTTGTCCGTGAGGGACTATCGGTCGCGGTCATCGGCCCCACGCAGGCTCCGCCCGCTCCCGGCCGCACGACCGCCCTTCTGGATGGATCGGTGCGCTTCCTCACGGCGATCGGCGCCTGGGACGAGGATGCGCTCGGACAGTCGCCGCTCACGGAACTCGGCATCATTGACGACACGGGAAGCCTGTTTCGGATCCCGCCCGTCATATTCCGCGCCGGCGAACTCGACCTGCCCGCCTTCGGCTATAACGTCGAGAATAAGGATCTTGTGGCTTTCTTGATGGACAAGGCGTCGCGCGCTCCGGGCCTCACCATCATCGCCCGCCTCGCGACGGGGTTCCACGCGGCCGATGACGAAGCCAGCGCTACCGTTGAGCTCGATGATGGATCTTCGGTGCGCGCCAGACTCGTCGTTGCTGCTGACGGCCGCCATTCCCGGATGCGCGCGGAGGCTGGGATCACCTGCCGTGAACGCGCTTATCCGCAGTTCGCGATTACGGCCATCCTGAGCCACGACCGGCCGCATCGCGACCGGTCTACCGAATTCCACACCCGCCAGGGACCATTTACGCTCGTCCCCCTGCCTGGCAACCGCTCAAGCCTTGTCTGGGTCTGCGCGGAGAGGGAGGCGGAGGCCCTCAAAGCCCTCGACGCCGCAGCCTTCGGTCGCGCGGTCGAACGGCAAGCGCAATCGATGCTTGGCGCGATGCGGCCGGAAGGCGAGCGTGGGATGTTCCCGCTGACGACACTGACGGCTGATCGCCTGTTTTCGCAACGGCTCGCGCTCATCGGTGAGACGGCCCATGTCCTCCCGCCCATCGGCGCCCAAGGCCTCAACCTGGGGCTAAGGGACATAGCGGCATTGCAGGATGCCGTCGTGGAGGCGAGCGGGAAAGGCGAGGATATCGGCGCGACAGCCACTCTTGGCCGTTACGCTCGCCGCCGGAAAGCCGATATAGCTTTGCGGACTGGTGCGATCGATCTGATGAACCGCTCCCTCATGACCGATCTGCTGCCTGTTGATGGCCTCCGTGGCGCGGCCCTTCTTGCCCTCGCCAGCGTCACGCCTATCCGGCGGCTTGCGATGCGAGAAGGATTGCGGCCATCGCTCCTGCCATCGCGCTTGGCGGAACTCGCATCGAGGTCGAGCTTGTGGGCTGCCCAAAAGTCAAATCATCGATACTGATGTGCACCGCTGATTGAAAGGAAACGGCACCTCGCGCAAAACACAACCATGGCTGTGGATCAGGTGGACCACACCCAGGATTATGAACCATTGAGATCTTGAGCGTCTCAGCTTTGCAGAAATCCATGCGGAACGCCCCGACGCGTTCCAACGGCAACGCCGCTTTTCAGCGAGGGCTTCAGAATTTCGGAACGACCAGCCTGATGAAACATCACACTGCAAAATTCTCGATCGGCCAGGTCGTCAAGCACCGTATCTATCCGTTTCGCGGTGTCATTTTCGACGTCGATCCAACGTTCAACAATACCGAAGAGTGGTGGCAAGCCATTCCCGAGGATCGCCGCCCGTCCAAAGATCAGCCGTTCTACCACCTCTACGCCGAAAATGCCGATTCGGAATATGTGGCCTATGTATCGGAGCAGAACCTCGTCCCTGATACCTCGGGCGATCCCGTCCGCCACCCGCAGGTCGACGAAACCTTCGAGCGGGACAACGACGGGCTCTACCATATGCGTCGCAGCCATCGGAACTAGCACAGGTCTGCCCTTCCAGCGGCTCGGCCGCGCAAAACCGACGAGCCACGTCGAACGGACATGATCGGCGCCTGAAGGTCAAAAAAAGACCGCCCGATTGAGATCGGGCGGCCGTTCCATTCATCGAAGACCGGCGAAAAGGGCGCCGGTCATAGTGTCCAATCAGCGCGCAGGTGCAGGCGCGGCAGGAGCCGCGGGAGCCGGGGCCGCCGGAGCGGGCGCCATCCCGGGAGCCGGCACGGCACCGGTCGCAGCACCCTGCTGTTCCATGTTCTTGCGCATCTCTTCAGACCGCTTCTGCAGCTCTTCCTGCAGCTTCCGCTGTTGCTCCTCAAGAACCTTCGGATCGATCGGCGCGCCATCGAACGCCTTCGTGAAGCCAGCTAGCGGCACCGCGAAGGTGACTTCGTTGCCAACCTGATTCTGCACGCTGACGTTGAGGGTGTTGCCCTTCTTCACCGAATTGATGAAATCGTCCTTGACCTGCGCCTCGGCGAAACAGCCGTTCGGGAAGCAGATGGCGTAGGCGCCAGGTGTCGGCTGGCCCTGATCCACCGTGAAGCGGATGCCCGGGCGCAGCAGCAGGCCGAGCGGCATCAGGAAACGGACGATGCGGGTGGGGTCGCCCTTCACGTCGTAGATAGCGAGCGCAAGAACGGGCTGCCCCTGATCCGAGACGAAATCGCGCGTGGTGTAGCAGATTTCCTTGTTATTAGCCGGGTCCTTGCCACAAACCTTCGTCCAGTCGGTCTGCGAGGGCTCCGGCTTCACCTGGACCAGTGTAGGGCCGCCCTGCTGCTGCGGCGCTTGCTGCGCCGGCTGCTGCTGTTGCTGCTGCGCCGGGGGGCGCTGAGGCTGGCGGGCCTGAGCAAAAGCCGCGACAGGGGCAAGCGCGGTGATGCCGGCCAGCAGTGTCGCTGTGACGCTGACCGACAACCGGATCGGCGTCGATTTTCTCACGCGGGGCATCAAATAATCCTCTTTAGCGTTGACCAAGCTCAAGACGCAAACAGCGGGTCCTGCGCATAACCATCCGCCCGGCTCTGATCCGGTCCGATGAAGCAGCCTGCTGCATCTGCGTCGAATGCGGCTATTGAATGACCTCACTGCTGTCTCTTTAGCGAGTTCGCAGTGATGTTTCCAGAGCGTGGTGACCCTGCCCGACAGTGAAAATGCGCAACCCGGCGCCCGCCGGGGCGCTATTCCCCAACAAGCCGGCCGCCGGCTGCCGTGCTCCCGCGGCAAACATCCGCCATTGTGATCGACAGCGGGTATATCCGGCGAGTCCGCATACACTAATATGCGGCCGAATCGGAACGCGAGCCCGCGAGCAGCTAGTCAAAATGAGTCGCATGCCCTACCGCTGCCTGAGGCGCATCCTGACGACCATGGCCTTGCTGGTGGCGGTGTTCGGTTCGGACATGGCTGTGGCAGGCGAATCGCGCACGGCGATCTCGGCCTATGGCGAACCAGCACTTCCGGCCGACTTCCCGGCGTTTCCCTACGCCAATCCCGATGCGCCCAAGGGCGGAACCCTCCGCCTGAGCATTCTCGGGACCTTCGACAACCTGAACCCGTTCGTTCCGAAGGGAATCGCTGCACAGGGCATCTGGCTCGGCAACCGCCAGATCGGCGCACCCTCGATGCTTGTCTTCCAAGGATTGATGGCGCGGTCAGAGGACGAGAGTTTCTCGCTCTACGCGCTCATCGCCAGGGCCGTCGAGCTACCGGACGACCGCAGCTTTATCGTGTTCCATCTCGATCCGCGGGCCCATTTCTCGGACGGCGCGGCGATCACGGCCGCCGACGTAGAATTCTCCTGGGCGCTCCTGAAGGAAAAAGGCCAGCTGTACCAGCGTGGCTACTACAGCAACGTCTCCAAGGTCACCATCATCGACCCGCACACGATTCGCTTTGATCTCGCCGCCGGAAATCGGGAAACAGCGCTCGTCATTGCGCAGATGCCCGTGCTGCCCAAACACGCCATCAACCCGGATACCTTCGAGACGACGACCTTCACCACGCCTATCGGCTCGGGGCCGTATGTGGTCGCGAATGTCGATGCCGGCCGCAGCATCACCTTCCGCCGCGACCCGAATTTCTGGGCTCGGGATCTCCCCTCCACCCGCGGGCTCTACAATTTCGATGAAATCAGGCTGACTTATATTCGTGACGTGAACACGCAGTTCGAGGCCTTCAAGGCTGGCGCCTATGATCTGCGCATGGAGCAAAGTGCCAGCCGCTGGGCGACAGGCTATGACTTTCCCGCGCTGCGGGACGGCCGCGTCATCCGCGAGCGTGTGCCTACCGGCACACCGAAGCCCATGTCCGGTTTCGTCTTCAACACGCGCCGGCCGCTCTTCGCGGACATCCTGGTCCGGGAGGCCCTCACTCAAGTTCTGGATTTCGAGTGGATCAACCAGAACCTGTTCTTCGACCTCTACAAGCGTAGTGACAGCTATTTCGCGGCTTCCGAACTCTCTTCCCACGGCCGCCCCGCCAGCGCGCGGGAAAGGGCTCTCCTTGCTCCATTTCCCAGTGCCGTCACCCCGGACGTCATGGAGGGACGCTGGTCCCCACCACATTCCGACGGTTCCGGTAGTGATCGCCAAAGTGCCCGGCGCGCAATCGATATCCTTTCGATGGCTGGCTATGAGCTGAATGGCGCGCGTATGGTGCGCCCGATGCCGGACGGGCGGGGCGATGAGGCCCTCAGCTTCGAGATCATGGTAGTCTCCCGCGACCAGGAGCGGCTTGCCCTCAACTACGCACGCTCGCTGCAACGGATCGGCGTCACCGCCAGCGTACGCCTCGTCGACGAAGCGCAATACTGGAAGCGTCTCAAGTCATTCGACTTCGACATGATCCTCAACATATGGAACGTGGTTGCGTCCCCGGGCAGCGAGCAGATGAATCGCTGGAGTGTGGCATCGGCGGATCGTGAGATGTCCCTCAACTACGCGGGCGTCCGGGAGCCCGCGGCTGAAGCGATGATCCGAGCCATGGTCGCGGCCAAGTCCAGGGAGGACTACGTCGCCGCCGTGCGCGCGCTCGATCGCGTGCTCCTCTCCGGGACCTACGTGGTGCCGCTGTTCTACGCGCCGGATCAGTGGATCGCGCGCCGTGCCGACGTGAAACGCCCGAATTATACCCCGCTAACGGGCGCTGCGATCGAAAGCTGGTGGCACGCGGTGCCCTGACAGGGCAAACTCGCAACATCCGAATCGCAACAAGGAGTTGAGGTTGGTCGCGCCCCATGCGCCCCTCGATGCGGGCCGGCCTAACGTGCCGACACCACAGCTAAGGCTCGGCCGTCTGCTGGCTGGCGCCGTCTCGCGCGAGCCAGGCCGCATGGCCTTCTCGTCGCCACCGGCGGACATGATTACAGCTTGGTCTCGCCATGGGCTGACGACCACGGCAGCCTATGCGCAGGTGCGACGCCTCGCCGCCTTCCTGCAGCACCTTCCGCTTGAGCGCGGTGGTCCCCTCGGCATTCTGCTGCCGAACGGCGCGGAGGCCTGCGTCACCATTCTTGCGGCGCTGCGTGCCGGCTATGCGCCATGCCTTCTGTCGCTCGGCTGGGGCAGCGATGAACTGGGGGCTGCGGTGCAGGCCGCCAAGGTCCCTGCAATCATCACGCTTGATCGTCTCGGCGAGGTGCGTCCAGCCGACCTCGCCTGTTCGATTGCGGCTGACAATGTGGCTCTGCGCTTCATCTGCTCGTTCGGTCACGAGATCCCGGATGGGGTCATTTCGCTGGATCAGGCGCTCAACGACCAGGTGCTGAAGGACTTCGAAGAGCTCGGTGACATCGGCGGCCCCCCGCCCTCGCCGGGACTGATCACCTTTGAGCGATACGGCGACAGCTTCCTCCCGCTGCTGAGGCCGGAGTCGACGCTGATCGCAGCGACATTGCCGCTGGTGCTCGCCGCCCGGCTCGGCAGCGAGAGCCGTGTCGTCAGCCTTCTGCCGCCGGACGATCTCGGGGGCCTTGCCAGCGGCCTCGTCGCGGCGCTTGCAGCCGACTGCCCGTTGACCATGCAAGCATTGTTCGACGGGGATGAGCTCGTGCGTGATTTGAGCGCCGATCCGCCTGCCACGCTGGTGGCGCCCGGCTGGATCGAGGATCTGCTCGCCGAGGCGGGACTGTTGGATAACGACCAGCTCACCTGCGTCCTGGTGCACAAGGCGCCGGTCGAGCTACCGCTCGGCAAGGCCCGGGCGGCTCGCGTCGTGGATATGCTGACCGTCGGCGAAGTGGCCCTCATGGCCGCCGCACGTGATGCCAGGGGGCCGACGCTGAAGCTCGGCGCCTTCGGCGCGCTGGCGCCGGGCGGGATTCCGCTGCTGGAAGTCGATGTCGGGCGCGATGGAGCCATCATGGCGCGCGGGGCCGCGACCGGCTCGATCCCGCTGGTCGACGACAGCCTGCCCCCAGCACCTGACCGACCTGAAAACGACTGGCACCACCTGCCCTACAAGGCAATTCTGTCCGAGGACTTGATCGCCGCGGTCCTTCCAAGCCCTTGAGGAGGTTTGGGCCGCTCCCCGCGGACTCCAAGCCCTCGTCTGTACTCCGCCTCCTGCTTTGACAGCCGAGGTCACAGGGGCGCAGACGTGAGCCCAAGCGGAGGAATGCGCGATGGACGAAGCTGACCTTGACCAACTCGAAAGGCTCGCGGCACAGGCCACACCCGGTCCCTGGTTTGTGCGCTTCCTAGACGACATCCATGCCATGAGCGCCGTTGCCGTGGCGACGAGGCCCGCTACGGGAGGCGGCAAGAGTATGCGGTTCGGCGAATGGCCCTCCGGCGAGGTTATTGCCGCTTGCCTGATCCAGGAACCGCCTTATGTCGTGCCCACGGACGAGCGCTATGACGAGAATGCGGCCTTGATCGCCGCCATGCGTAACGCGCTACCCGAACTCTTGCGCCTTGCGAGGCTGGGCTTGACCGCAAAGCAGCCTTGAGTCCCTACTCTACCCATCCAAATGACCGCTCCAATGCCTTGCTCCAGGCGGCGAGCAACTTCCCGCGCGCCTGCGCGGGCATGGTTGGCTCCCAGCGCCGATCCACGCCCCAGTTGCGCCTGAGATCCTCCAGGCTCGTCCAGTAGCCCGTCGCGAGCCCCGAGGCATAAGCGGCGCCAAGGGCTGTCGTTTCCACGACCTTCGGCCGCACGACCGGCACCGCCAGGATATCGGACTGGAACTGCATCAGAAGTTCATTGGCAGCCATGCCGCCATCAGCCCGCAATTCGGTGATCTCGATGCCTGAATCCTCCGCCATCGCTTTCAGAACGTCATGGGTCTGGTAGGCCGAAGCCTCAAGAGCCGCACGGGCGATGTGTCCCTTATGGACAAAACGCGTGAGCCCGCAGATGACACCGCGCGCGTCGGGCCGCCAGTGGGGAGCGTAGAGGCCCGAAAAGGCCGGCACGATGTACACATCACCGTTGTCGTCGACGGAACGCGCCAAGGGCTCGATATCGCTGCTCGATGGAATGAGCCCGAGGTTGTCGCGCAGCCACTGCACCAGGGCTCCCGTCACGGCGATGGAGCCTTCCAGAGCATAAGCGGGCTTGGCCTCACCGAACTGGTAGGCGATCGTCGTGATGAGGCCGCAGGTGGACTGGAAGGGACGATCGCCGGTGTTGATCAGGGTGAAAGAGCCGGTGCCGTAGGTGTTCTTGGCCTCGCCTGGTGCGAAACAGGCCTGGCCGACGAGTGCTGCCTGTTGGTCACCCAGAATGCCGGCCACCGGCACCCCGGCGAGACTGCCGCGCGCCTCGCCATAAACCTCGCTAGACGATGCGAGGCGAGGTAACATGGCTGCAGGAATACCGAAAAGCTCGAGGATCTCCTCGTCCCACACAAGACGGTTGATATCGAGCAACTGGGTACGGCTGGCATTGGTCACATCGGTGACATGACGGCCGCCGTCAGGGCCGCCGGTGAGATTCCAGACAATCCAGCTGTCGATCGTCCCGAACAGCGCTTCGCCCACCTCCGCTTTCGCCCTGAGGCCGGGGACATTGTCGAGAAGCCAGCGCAGCTTGAGGCCGGAGAAATAGGACGCGAGCGGCAATCCTGTCTTGGCCCGAAGACGATCACGTCCACCCGCCCCGGCGTCACTTGCCAAGGCATTCGCCATCGGGTCAACGCGCGTATCCTGCCAGACGAGGGCGTTGTGCAAAGGCGCACCGGTCTTGCGGTCCCATACCAGGGTGGTTTCGCGCTGGTTGGCGACTCCAACGCTCGTGATCTCCGTCGGCTTCAGTTGCGCCAAAGCCAACGCCTCGTCTATGACGACTTGCGTATTGCGCCAGATCTCAGCGGCGTCATGCTCGACCCAGCCCGGTCGCGGATAGATTTGTGCGTGCTCCTTCTGAGCTTGCGCGACAATATCCCCCTGCCGGTCGAATAGGATGAAGCGAGAACTCGTCGTCCCCTGGTCGATTGCTCCCACATAGCGCCCCATCCTGTATCCCCTGTTATCGTTGGGCCGGCGAGCCCGGATCGAAGGTCGCCAGCTTGCCAATCCGCGCCTTGATGTAAAGCCCCGCGCGATCGGAAAGCGCATAGCGGCCGCGTTGGAACGCTGAGCGCAACAACATCATGATCACTGATGTTTAAGGCTGCCCAATTCAGGATGTCTGATCATCACTGGCCTCACGCATCGGCGTCGCCGCGCTCACCGTCGCGGCCACGCAATCATTCTGGCAAATTTTTCCCATTGCGATCAACTAATTACTTCAATTTCATAAAGTCGATCATCATCGACGGGGTACTGGCAATTCCGTGATGCACCACGGTGTAGAGACTGCAAGAATATTTCTCATAATATATCGCCTGCGCGCGTCTAATCTGTTATCGTTAGGTATTGCTGCTGATTTTTATTGGAGAGTTCATTGTCCGATGATGAGATTGCCGGCCGTTTGGCCGTGCTTGAGGTCATTGCACGTGGCGCCATGTGGATGCTCTGCGGCAGAGCCGTAGAGGAGGGTCGGACTGACCTCGCCGTCGTCTTCCTCGCTGAAATGCGTCGTCAAGCCTACGAAAAGAGCGGCCAGCTACCCGGTAGAGCCGCGCTTGAGGGGCGTCGTTATGCTGACAGCGTGATCTGGACATTGGCCGACGATGTCGAGAGCATGTCTCCTGCCCTGAGCTCCAGCGCCCATTAAGTCTTCAGGCAACAGCCGGTGTCAGCCAGGGGGGGCAGCTCGTGGCACCCCAGACTTGTCCATGTGATCGAGCCTTGCCTTTGGACGAGCTGGACGACCGTAGCCGAACGCCGGGGGGCGAACGTTCCGTCATGTGACCGTTCAACCGGCTGCTACCGTGCAAGAATATTCCGCGCGGCGTACTTTTGGCCGTGAGGGGAGCAAACCCATGTAAGAGCCGGCTCACCGGTAGCGCAGTTCTTTGCGCTCGAGCCGAGGAATGTAGCCTCATCCGCAGCGAAGCGTCGCGAGCATGGTTGCGAGCCGGTATGATGGCTGATGAGTTGGCCAAGAATATAGCGTGAAGATCATCCGGAAGGCAGCTTGCGCATCCTTCCGTGCCTCCATTGCAGATCGCTTTGGCGCGTCCTGGCCGCTATGCTTGCCTCACGCTTGTCGCATTTCTTGCCTCAAGCTCTCGGTGCTATCTCTCTTGTCAGGACGGTTCCATGAAGATCTCTGCTCCTCTTGTCGTTGCTTTTGCCCTCATTGGTGCCGTCAGCGCTGCGAATGCACAGGACAGCGGAGCGAGCGCCGGGCGCGCGCGGCCTGGCCAGATCACTATCACCGGCGAAGGAAGCGTTTCCGCCGCCCCCGACATCGCCACGCTTTCGACCGCTGTGGTCACGGCCGCCAAGTCTGCACGCGAGGCGACGGAAGCCAACAGCAAGGCCATGGCCACGGTCATCGAGCGCTTCAAGACGGCGGGCATCGAATCCCGCGATCTTTCGACTTCCGGCTTTTCGGTGCAACCGCGCTATGTCCAGTCTAAGCAGCAGGACGGCTCCATCGAGGCGCCACGTATCGATGGCTACGAGGTCCGCAACAGCGTGACCGTGCGGGTTCGGGACCTGAGCAAACTGGGTGCTATCCTCGACACGGCTATTACCGCCGGCGCCAACCAGATCAATGGAATAAGCTTTGATGTGGCGGAGCCGACCGAACTCCTCGACAAGGCCGGCATTGCCGCGGTCAAGGACGCGCGTCGTCGCGCTGAGCTTTACGCTGACGCGGCGGGCGTGAAGCTCGGCCGGGTTGTCTCGATCGCCGAGCCGTCCATGGATGGTCCGCGCCCGATGATGATGGCTGCCCGCGCGGATTTCGCGAAGGGAGCGGCCGTTCCGATCGAGGCCGGCGAACGTGATTTCAACGTGCGGGTCCGCGTCACCTACGAAATCGCGCGGTAACGCGAGTCAGCCTGGCGGCCGATCTCAGGTCGACCGCTGGCCCAGGGCCGGCATAGATCTGGATCGCTGTCCGGCAACAGCGCAGAGGCGGAGATCGAAGCCGGGATTGGCTTTGCTCCATCAATCAGCCTCGACTCCGGTACTGCACACAAGCACATGAGTTGATTGCCGCCCCAGCGGTCCGCGCGGTGCTTAGGCAGGGTCCTCGGAATTCGCGCGGCATCCGCAGCCGAATCCCCACTCTCCAGGACCTTCTTAATCGCCGTCCGCTGTAAGTTAAAAGCGCAAGCGCTCTTGAGGCAGAGCACTGACATCACCTCCACAATCGGTGCGGTCGACGGCGCCTGCAGATTGAGGCACGCCGCCCGCATCGCGCGCCGTGGCGCCGAACGCGCGCACCATCACGATTTGATCTGGCGCCGGGCGCAAAGCTCCCGCCTGAACGGCCGGATTGGCGAATGCGACAATGTGGAAACAAAATGGCGGGATTGCGCGTTGGATTAGGAACGTCCCCGGCGCAATTGACTTTCCGACAGCGGAGGACAACTGCGGCGCGGACTTCGAACGCGAAGAAATTCAATCAATTGCGAGTATATGATGTCAACCATACTCCTCATCATACTCATTCTACTTGTTATCGGTGCACTACCTACCTGGCCATACAGTTCAGGATGGGGTTATTATCCCAGCGGTGGATTGGGATTGATTCTCATAGTCCTGCTTATCCTCCTTCTTATGGGGCGAATATAGCCACCTAAGCACGGGAGGATTGTTCCTATTCTGGCATGGTGCCGAGGAGGCCTGAAATGTTCTCGACAGTAAGTCCATCGCTGGCTTGGCGCCCCGTGGGCCTCATCTTGGGCTTTCTTGCCTTTTCCTCCTTCGCCCAAGCCCAGGCTCCGTCAGCGCCCGGCGCTACGACGTCGCCTGGGCCCAGCCTTTCGGGGCCCACGACATCGGCGCCTGCAGCGCCCGGCTCCGGGGCAATTGTTCCCGCGCCATCACCATCCATGGAGCAGATCGGCCGGCCCGCGGGCGGTCGTCGCCAACCGTCTGCCGCCTCCGGGACCCCATCGGCAATAATCGGCCAGAATATCGCGGAGGGCCGGGTGGTCGAGGATCGCGCCGCTATTCTTGATGAGCGTCTACACAAAAGCAGTCGCCGCGCCATCAATAGTATCTGTCGCGGATGCTGATCGTTTCGCGCGGCTGAATCGCCATGTTTCGCCAGCTGGTGCTGACGGCAGCTCTCCTTTGCTGCGGTGAGCACAATGTGGAAGCCGCGCGGCTCGACATTAACGGGAGGGACGTGCGCACGGCAGAGGTCACGCAGCGCCGTCCGGCGTCAGTTCCATTGCCCCCTCGACGCCCTTCTCAGCAGATCGCTCCGACCCCTGCGCCGCCATCACACGAGACGCCTTCGCCAGATCGCTCGCTCAGCAACAAGGCAGCGCGTCGGCCTTCTCCCGCGATCTCCCAGACCCGAATTCCCGCCCCACCCCCGCGACCGCCCGAACTCGGCTCGGCCCCGGATGAAGCGGTGCCCACCGCAAGCCCCGAAACTCCTGCTGTGCCACAACCCGCGCCGGGGTCCCCTCCATCGGCTGAGCAGCCTGCTGCGGCCGATCGCTCGAAGGCATGCGACGGCAGCGCCGCCCGTATGGTTGTTAAACCAGCGGACCGTATACCCACTGCGGGCAGCTGTGCCGTGGAGCGCCCGGTCCAGCTGGAGGCAATCCTGATCGGCGACAACAGGCGTGTCACCCTCAGCCCGCCTGCCCTGCTCGCCTGCAGCACCGCCGCGGCCGTCGCTGCCTGGGTCTGGGAGGACCTGGTGCCTCTCGCGGACGCGACCGGCTCGCCGCTCACCACGATCGCGGTCGCGGATTCCTACAATTGTCGGCCGCGCAACCGGCAGGCCGGCGCAAAGCCCTCCGCTCACGGTAACGGCCTCGCCTTCGATCTCGGACCGATGACTCTTGCGAACAAGCAAAGCCTCACGATCCGCGGGGAAGGTCTCACGGTGGCCGCCCGGCAATTGCTGAAGGCGAGCGCGTGCCGGCGGTTCGGTACGGTGCTCGGTCCTGGATCGGACGGCTACCATGAGGATCATCTGCACGTGGATCTGATTCCCCGGCGCCCCGGGCGCGGCATCTGCCAGTGGACCATTCCCGCCAGCGAGAAGAGCCAGGACGCTCCGTCTCGGTGATCGTGAAGTACGATCAGCAAGGGCCCTTCCGGCATTCCATGCGTTTTGATGGTAGGAAAAGCAGTTCATGCTGCTGCCTGCTTACTCTAGAGTGCCCTCACTCCGGTCACCTCGGGGTAACGCCACTCTCGTGCGAGCGCCGGTCTCCCGGGTGAGACGTCCGCACTGCGAAGATCCTCATTCTTTCGCAGTGCGTGAGTTGCCTCCCCGCTCGCCACCGCAAAAGGACCCATCTGCGTGAAGGCCGTTTTTGTCGATGCCAGCCCCACCCTTGCCGCCGTCGCCGAGCGACTTCACCGGCCCGACGACATCCCGCTGCAGATCAATCGCCAGCCTGACATCCGCCCGCCGGCGCTCCCGGATGTCATTGGAAACGCCGAGATCGCGCTGATCGATCATACGCATTTTCCCACGGACATCGCCCGCCGGTGCGCTGGGCTCAAGCACGTGGTCTTCCTCGGCACGGGGGCGCGCTCCTACATGAATGTCGAGGAACTCGCGGACCTCGGGATCAGCGTCCATCTCATCCGCGGCTATGGTGACACGGCGGTGGCGGAATGCGCTTTTGCCCTCATGTGGGCTGCTGCCAAGGGCTTCACTCATATGGATCGCGGCATTCGCGCGGGACAATGGCGCCTGACGAACGGCGTGCAACTCACGGGCAAGACACTCGGTCTCATTGGCTTTGGCGGAATTGCAGCGGAAATGGCGCGCCTCTCCGCGGGCGCGGGCATGCGCGTCCTAGCCTGGAATCGCAGCGCCAAGGACTCTCCGGGCGTCACCTTTGTCGACTTGGACACTCTGCTTGCGGAAAGCCATGTGCTCTCGCTGCATCTTCTGCTCAACGACGAAACGCGAGGATTTCTCTCACGTGAGCGGCTGGCCAAGGTCCGGGACGGCGCCATCCTGGTGAATACGGCGCGTGGCGCGCTCGTTGATGAGACCGCAATGATTGAGGCGCTCGCGTCGGGGAAGCTCGCTCATGCTGCGCTTGACGTCTACGAAACGGAGCCCCTGCCGGGTACTCACCCCCTGACCCGCCTGGAGAATGTCACTCTTTCGGCCCATTCAGCCTTTCGTACGCCGGAGGCAAGCGACAATCTGATCGAGGCGGCGTTGAACCATTGCCGCCGCGTCGCGGACGATCGCGCACCGTAAGGAAAAGTTATCCACGTATTATTTTTTATTACCGCCGTCCGCTCAAGTCGCCGCCGCCTGGATATAGACGTCTCGCGTAATGCGGGCCGTCTCCCGCCAGTTGCGGGTCGCTGCGGCGGCACGGCGCACATCCCGCATCGCCTCTGTTTCAGCGGCCGCCTCGTCACCGATCTGCTCGAAAGCCCGCGTCCACGCAGGCGTATCGAGCGGATCGACCAGCAAACCCTGGCCCAGCGCGGCCTCCTCGACGGCCCCGCCACTCGCAGCGACGACCTGGGACCCACAGGCGAGAGCTTCCGTCACCGGCATTCCGTATCCCTCGTAGATCGAGGGGTAGAAGAAACCCGCGGCCCCGCGATAGAGCGTGCGCAACACCACATCATCGACATAGCCCGTAAAGCGGATCTGTCCGTCACGCACCAGGGCCTCAGTGGCCGCGGGCCAATGCATCTCACCCCACCCGGCTCCGCCGACCAGAACGAGCGGCATAGCCGCGCGACGTTCCGCTGGAAGACGACAATAGGCATCGACAAGCGTGCGCAGGTTCTTACGGGGTTCAAGCGTCGACACGCTGAGGACATATCGGCCTTTGCTGATCCCAAAGCGTGAAAGGACCACGCCATCCTCAGCCTGTGCCCGCTCGAAAAAACGTGCGTCGACGCCCGGATAGGCAACATGTATGCGCTCTCGTGGAATCCCTATGAGATCGACGATCTCCCGCGCGGAAAACTCCGAGATCGTGAGCACACGCGGGGCTTCTGCAATGGACTTCAGCCGGTTGTTGAACCAGCGCACACGCTCCTCGGGATGGAGATTTGGATGGCGCAGGACAGACATGTCGTAAATCTCGGGTATGGTCACCCGCCCGAGCGGCGCCGGCGCGAAGAAGTTCATGGCGTGGAAAACGTCGTAGCGCCTCTTGCGGAGGCGGCCGTGGTAGCGTCGCGCCACCGCTCCACCATACCGCTCAAATGCGGCGCGGGCCTTGATACCTAAATGCTTATGGAGCCTATCGCCCCAATATTGCGCGTTTCCGCCGTCGCGGGCCTTTGAAAAGGAAACGAATTCCTCGATGGACATCACCCGGAAGCCATCGAATACGTCAACTCTTACCTCTCCATTATTACTGCCGTACGGTAATCCATTGCGGGAAATATCAAAAATCGCCTTGACGACCTCAAGCGTATAGTGACCAATTCCGGTAAGGCGTGATCGCACCGGTGTCACATCCACGCATACTGAAACAACCATGGGTATCTCGATTTTCCTGTCGCGGCGGCGCAAAAGAAGGTTCTTAACAAAACAGTGTCAAAGCAGGGTAAACATGCCGGCCTGCCCGAGTGACAAGGCTCATATCGGGCGTTGCCTAGCCAAGCGCACTCATATAGCTAGACCAATAGGCGCCATAGGTGGAACGGTAAGCTGATCATATCCAGGATGTGGCGCCGGATATGGACCTGCTGTCCGATCGCGGATCCATTGTCAGTATCGAGCGGAGTCGAGGTAGCAATACGTGTCCCTACTCTTGAAACTTAAGATTGGCGTCGCACGCATTCCATTCTTCGGCCCCCTCATTCGGCGTACATACCAGATGGCCACCGCGCCCGTCGCGCTCGCGCGGGCGGCTCGCATCGAATTGCCCCGGCTCGGCCATGACATGGCCGATATCGCCGAGCGCCTGACCCGTGTCGAGTACGAAATTCGGGATATGCGGTCAGTCATCGAGAACGAGATCCGCTCAGTCGTCGATCCGCGACTCATCGATCAGCGCTTCGCCGAATTGCAGGCCCGCTCGGACGCAAGCATCCAGGGAACCGTCGGCCAAACGGTGCAGCGGCTGGACATGCGGATGCAGGGACTGGAGCAGCGCGTTGCCGACGTCATGGATCGGGGCGACCACGAGTGGGGAGCGTCCCGGCGTTCGTATACGGAGCTCGCCCATCGTCTCTCTCTCCTGCTCGAAGACGTGCGGAAGTTGCCGGCCAGCACCTCGCGATCTGATTTCCGGGATAAGGCCGAGGCCACGCCGGATCCGCTCCTGACGACATTCTACGCCACCTTCGAGGATCGCTTCCGCGGCTCCCGTGAAGACATCCGCGAGCGCGTTTCCGTCTTTCTGCCGGAAGCACAGGAAACGGTTGCCGCGGTCGGCACCAATGGCCCCGTGGTGGATCTCGGCTGCGGTCGAGGCGAATGGCTTGAGGTGCTGTCGCGGGCAGGGATCCGCTGCCTCGGTGTCGACAACAACGAAGCGCAGCTCGCCAGCGCGCGTGCGCATGGGCTACCCGTGCTGAACGCCGATGCCCTCGCCTGGCTGAAGGAACAGCCCCCCGCGTCGGTACCCATGATTTCCGCCTTTCACCTGATCGAGCATCTTCCCTTTGCGGTGTTGACGCAGTTTGCGTCTGAGGTCATGCGGGTCTTGGCGCCAGGTGGCCTGGCGCTTTTCGAGACGCCCAATCCCGAGAGCCTTTTGGTCGGCGCTTTCAGCTTCCATCTCGACCCGACCCATATCAAACCGCTGCCGCCCGAGCTTACTACCTGCCTGATGGAAGTGATTGGTTTCACGCCCGTGAAAATCCGACCGCTCCACCCCCATCCCTGGCGCGATCGGTATCTGCGCGATGGCAGCCTGCCCCAGGACGTGGCGCGCATGCTCTTTGGCCCGCGCGACTACGCCGTACTCGCCCGCAAGCCGGGGGTCTGAGGCCATGCGCATCGCGATCATCACGGCGCAGGTGCCATTCGTTCGCGGCGGTGCGGAATTGCTCGCCGACAGGCTCCGCGACCAGCTGCGTCTCTACGGCCATAATGCCGAGATCGTCTCGCTGCCCTTCAAATGGTATCCGCCGTCGACGCTGCTGGATCACATGGTTGCGGCAACGCTGACCGATTTCAGCAATTACAATGCCGTGCCGGTGGACCTTTCCATCGGCCTTAAATTTCCTGCCTATCTCGGCCAACATCCCAATATGGTCATGTGGCTGCTGCACCAGTACCGCGGCGCGTATGACGAATGGGATTCCGGCCATGGCGACCTCCTTTTCCATGAGGACGGCAAACTGGCGCGCGACGCGATAAGGCAGGCCGATAACTTGGCCATGCGGCGCGCCAAGGCCGTTTTCACGATCTCGGAGAACGTCACCAAGCGGCTGCTGCGTTATAACGGCGTGCCGTCCACCGCGCTCTATCATCCCCCGCCACTCGCGGAGCGTCATGATTGCCGCGGCTATGAGGACTATCTCTATTTCCCGAGCCGACTTTCCCTGCCGAAACGCCAGTCCCTCGTTGTCGAGGCCCTGGCGCGGACGCGTGCGCCGGTCAAGGTGATGTTTGCCGGGGCTGCCGATAATCCCCAGCAGGAGCGGGAGCTTCATGAGCTTGCCGTAAAGCTTGGGGTCGCCGATCGCGTGATCTGGCGCGGCGCAATCGATGACGAAGGCATGGTCGATGCCTATGCCCGCGCCCGGGCGGTCGTCTACCCACCACGCGATGAAGACTATGGTTATGTGACCCTCGAGGCGATGCTATCGCGCAAGGCGGTGGTGACCTGCGTGGATTCAGGCGGTCCGCTTGAATTTGTCGAAGACGGCGTGAGCGGTTTTGTTACTGCATCCGATCCAACCTCGCTCGCCGCGGCAATGGACGAGATCTGGGAGGACCCTGCTCAAGCAGAACGGATGGGTTCGGCGGCTTGGGATCGCTATCAATCGATGGGCATCTCATGGCAGAACGTGATCGCTCAGCTCACGAATGAGCACCCGGAGGCAACCGCTTCCATCGACGCGTCTCCCGTTGTGCACAGGCCAACCCCAAGCGCAGTCGTCGCTAACGCGGTGCTTCCCGACATCGCGCCTGTCATCGCGAAAACCGGGATCAACACCATCTCCGAACTCAGCAGGGTTTTTGACCTCGATGAGGCCTTTAATACACCAGATGCGGTAATATATTACCAGCGCCACTTCGTCAGGTATCTGACATCGCTCGCCATGCTGGATCTGAAACCGGGCATGCGCGTCCTGGATATCGGAGCCTCGGAACCATACGTCTTTGGTGCGCTGCTGAAGCGCTATGCGCCCGACGTGTGGATATCGGCCGTCGAGGAGCGCGGTTCCGCGGCACCCATGCACTACACCATCAAGTCCAGGGTTCGCGGGGTTTCCGACTTCGACGTGCATCGTGTGAAATGCAACGTCGAACGGGAGCGGCTGCCGTTCCCCGACGCCAGCTTCGATGTCGTCCTGGCGATGGAAATCCTTGAACATCTGCCGGTTAATCCGGCCTTCTTCGCCGAAGAAATCGCGCGCGTCACACGCCCCGGCGGGCAGGTTCTGGTGACGACACCCAATATCACCTCGCATCAGGCCGCCGCGCGTCTCCTCAACGGTCATTCACCCTATTCATTCGGCATCTTCATGCCGCTGATGGGAGTCCATGGACGCCATCAACGGGAATGGACACCGCACGAGGTGGAGCTGTTGATGCGCAAAGCGGGCTTTGACACGGACCGCCTGTGTACCGCGGACGTCTATGATCAGACCGTCGAAGCCAAGACTGCTGACGTGCTGATGGCCTGGCGCCGCAACCCGGTTCTTCTGGGCGAGACGACCCTCTACCGCGGCACCCGCAACCTGCGTGCTTCCGAGGCGCCGCTCGAGCTCTACAGCTCTGATCCGCGGCGGTACCGCGGAGGAATTTTGGCGACCCGCCGCCGCCCGACCGATGCGGATGTGGAGGTCGCGCTGACGAACAAGAGCCCTATCTCGTGGCTCCACGATGGTCTCGAGCCCGTGCAGCTCGAGGTCCGCTGGCTCAATGACGATGGTGAGCTCTCGCAGGAGTTCGTGAGGCTAGCCCTGCCTCGTAGCGTCGGCCCGGGCGAAACCCTCAATGTCCGCCTGCGCCTGGGAGAAGAGCCCGAGCGTTATGAGGGCGCGGCGAGCATCCGGCTGTTCCATCTCGGGCATGGATGGTTCGATATCCTCGATACGACGAACTCCGTGCTGCTTCCGCTCAAGCGGGGAACCTTCGAAGCCTTCATGGCCTCGCCCGAGCTCCGGGAAGCGTGATGCCCGCTCGACCTGCTCGCCCCTTGGTGGATTGGTTTTCGCCGCTGCCGCCCGCACGCAGTGATATTGCCCATTTTTCCGCGCGCATCCTGCCCGCCCTTTCGACTCATGCCGACGTGCGGCTCTGGACCGACCAACCCGGGTCGGACCCCGCCCTTGCGCGTCATGCGGAAGTCATTGTGTATGATCCGCGCAGTATAGACCTGGGCAAGCTGAACAAAAGCAACCTCATCTTCTACAACATGGGTAACGACGGGCGCTTCCACGCGGCGATCCGCGAGGTCATGTTCAAGGTGCCAGGCGTGCTCGTGGCGCACGAGTTGAGCTATCACCACTCCATGTACTGGGATTACATGGTTCGCCGGCAGGATCCTGCGGCCTACCTTGCCCTCGTCGAGCAACGGTATGGCGCCGAGGGCCTGCTCGCTGCCAAACAGCATATGGACAGAGGCAAGCCGCATATCGACGATTTGGCACGCCAGTACCCGTTCATCGATTATCTCGCGGATGCCTCGCTGGCTGTCGTCTGCCATACGCGCGCCGTCGAGGAAGCCGTTGCGGCCCGCGGTGTTGGCGCGCTGAGGCTGCCCCTCGCCTTTCAGGCTCCGCCGAACCCGCCGTCGAAATCTAGAACATCGGGCGTCCTGGAGTTCGTGCAATTCGGCTATATCGGTCCGCAACGCCGCCTCTTCAGCATATTGGGAGCACTCGCTCGCTTTCGGGACAAGCATCCCTTCCGCCTTCGGATCTTCGGCGAGCTGTGGGATCCCGACGCGGTCCGGGCAGAAATCCGCAGGCAGCGGCTGGATGATCTCGTATCGATCGTCGGCTTTGTCGCGGAACCCATCCTGGATAGCGCGATCGCGCGGGCTGACCTCGTCTTCAATCTCCGCTACCCGTCGATCGGGGAAGCATCCGGCAGCCAGATGCGCATCTGGGCAGCCGGCGCGCCCTCCGTTGTCACGAATACAGGTTGGTATGGCGATCTCCCCGACGGGACTGTCATCAAGATCGAGCAGGACACGGAAGCGGCTGACCTTGACCGTGTGCTCGCGACGCTCGCCAGAGACCGCTTCGCCTACACACAAACGGGCCTGAATGGTTTCAAGCATCTGGCAAGACATCACAGCCCCGACAGCTATGTCGAGCAATTGCTGGCCATTACGGAGATGACCGAGGAGCGACGCTCCAGCATGGCCTATCGCCATCTCACCGCGCGCGCCGATGCAGCTGTGGAACGCGTGTTCGGCCGCGAAAGAGCCGCGAAGCTCAAGGCCGTGATGAATTATCAAAGAAAATTCGACGGCTCGGCAGACGACTGAGCGGCCACAAGAGGCAGCCCGCCTCATACACCGCCTTGCAAATGCTCAGGCCAGGGCGCGAAAGCACCACCAGACGAGCAAATCCGTCAGCCGCGGACTCGCTCGACTTGGAAATAGCGATGGGGAGGCAACAACCTGGATGGGACCTATCCCATCCAAGTCCGATCGTCTCGCACGATCCCGGAGGCGAACGATGACGCTCGCCTTGACGATCGCCAGCTCGGCGGCGCGTTGCCTCAGATTCCGGCCTTGCCGTCGCGCACGCGGCGCATGTCGGCCTCGACCATCATCGTGACGAGGTCCTGCAGGCTCGTCTTGGCTTCCCAGCCGAGATTGGTCTTGGCGCGCTCGGGGTTGCCGATGAGCAGGTCCACTTCCGCTGGGCGGAAGAAGCGCGGGCTGACGGCAATGATAACCTTCCCGGTTGCGGTATCGAAGCCCTCTTCTTCAATGCCGGCTCCGCGCCAGGCCAGATTGAAGCCGGCCGCCTGCGCAGCTTGCTCCACGAAGGCACGCACAGAGGTCGTGCGGCCGGTGGCGAGCACATAGTCGAGAGCCTCGTCCTCCTGCAGCATGCGCCACATGCCGTCGACGTAGTCGCCCGCAAAACCCCAGTCGCGCTGGGAATCGAGGTTGCCAAGCTCGATGCGGTCGATCTCGCCCGCCTTGATGCGGGCAAGCCCATGCGTGATCTTGCGGGTCACGAACTCGCGGCCACGCAGCGGCGACTCATGGTTGAAGAGAATGCCGGAGGTGGCGTGCAGGCCGTAGCTCTCGCGATAGTTCACCGTCATCCAGTGAGCGTAGAGCTTGGCCACCGCATAGGGGCTGCGCGGGTAGAAGGGGGTGATTTCCCGCTGCGGCGTCTCCTGGACCTTGCCGAACATCTCGGAGGTCGAGGCCTGATAGAAGCGGGCCGTCGGGACCACCGAGCGGATGGCTTCGAGAAGCCGGGCAACGCCGATGCCATCGATCTCGCTCGTATAGAGCGGTTGTTCGAACGACAGGCCGACGAAGCTCTGGGCTGCGAGATTGTAGATCTCATCCGGCTTCACCCGTTCGAGGGCACGGGCGATATTGCTATATTCGAAGAGGTCGATGTCGCACAGCTCGACGGAATCAGCGATGCCGAGCTCGATGAGGCGCAGGGGAGACGCCACTGTGGTCCGGCGCATCGAGCCGACGACATGATAGCCCTTCTCGAGAAGCAGTTTCGCGAGATAAGCCCCGTCCTGTCCCGTGATCCCCGTAACCAGTGCCCGTTTTGCCATTCGCCTCGATCCTTCTCAGAAAACGCGGGCATTCCATGCGATCATGGTCGCGTTAAGGCACGGCGCCCAACGGACGTTTAGACTGCTTCGAAATGCGGTCCCGAGCGGACTATACCAACATTGATGGCAACTCAAGTTTGGCCTATAGCCGGACAGCGCTTCTCCGCGCTCACCGACATGGAAATCATGAACTTATACGCCGTCAGCCATGCGATCTGGCGCCGCTTGCCCAAAGGTCCCCGCCAAGCTGCTTATGCGCGCCTTGCAGCGCTCATCAGCCCGCGCCCAGATCCGGCCGCGCCCCGGCAGGCCACCGCGCCCTGGATCGTGGCAGGGGTTCTGCGTTCACCCACCGGCCTCGGCCAGGCTGCGCGCCTCGCTCTGGACGCTCTGAAGGCAAGCGGCGAGCCGGTCTTCGCGGCCGATGTCACCGCCGCGCTCCGACAACCGCTCGCTCTGCCTCCCATCGAGAGCCCGCCTCTGCCAGAGGGGCCGGGCACCGTCCTCCTCTTCGGCGTGCCCCCCACGACGGGCCACGCGCTCAGGGCTATCGGCAAGCGGGCACTTGCCGGCAAGCGCGTCATCGGCTGCTGGTTCTGGGAACTGGAGCGTGCGCCGGACTTCTGGAAGCGGGACGCCAAGTTGCTGCATGAGGTCGTCTCCACCTCGCAGTTCGGTTGCACGGCCATTGCCGCGACCCTCGGTCAGCCAGTACGCCAGATCGTTCATCCGCTCACCGCCGAGCCCTTGCCTGAGATCACCCGCACCAGCCATCCCCTGCCCGGTCGCCATTTCCGCGTCGGCTTTGCCTGCGATTTCGGCTCGACAACGGCCCGAAAGAACCCGCTCGCCGTGGTAGCGGCCTTCGAGAAGGCCTTCTCGGCCAAGCCGGAAACGACGTTATCCCTGAAGGTGCGCGATCCCTCCGCCTCCCCCGACGTCGCCGCGAAACTGCGGGAGGTTGCTCAGCGCCTCGGGCCACGTTTTGAACTCGTCACCGGCGACCTGTCGCGTGAGGCGAGCCTCACCTGGCTCGCCAATCTGGATCTTTACCTGTCCCTGCACCGCTCCGAAGGCTTCGGCCTGCCGATTGCGGAAGCTATGCGGCTCGGCGTTCCCGTTGCCGTCACGGACTGGTCGGCGCCGACCGAATTCGTCGATGACAGCTGCGGATTTCCCATTCCCTACGAACTCGTTCCCGTGGAGGATACTTCGGGTCTCTATGCGCTGCCCGGCGCGCGCTGGGCTGACCCGGATATCGATGCAGCTGCCGATGTCCTGCGCTACATCAGACGCTCCCCGGTGGCGCTGGCAACGCGGGCGGTCGCCGCGCGCGAGCGGATCGCTGAACTCTACAATACCGAGAGGTTTCTCCAGCAGCTGCGCGGCGACGCATGACCATGCCGGGACCCGTCGATACCTTCGTCTGGTTTTGGGGCCGGCGCGGCGGGGGCCCCGTCTTCGCCCTCAAATTCGCGCGATGGCTCGCCGAGGCGCGCCCTGACGAAAAGCTCCTGTTGTCTTTCTCGGAAACCAGCGAGGAGTTGGAGGCGGCGCGCGCCAGTGGCCTGCCGCTCGTCGTCGAGCCGGACCCACGCGTCGCCGGCTCGTACCCCGCCAAGGCCCAAGCGGTGTTGGCCATGACAGCGCGCTTTCGCCGCGACATGAAGCGGCTGAAGCCGCGCCGCGTCGTCATCCCGATGAACTTCGCCTTCGCCTGGCCGCTGGTGCATCTCGTGCCACGGGGCACCCGCGTGACCTATGTCGTCCATGACGATACCCCGCACCCCGGCGACTACGCCCGCCTCTGGCAGGAAAGCACCCAGAAGCGGCTAGTCGCCGGGGCCGACCGCGTGCTCGCGCTGTCCGAGGCTGTCGGTGCTGACGTTCTCGCCAATCACCGGAGCGTCAAGGACAAGCTGCGGATTGTCCCGATAAACGCGTTCTACGCCGATGCCCTGCGGCCTTCCTCGCCCCCGCGCGCAACGCCGGCTGACCATCCCCTGCAACTGCTCTTCGTCGGTCGGCTGATCGCCTACAAGGGCCTCAGCCTGCTGCGCGCGGCGCTGGAACCCCTCAAGGCGCGCGACGACTGGCGGCTGACGATTGCCGGCAGCGGCCCCGACAAGTCCTACGCGGACGAGGCCTTCAAAAGTTTGCCTCAGGTCACTCTGCGCACGGAATGGCTTTCACAACCTGACTTGCAAGGGTTGATCGCGGCCGCGGACGTCCTGGTTTGCCCCTATGTGGAAGCGAGCCAGTCCGCCATCATACCGGAGGGGCTTGCGCTGGGGACCCCTTCCATCGTGACGCCGGTTGGCGCCCTCCCGGAACAGGTCGGTTTCGGAGAAGCGGGTGAGGTTGCGGCGCACGCTACCGCCGAAGCTCTGTCCGCGGCCATCGGCCGTCTCATAGATGACCGCGAGCATGTGGCTGCCCTGCAGGCCAAGGCGCCTGACTTCATGTGGGCGAGCCGGGCAAAGGCCGATCTCGGCGGCGCGCTCGGCTAGTTCCTGTGGACAGATGCGAGGCGAAGCCCTGAGCCGCCATCCAGACGTGGTAGCGTAGAAACTTCACGATCCTTTTAACGGCATGGTTACCGAAGTGTAAGTCCTGGATGGAACCGGGAGCGCTGCGGGGCCGTTGTTGTCGTGTCCCGATTGTTAACGATCCTCACGAAAATCCGGCCGTGGGGATCGAGCCGGCCGGTGAATACGACGAAAGGATCGCTTGGTATGCGTGCCCTGCTATTGGCTTCGATGATTGCTCTTGGCGTCTCGCCAGCCGTGGCCTTGGATCGCACGGAGGTCACGGCCGTTCGACTCACGATTTCTCAACAGATGGATGCCTTGAAGAAGGAAGATGCGACAGCGGCCTTTGCGATCGTATCGCCAAAGCTCAAGGCCCGCTTTACGGACAGCAACAGCTTCATGACCATGGTCCGGGAACAGTTTCCCGTCATCATCAATCCGCAGATCGTATCATTCGACGATATCCAGCAGACCTCCTACGGCCTCACCCAACTTCTGCGGCTGGTGGACGCGCGCGGTGAACCATGGCTCGCCTTCTTTGTCATGGAACGCGACAAGAAAGGTCGCTGGGGCGTCGCGAATGTAGTGACCGTTCGCCTGCCCTCCTATGAGGCCTGATCGGCGTCATCATCCTGACTGCCTGCGCCCATCGCCCAATCCGCGCGGATGGCTGCGGCGACGTCGGCGAGCGTGTTGTCGAGAATAGCCTTCCGCAAGCTCGCCATAAGGTCCTGATAATAGGCGAGATTGGCCCATGTCAGGAGCATCATGCCCAGGATCTCGCCCGATTTGACGAGATGATGGAGATAGGCGCGGCTATAGCTGTTGGCCGCCGGGCAGCTCGATGTGGGATCGAGTGGTGCGGGATCATCTGCATGTCGCGCATTCTTCAGGTTGACCTTGCCGAAACGCGTATAGGCGAGACCATGGCGTCCCGCGCGGGTCGGCATCACGCAATCGAACATGTCGATGCCACGCGTCACGGCCGCTACGAGGTCATCCGGCGTGCCGACGCCCATGAGGTAGCGAGGCTTCGTGGTGGGGAGATAGGGAATGACCGTCTCGATCATGGCGAGCATAGTGGCCTGTGGCTCGCCGACCGCCAGCCCGCCGATGGCATAACCCTTGAAATCCATGTCGACCAGAGCGCGCGTGCTCTCTATGCGTAGCGCCCTGTCCTCGCCGCCCTGCACGATGCCGAACAGCGCCTTGCCGGGCTGATCGCCGAAGGCGCGCTGACAACGCTCCGCCCAGCGCAGGCTGAGACGCATGGCGCGTTCGGTCTCCTGAGGGGAGGCCGGCAGCTTCACGCACTCGTCGAGCTGCATCTGGATGTCCGAACCGAGAAGCCCCTGGATTTCGATCGATCGCTCAGGCGTCAGAAGGTGGGTAGCACCATCCACATGCGACTGGAAGGTCACGCCGTTCTCGTCGATCTTGCGCAGTTTGGCGAGCGACATGACCTGGAACCCGCCTGAATCCGTGAGGATTGGATAGGGCCAGTTCATGAACTTGTGGAGGCCGCCGAGCTCCGCGACGCGCTCCGCGCCGGGCCGGAGCATCAGATGGTAGGTGTTGCCGAGCACCACATCGGCACCCAGTGCCTTGACCTGCTCGGGATACATCGCCTTGACGGTCGCAGCCGTGCCTACGGGCATGAAGGCGGGCGTGCGGATGACGCCACGCGGCATGCGGATCTCACCCGTGCGGGCGGTTCCATCAGCCCCGGTCACGGAGAAGGTGAAGCTGTCGCTCATCGGGAGGTCTCCGGATCGGGAATGTACTGTCGAAACAACAGGCTCCCATCGCCATAGGAGTAGAAACGATAGCCATCGGCGATCGCATGGGCATAAGCCTGCTGCATGCGCTCAAGCCCCGCGAATGCCGAGACGAGCATGAACAGCGTGGAGCGTGGCAGATGGAAATTCGTCATCAGCACATCGACCGCCCGGAAACGGTAGCCCGGCGTGATGAAAATGTCGGTATCGCCGGCCCAGGGCAGCACCTCTCCGTCCGGAGTGGTCGCGCTTTCCAGCAAGCGTAGAGAGGTCGTGCCCACAGCGACGATACGGCCGCCGCGTTGACGTGTCTCATTCAAGGCAGCCGCCGTCTCGGCCCTCACCGAACCCCATTCGGCATGCATACGATGTTCGGCCGTATCATCGGCCTTCACCGGCAGGAACGTGCCCGCCCCCACGTGCAACGTCACGAATTGCCGGTCGATGCCGCGTGCCGCCAGCCGCGCGAAGAGCTCATCGGTGAAATGCAATCCCGCCGTCGGCGCAGCGACCGCGCCTTCCTCGGCCGCATAGACTGTCTGATAATCCACGCGATCCTCGGCATCGTCGGGACGCTTCGAGGCGATATAGGGCGGCAGCGGAATATGGCCGAGGCTGGCGATGTTCTCGTCGAGAATAGGCCCGCCCAGAGCGAACTTCAGCACGACCTCGCCGCCCTCGCTCTTCTCGCTCACGGTGGCGTCGAGCCCGGCCAGGAGGCAAGCACCCTCCGTTTCCTCGCCAAAGCGGACGACATCCCCGATGGCCAGGCGTTTAGCCGGACGCACGAAGGCGCGCCAGCGATCACTCGCTTCGCGCTTGTGCAGCATCGCCTCGATACGGGCCGACGCGTCTCCCCTTCGCCGTATACCCACGAGTCGGGCTGGAATGACGCGCGTATTGTTGAGGACGAGCGTATCGCCCGGCGCGAGCAGATCCGGCAGATCCCGGACGACGCGATCCGCGAGGGCGGCACCCGGGCCACCGACGACGAGAAGCCGCGCGGCGTCGCGCGGCCTCACGGGCCGGGTGGCAATGCGGTCCTCCGGCAATTCAAAATCGAACAGATCGACGCGCATCGCCGGGTTCCGAAGACTCGTTCAGGCGCCGACGCGTGCTGTGACGATGCTGTCGGGATCGCGCACAGGCTCTCCCCGCTTCAGCTTGTCGACGTTCTCCATACCCTCGATGACGCGGCCCCAGACCGTGTATTGCTTATCGAGGAAGCGGGCATCCGAGAAGCAGATGAAGAACTGCGAATTGGCCGAGTTCGGGTTCTGCGTGCGGGCCATCGAGCAGATGCCGCGCACATGCGGCTCGGCGTTGAACTCCTGCTTCAGGTCGGGCAGGTCCGAACCGCCGGTCCCGGTCCCGTGCGGGCAGCCGACCTGCGCCATGAAGCCGTCGATCACACGGTGGAAGACGATGCCGTCGTAGAAGCCGGACGAGGCCAGCTCCTTGATGCGGGCCACATGATTGGGCGCGAGCTCCGGCAGGAACTCGATGACGACCTTGCCCTTGGTCGTATCGAGGATAAGCGTGTTCTCAGGAGACGGTGCCATGGAGCGTTCCTTCTTGGGTCGGGATTTCTACCGATGCGGCTGCACGATTGCGACCAGCGGTCGCCGGTTCACAGCAGCCACGCTGATCAAAGTGGACGATATAGGCACGATTGCCGCCGAGGGACAGGGCCGAATGTGATCATCCCCATCTCGCGCTGGGCGGCGATATGGCGCTGAGGCGCGCCTCACGCCTACTTCGCGCCTGTGGCCATCTGCATCTTGACGATCTTGTCAGGGTTGGTGACCGCGCCGTTGTCGGCCTTTGATCCCTTCTTGATCTTGTCGACGACATCCATGCCGGACACCACCTCGCCAACGACCGTGTACTGCCCATTGAGGAAGTCGGCATCGGCAAAAGTGATGAAGAACTGAGAATTAGCGGAGTTCGGGTTCTGCGACCGCGCCATGCCGACCGTGCCACGCTTGAAAGGCGTCTTCGTGAATTCCGCCGGTATGTTCGGGAGATCGGAGCCGCCCATGCCGGTGCCGGTCGGATCACCCGTCTGCGCCATGAAGCCGTCGATGACGCGGTGGAACACGATGCCGTCATAGAAGCCGCGCTTCGTCAACGCCTCGATCTGCGCGACATGCTTGGGCGCAAGGTCCGGACGGAGCTGGATGACGACGCGTCCATCCTTGGTGTCAAGGAAGACCTGATGCGGCTTGGCCGTCTGGGCCGTTGCCGGCAGCACGGAGAGGGCCAGCGCGCAGGCCGCGGCGCCGGCGATAGCGCGCAGCCGGGCGCGGTAAGAGAAAGACGCAACCGCATTCGTCGAACGCTTCATGAGATAATCTCCAAGAGAACGGTGAGAACGCCGACCTCTAACCGCCGGCGAATTTGGCCTTGAGCCGCTCCACGACGGGAGCCGGCACGAAGGACGAGACGTCACCCTTCATGGCAGCGATCTGACGCACCAAGGTGGCGGTGATAGGGCGGACGTCCGGGGACGCCGGCAGGAAAACCGTGCCGACGTCGGGCGCCATGGCATCGTTCATGCCCGCCATCTGCATTTCATAATTCAGGTCCGTACCGTCGCGGAGGCCGCGCACCATGATCGAGGCGCCCACGCGGCGTGCGGCGGCGACAGCAAGATCATCGAAGGTGACGATCTCGATCGCGCAGCTCGCAGCCTTACCCACCGGGCCGCACACGTCCTTCAGCATCTCGGCGCGCTCGTCAGCCGAGAACAGCGGCGTCTTGCCGGGGTGGATGCCGATGGCGATCACCAGCCGGTCCACGAAACGGCAGGCTTGACGCACGACGTCGAGATGACCGTTGGTCACCGGATCGAACGACCCGGTATAGAGAGCGGCGGAGCGCGGCATGGTCCTCGTCGTCATTCAGGCTGACCTTGGGCCAAAAGGCTTACAAGGGCAGCCGGAGGACTGCAAGCGCGGAGGCTTCCTCAGGATTTCAGACGCGGTATCGCGCGTGCCGCCATCTCGCTATGATGGCCTCGTCGACCAGATCGCGTGAGATTACCGGATGTCCCGATTGTCTGAAGAATCCGCGACGGACATGCCATCAACCGCGAGACCCTGCCAGCGTTTGGGCTGGCTGCGCCAAGCCAGGGAAATGCTGTGATGGAGGCCAACAACCAAACAGGAAATGGCGTGAAAAGAAACAACAGCGATAAGGAAGCCCCGAGGGTGCTCCCGGCTATCGACTTCGCGTTCCTTAAGGACATGCTCCTCCCCTATCGCATTACGGATGGCGATACGTTCAGAATGAAGGATCATGATCCGGGCGATACTGGCGGCCTTGATCTGGAGAAGGATCACGCCCGCGATCTTCTCGACAAAGGCGTCGCGGCGCTGAGCGCGATCCAGGAGCGTCTCTTCGCCGACAACCACTGGTCAGTCCTGCTCGTTTTCCAGGCGATGGACGCAGCCGGCAAGGACGGCACCATCAAACATGTGATGTCGGGCATCAACCCGCAGGGATGCCAGGTGCATGCTTTCAAGGCTCCCTCGTCCGAGGAACTGGACCACGATTTCCTATGGCGTACGCATCAGCGGCTGCCGGAGCGCGGCCGCATCGGCATTTTCAACCGCTCGTATTACGAGGAGGTGCTCGTCGTCAGGGTCCACCAGGAAATGCTCGACAAGCAAAACCTGCCCCCGCAACTCGTCACCAAATCGATCTGGGACGACCGGCTGAAGGATATCCGTCACCACGAGCGCTATCTTGCTCGCAATGGCATGCTCATCCTGAAATTCTTTCTCAATGTCTCCGAGAAGGAGCAGAAAAAGCGCCTCCTTCAACGCATCGACGATCCCTCCAAGAACTGGAAGTTTGAGAGCAAGGATGTCGACGAGCGGACCTACTGGAAGGCCTATATGCACGCCTATGAGGAAGCAATCCGGGCGACCGCCACCAACTTCGCGCCCTGGTATGTCATCCCCGCTGACAACAAGTGGTTCACCCGGCTCGCCGTGATGGCCGCCGTGGTCACCGAACTCTCCAAGCTCGGCATCGACTTCCCGAAAATTGACGAGGCCGACCGCCACAAGCTGCTCGGTTTCCGCGAGCGGCTTGAAGCCGATTGAATCGCGGACGGTCACCGACCGTAGCCGTGGAAGCCAGCACCCGATATCGCGGCGCCGACTGGGTGCTCCCGCCTATCGGCGTCGGGGCTTGGGCGCGGCAAGCCTATAGGCGGCCTGCAGCGCCGAAATCAAGGTTGCCTCATCCACTGTGCGCAGGTCGCACCGCGTGATCCCCATTCGCCCCCAACCGCCCGGCACGGGGGTGAACACGCCGGGCTCCTGTTCGCAGTAGAAATCACGAAGATCCGGATCGAACATCAGGTTGAGATCGTTCGCGCTGGCGCTCAATGTCGCGAAGGTCTTGCGCGGGGTGCGAAAGGCCGCCCGATCCATATGCGGCGCCTCACGGGAAAGCGGGAAGCTCAGCGCCAGTTCCCGCACGCGTTCGGCCTCAACGGGCATCGCCTAACCTCCTGCCGTTGCGTGGTGATCCGGCCGCCAGAAATGCATCGGCCTCGCTCACGCCCGAAGGCGCTAGAGCGCTTTTCGCTCAATCAGAGACGGCAGATCCCCTCTCTCTTCCCGACTTCTGCCAATGCTCCTGATCGAGAGGCTGGGCTTCATCGAGCGGGATAGCCGGGACAAGCCGGTCATGCCTATCGACTGTCAGCGCTTCCGCGCGATCGGCAACTGCCCAGACTACCCTTTGAGTCCGCCCATGCGCAGAATATGCTCCCATTCCGCGTCCGTCACCGGCTGCACGGACAGGCGCGAGTTGTTGACCAAGACCATGTCCTTGAGAGCCGGATCGGCCTTGATTACCTCCAGCGTCACGGCCTGCGGCAACGCCTCCACCGCTTTCACGTCAACCATTCCAAACCTGCCGGAAGCATCTGTGTGATCGGGATAATATTCCTTGATCACCTCGACGATGCCAACGATCTCCTTCCCCTCGTTCGAGTGATAGAAGAAGCCCCGGTCGCCAATTTTCATCGCCATCAGGTTCAGCTTGGCGCCATGATTGCGGACGCCATTCCAATGGGTTCCCTTCTCGCCGGCTTCACATTGCTGCTGCCACGACCAGGTGGACGGTTCAGACTTGAAGAGCCAATGGGGCATCGCGCGCTCAACTCCTGCAAATAGGGACCCTGAGCATCTCCGCCGCCATTATCGCGAAACGCCCTGATCACTGTGATGCAATCCCGGGCGGCAAGCCGCCGCATAAGTCATCGAGAACTGCGCCAGCAGGGATATACGCTCTCGCCTGCTAATCAAGACCCATCAGGCCGGTGTCAGCAAACGCGCGAAAGTGGCAAGATCGACATTGCCGCCACTGAGAACGATGCCGACCCGCTGCCCCTTGATCGGCACCACGCTGTTGAAGGCAGCTGCAGCGGCGAGGCAGCCTGTAGGCTCCACGACCATCTTCATGCGCTCGGCGAAGAAACGCATGGCATCGACGAGCGCTGCGTCGGCCACCGTTACGACGTCATCCACAAGATCCTGGATGATCGAAAAGGTGATATTCCCGAGCGCCGTCGTCTGCGCACCGTCGGCCAATGTCTTCGGGACATCGATCGTGACGATCCGCCCCTCGCGGAAAGAGCGCGCGCCGTCATCGCCGGCCGCAGGCTCGACGCCAATGACCTGGCACTGCGGAGACAGAGCCTTCGCGGCCAGCACTGACCCCGATAGCAGCCCGCCGCCGCCGAGCGGCACGAGCAGGAGGTCCAGGTCGCCCACCTCCTCGATGAGTTCCTTGGTCGCCGTGCCCTGGCCGGCAATGATCTCCGGATGATCGAAGGGAGGGATCAGGGCCAGGCCGCGCTCGCCTGCGATTCGTTGCCCGATCGCCGCGCGGTCCTCGCTATAGCGGTCATAGAAGACTACTTCGCCACCGTAGCCGCGTGTTGCGGCGACTTTTATGGCCGGCGCATCCTCCGGCATGATGATGACGGTAGGCACGCGGAGAAGCTGCCCGGCCAATGCCACCGCCTGGGCGTGGTTGCCAGAGGAGAACGCCACCACGCCGCGCGTCTTCTGGTCCTCATCGAGCGCCGCGAGGGCGTTATAGGCGCCCCGGAATTTAAAGGCGCCGACGCGCTGGAGATTTTCCGCCTTGAAGAACAGCGATCCTCCCACCCTCTCATCTGCCGTGCGCGAGCGCAGAACAGGCGTGCGATGCGCGATGTTCGCAATGCGCTCGGACGCGCGGGCAACATCATCATAGGTCGGAGCTGAGATCGACATGGGCGGCCCAAAGCAGTGGAACGGAAATTCGCGCCATCCTGCCATAACGGCTTCAAGCTTCAATATGACAGCGGCGTTGCCCGAGCCGACGGGCCATGCCGCGGCCGCGCTAGAGCTGCGGACAGCGCCTTAGATCCACATTGTGGCGGGAACCGACAACGACAACTATGGGTCACAAGACGCTCATTAAACACTGCAATGAATCGAATTAATATATTGATATTAGTGTATTTTTCATCATCCGGCCTTCCATCGCGCTCTGCCGTGTTCCAGTAAAAAGCCCCGGCAATCGCCGGGGCTTCTCATGTTGCCGGAAGATCGAATATTCAGCGAGACTGCCTATTCATCAGCGTCCCCTCCATCGGCGTCGTCAATGTCCGCGCCATCCTCGCTGCCGTCGTCGCTGATGTGCTCGACAGAAACCACCTTCTCATCGTCAGCGGTGTTAAAGACGATCACGCCCTGACTCGAACGGCCGACGATACGAATGCCATCCACCGGCACGCGGATCAGTTGGCCGCCATTGGTGACGAGCATGATCTGGTCGTTGTCCTCGACGGGGAAGGATTCCACCAGCGCGCCGTTGCGATTGTTGACCGCCATCGCCACGATGCCTTTGCCGCCACGGCCGGTGACGCGATATTCATAAGCCGAGGAACGCTTGCCATAGCCGTTTTCGGACAAGGTGAGCACGAACTGCTCCGCCGCGCCCATGGCTGCGTAGCGCTCCTGCCCGAGCTCAAGCGCACCGCTTGTCTCCTCGGCATCGGTGTCGACCTGGGCCTCGGCCGCGTCGCCGTTGGCAGCTTCGCCATTGGCGGCACGGCGCGCGGCACCCGCCAGCTTGAGATAGGCCGAACGCTCGTCGGCGGAGGCCTCCACATGGCGCAGGATCGCCATGGAGATCACCCGGTCGCCGGCAGCGAGCGCGATGCCACGCACGCCGGTGGAGTCGCGTCCCTTAAAGACACGCACGTCCGTCGTCTCGAAGCGGATGCACTGGCCCTTGGCCGTCGTCAGCAGAACATCGTCCGTCTCCGTACAGATGCCCACATCGACGATGGAGTCGCCCTCGTCGAGCTTCATGGCGATCTTGCCGGCGCGATTGACCTGGACGAAGTCCGACAGCTTGTTGCGGCGCACGCCGCCGGAAGCCGTCGCGAACATCACATCCAGCGTCGCCCAGCTGGCCTCATCCTCCGGCAGCGGCATGATGGTCGTGATGCGTTCGCCTTCCACCAGCGGCAGCATGTTGACGAGCGCCTTGCCGCGGGCGTTCGGCGCCGCGAGCGGCAGGCGCCACACCTTTTCCTTGTAGACCTGGCCGCGGGAGGAGAAGAACAGCACCGGCGTGTGGGTGTTGGCGACGAACAGGCGCGTGACGAAATCCTCGTCGCGCGTCTGCATGCCGGAGCGGCCCTTGCCGCCGCGCCGCTGGGCGCGATAGGTCGAGAGCGGCACGCGCTTGATGTAGCCGGCGTGGCTCACGGTGACGACCATGTCCTCGCGCTGGATCAGATCCTCATCGTCGACATCCGAATCCCAGTCGAGAATCTCGGTGCGCCGGGGAGTGGCGAAGGCATCCTTGATGGCGGCGAGTTCATCCCGCACGATGCCTAGGATGCGCGTGCGGGAGCGCAGGATATCGAGATAGTCGGCGATCTCGATCGCCAGTTTGTTCAATTCGTCAGCGATCTCATCACGGCCGAGAGCCGTGAGGCGCCGCAGCGGCAGGTCGAGGATCGCCCTTGCCTGGGTCTCCGACAGCCGGTAGGTGCCATCCTCGGCGACACGATGGTTCGGATCGTCGATGAGGGCGATCAGAGCAGCGACATCATGCGCAGGCCAGTGGCGCGCCATCAGCGCTTCACGGGCAGAATTGGTGTCGGCTGACGAGCGGATAAGCTGGATGATCTCGTCGATATTGGCGACCGCGATGCCGAGGCCGACCAAGATATGGGCGCGATCGCGGGCCTTGTTGAGCAGATATTTCGTGCGCCGGGAAACAACCTCCTCGCGGAAATCCACGAAAGCGCGGATCATGTCGTAGAGGTTGAGGAGTTCCGGCCGGCCGCCGTTCAGCGCCACCATATTGGCGCCGAAGCTCGTCTGCAGCGCGGTGAAACGGTAGAGCTGGTTCAGAACCACATCGGCCACCGCGTCGCGCTTCAGCTCGATCACGATGCGCATACCGTCGCGATCGGACTCGTCGCGCAGGTCGGCGATGCCCTCGATCCGTTTCTCGCGGACAAGATCCGCAATCTTCTCGATCAGCGCCGCCTTGTTCACCTGATAGGGAATTTCGGTGACGATGATCGCCTCGCGATCCTTCCGGATCTGCTCGACAGAGGCGCGAGCACGCATGATGATCGAACCGCGGCCGGTCGAATAGGCCGAGCGGATGCCGCCGCGCCCGAGGATGGTCGCAGCCGTCGGGAAGTCCGGCCCCGGGATGATCTCGGTCAGCGCCTCAAGGCTTATCTCCGGATCCTCGATATAGGCGAAGCATGCATCGACCACCTCGCCGAGATTATGCGGCGGGATGTTGGTCGCCATGCCAACGGCGATGCCGCCCGCGCCATTCACCAGGAGGTTCGGGAAGCCTGCCGGCAGGACCGTTGGCTCGCGCTCGCTGTTGTCGTAGTTGTCCTGGAAATTGACCGTATCTTTGTCGAGATCGTCCAGCAGCGCCATTGCGGGCTTGGCGAGACGCACCTCGGTGTAGCGCATGGCCGCCGGCGGGTCGGCATCGACAGAGCCGAAGTTCCCCTGCCCGTCCAAAAGCGGCAGGCGCATGGAAAAGTCCTGCGCCATGCGCACCAGCGCGTCATAGATCGACTGGTCACCGTGCGGGTGATATTTACCGATCACATCACCGACCACGCGCGCCGACTTGCGATAAGGTTTGTCGGGCGTATAGCCGTTTTCGTACATGGAATAGAGGATGCGGCGGTGCACCGGCTTGAGTCCGTCGCGCACATCCGGCAAGGCGCGGCTCACGATCACGCTCATGGCGTAATCGAGATAGCTGCGCTTCATCTCATCGGAGATCGACACCAGAGCGATGTCGCCGCCGATCTTCTCGTCATCATCTGCCAAGAGAGAATTCCAACAAAAATCTCAGGAAGGGGCTTTTGGAGCGTCCCGAACGGATCCCGTCCGCAATGAGGGGCAGCCTATGCCACGATAGCCATTCCATTCAGGCCCCAGCCCAGCGGCCGTGCCCCGTCCGCATGATGGGGAAACGCACCTGATTCAACGAGTTCATGAGCGATCTCATCGAAAAAAGGGATGCACTTTACCAGTACCAAGCTCTAGCGCATCCGTCCGTGAAAAGCCAGCATTGAGGCCCCCTGTTCACGATTTAATTATCGATATATATCAATATCTTATCCATTGCGGGTAATTCGGTCTGCATCCACGCGCCGCTCTCGCGACGCCCAGCCACCGATTTCGATGATTCGCGACGCATTTTTCGTGGAGGTTCGTCGCCTGGAAAAGCCGCTTGAAGCACATCGCGAGGCTTCCTGGGCTGTCACCGGACCGTCGCCGGATCGGCCTACGGTCGCGCTCGTCAATGTGCCAAGGTCGCTGGGAACGGGCCCGGAGGAACAGCTATGTTGAGATCATGCCTCCTTCTTCCGGCTGCCGTTCTGGCCAGCTTCATCCCTGCGGCTCTCGCCGCCGAAAACATGTCCGGCACCCTGACGCTACGCTTCATCGGCGAGAAGAGCATTCGAGCTCCTCTCGACGTGGACGGAACGCGGGTCGGCGGGCTCTCCGGGCTCGCTTTCGACGCAGCCAGCGGACGCTGGATCGCTCTCAGTGACGATCGCTCGGAGAAGGCGCCCGCTCGCTTCTACAAGCTGACGCTCGACTATGACGCCTCGGGCTTTCGCGCGGTGACAATCGACCAGGCCGTGCCCCTTCGTGACGCCGATGGGAAGCCATTCCCGACACGACGTGTCGACCCGGAGGCGCTGCGCCTCGATCCGGGAAGTGGCGCGCTCTACTGGACGAGCGAAGGGGACGCGACCGCCGGGATCGACCCCGTGCTGCGGGCCAGCACCGCTGACGGGCACCATCTGCGCGAGATCCCGCTGCCTGCCCGCTACCGCGTCAGCACCGATGGCAAACGCGGGCCGCGCAACAATCTCGCCTTTGAAGGACTGGCGCTGACCCCGGACGCGGGAACATTGATCGCGGCGCTGGAGAATGCGCTGGTTGAGGACGGCCCTAAGGCCTCACTGACTGAAACCAGCCCTGTACGTGTTTCCACCTTCAACATGGTATCCGGACAGGCCGGCCCCGAATGGGTCTATGTCACGGATCCGATCCGCATGGCCCCTGCCAAGCCCGGCGGCTTCGCAGACAATGGCGTCTCCGACATTCTCGCTCTCGACGAAGGATCCCTGCTCGTCATGGAACGCGGCTACAGCGCGGGCAAAGGAAACGATATCCGTCTTTACCGTGCGGACCGGCGGAATGCGACCGACGTTTCCGCCATCGACGCTCTTTCCGGCGCAAGCTGGGTGCCGCTCGCGAAAACGCTGGTCCTGGATCTTGCCACCCTCGGCACAGCGCTCGACAACTTCGAGGGCATGGATTTCGGCCCCCGGCTGAATAACGGCAACCGCACGCTGGTGATCGTCTCCGACGACAATTTCAACGAGGCGCAGACCACGAAATTCCTGGCCTTCGAGGTCATCGAAACAGGCGGGACATAAGGCCTATCGACATTCACGCTCTTGGCGCGGATGTAATGCGGCCTCATCCGGACGTTACCGCTCCAACAGGACGGCGCCGTGTAACGGAAGGTGGGCCCCTTGGGCCGTACCGTTACCGGATCCCGGCGCGAGCCCGCGCTCGTCCCAGATGACGTCGCGGGCTATCGATGCGTGTTGTTGGGCTAGAACGGAATATCGTCGTCAAGGTCACTGGCGTATTTTGAACCGCCGCTCGCGGCCGGGCGCCGGTCCGGGGAGCGCTGCTCCATGGGCGAGGCCCGACCAAAGTCGCCTCCACGCGAGCCCCCATAGCTGTCGTCCTCAATGGCCCCACCGCCTTCGCCGCCGCGGCTGTCGAGAATCGTGAGCTCGCCGCGAAAGCGCTGCAGCACGATCTCCGTCGTGTAGCGCTCCTGACCATCTTTGTCCTGCCATTTGCGGGTCTGCAGCTGCCCCTCGAGGTAAACCTTCGATCCCTTGCGCAGATATTGCTCGGCGATCTTCGCGAGATTTTCGTTGAAGATCACTACACTATGCCATTCCGTGCGCTCCCGGCGCTCACCGGTGGCCTTGTCACGCCAAGTCTCCGAGGTGGCGATGCGCAGGTTGACGACGGGGTCGCCCGAGCCGAGCCGACGAGTCTCGGGGTCGCGCCCGAGATTCCCCACCAGAATAACCTTATTGACGCTGCCTGCCATCACGGACCTCCACGGCCAAGCCGAACCAACTAATCACGAACGCAGCCACACAGTCGGAAACCAATCGGGCGCATAAGAGCTACCCAGGCTCTCCTGACGTGGGCACCGGGATTTGGCTCAGCAAATTCCAAAGCCTACACTTGGTCCGGACACTAGCCGATCATCCCCGCTGCCGTCGCCCGAAGGCACCGGCTTGTCCACATGCAATGGCAGCCGTGATGACAACCCGCAACACGCCCGAACCGCGGCGCGATAAAATGTTCCCTTTCTGTTCTAGACAGAATATCCAAAGTCTGCAACTCTCCGTGAGCCAGAAAAACTCATCGACCAGTCCGGGAACGGAGCCGTAGCGTCGGCATGGGCGCTCCGGTGAGATCCTGGTCGGCAGGATGTGGGGATTGCGGAGGCTAACCCGTGATCGGCCCAACCAGCGTGCCTGACCGCAGCGCCCGTGTCCGGGGATTTCCCGTCAGATACGCAGCCACTGGCATAAATGGAGTGGAAGGCCCATGTAGTTGCCCGAACCTGCCCTTGAATACGGGGTTACGATCTCGTCCTTCCCGCAAGCGACAAGCCATGCGAGAAGAACGGGCTCATTCTTCAAGTCGTTCGTCGTTCAGCGCTCCAGGCGCCGTCCGCTCCTGTCGATCCCACTTGTCCGTTGAGAGCCATGGCTCAGAAATCGAAGAAGAATCCCGCAGCCACCGTTTCCGCGGCGGCCAAGTCACTGGCTCCCGAGGCGCCGGCCGCCAAGGCACGGACCGCGAAGGAACCCGCGGCCGAGACATCCGTCGCGGGGATCTCCGTCGCGAGGTCTGCAGTCATGCTGCCCGAAAGCAAGCGCCTCCGTCATGACGGCCCGACGCGCATGCTCACCATTCGCGGAGCGCGGGAGCACAATCTCAAGAACGTCGACCTCGCGGTTCCGCGAGACAAGCTGGTCGTCTTCACGGGCCTTTCCGGGTCGGGCAAATCCTCACTCGCTTTTGACACGATCTACGCAGAGGGCCAGCGGCGGTACGTCGAATCGCTTTCAGCCTACGCTCGGCAGTTCCTCGAGATGATGCAGAAGCCGGACGTCGACGAGATCGACGGTCTGTCGCCCGCGATCTCCATCGAGCAGAAGACCACGTCGAAAAACCCGCGCTCGACCGTCGGCACCGTCACTGAAATCTATGACTACATGCGCCTTCTCTGGGCGCGCGCCGGCGTGCCTTATTCCCCGGCCACCGGCCTGCCCATCGAGAGCCAGACCGTCAGCCAGATGGTCGACCGCATCCTGGCCTTGCCGGAAAAGACGCGCCTCTACCTGCTCGCGCCGGTGGTGCGAGGCCGCAAGGGCGAGTATCGCAAGGAACTTGCGGACTTCATGAAGCGCGGCTTCCAGCGCGTGAAGATCGACGGGACCTATTACGAGATCGCCGACGCACCCAATCTCGACAAAAAGCTGAAGCACGACATCGATGTGGTGGTTGATCGCGTCGTCGTTCGCCCCGATATCGCCGCGCGCCTCGCGGAGTCGCTGGAGACGGCGCTGGAGCTCGCCGAAGGCATCGCGGTTATCGAATTTGCCGATGAAACAGACGCCAAAGGCAGTCCACGCCGCGATGTGCTCTCGTCGAAATTCGCCTGCCCGGTGTCCGGTTTCACGATCCCGGAGATCGAGCCGCGGCTTTTCTCCTTCAACAATCCCTACGGCGCCTGCCCGGTCTGCGACGGGCTCGGGCATGAGATGCGGATCGATCCCGACCTCGTGGTGCCGGATCATACACTGACATTGCGCGGCGGCGCGATCGCTCCTTGGGCGCGCTCGACGTCGCCCTATTACGGCCAGACGCTCGACGCACTGGCGCGCCACTATGGTTTCTCCGTCACGAAGCCGTGGAGCGAGCTTCCGGACAAGGCGCGGGACGTCATCCTTTACGGCAGCGGCTCGACCTCGGTGCGCTTCTCTTACGAGGACGGACTGCGCGCCTACGAGGTCAACAAGCCCTTCGAGGGCGTGATCTCAAACCTCGAACGCCGCTGGAAAGAAACCGAAAGCGACTGGGCACGCGAGGAGATCGGCCGCTTCATGAGCGAGACGCCCTGCGCGGCCTGCGGGGGGCACCGGCTCAAACCGGAAGCGCTCGCGGTCAAAGTGGGCCGTCATCACATCAGCGAGGTGGCGCAACTGTCCGTGCGCGCTGCCCGGGACTGGTTCGATGCCGTTCCTGATCAGCTCAACGCCAAGCAGAACGAGATCGCCGGTCGTATCCTCAAGGAGATCCGCGACCGTCTGGTGTTTCTGCTGGACGTCGGCCTCGACTATCTCACCCTGGCGCGAGCCTCCGGCACCCTCTCGGGCGGCGAGAGCCAGCGCATCCGTCTGGCGAGCCAGATCGGCTCGGGGCTCACGGGCGTGCTCTACGTGCTCGATGAACCGTCGATCGGCCTGCACCAGCGCGACAACGAGCGGCTGCTGCAGACCCTGAAGCGGCTACGTGACCTCGGCAACACGGTCATCGTCGTCGAACACGATGAAGACGCCATCCTGACGGCCGATTATGTGGTCGATGTCGGGCCGGGTGCGGGCATCCATGGCGGCGAGATCGTCGCGCAGGGTACGCCCGACGAAATCCTCGCCAATCCAGCCTCTCTGACTGGCCGCTATCTCACCGGCGAACTCGGCGTGCCGCTGCCGGCGAAGCGCCGCAAGCCGCAGAAAGGGCGCGAGCTCACCATTACCGGAGCGCGCGGCAACAACCTCAAGGACGTGACCGCTTCATTTCCGCTCGGCACCTTCACCTGTGTCACGGGTGTGTCCGGAGGCGGCAAGTCGACGCTCGTCATCGACACGCTCTACAAGGCCGTGGCGCGGCGGTTGAATAACGCTCTTGAGCATCCCACGCCGTTCGAGGCCATCGAGGGCTTGGAACATCTCGACAAGGTCATCGACATCGACCAGTCGCCGATCGGCCGCACGCCACGGTCGAACCCGGCGACCTATACCGGCGCGTTCACGCCGATCCGCGAATGGTTTGCCGGCCTGCCCGAAGCCAAGGCGCGCGGTTATCAGCCGGGACGTTTCTCCTTCAACGTCAAGGGCGGACGCTGTGAAGCCTGCCAGGGCGACGGCGTCATCAAGATCGAGATGCACTTCCTGCCCGACGTCTACGTCACCTGCGACGTCTGCAAGGGCAAGCGTTATGACCGCGAGACGCTGGAGGTGAAGTACCGCCAGCGCTCCATAGCCGACGTGCTCGATATGACGGTCGACGAGGCCCGCGACCTGTTCCATGCCGTGCCGGCAATCCGCGACAAGATGGAAACGCTGTCGCGCGTCGGCCTTGGCTACATCAAGGTTGGGCAGCAGGCGACCACACTGTCGGGCGGCGAGGCGCAACGGGTGAAGCTGTCCAAGGAACTGTCGAAGCGCGCTACCGGACGGACTCTCTATATCCTCGACGAACCGACCACCGGCCTGCATTTCCACGATGTGGCGAAGCTGATGGAGGTCCTCCATGAGCTCGTCGAGCAGGGCAACACCGTCATCGTGATCGAGCACAACCTCGAGGTCATCAAGACGGCCGACTGGGTCATCGACATGGGGCCTGAAGGCGGCGACGGCGGCGGCACCATTGTGGCGCAGGGAACGCCGGAGACGATTGCCAAATCTTCGAGCAGTCATACGGGCAAATTTCTGGCAGAGGTCCTCGAGAGGCGCCCACTTCGCACACGCAAACAAGCGGCTGCGGAATAGCTCCGTGCCGCGATTTCGCCGTTTTTGCGGAATTTCGACCCAAATGTAACTAAATCCTTACCCTGCTGACGCCTTCGTCATGCTCCCCACGCATGACTGTCATACAGAATCTCCCCTGCCTGAAATCGAGGCAAAGGCCTATATGCTGCATCGCAACAAGGCGAGATCGGCAGCATCCGCTAAGCCCCTCGCCGTCAGGAGATTAAAATGATCGTCACGCATATCCTCGCTAAGATCCGCAGCTACCTGCGCTACCGCGACACCGTCCGCGAGCTTTCTCGTCTGTCGGACCGCGAACTCAACGATCTCGGCCTGTCCCGTTGGGATATCCCCTTCATTGCGCGCAAGCACACGAAGGTCGGCGCCTGATCGTCGGGATCACTCACAAGATCCTGGCTCGTAACGCCCGCCCGTTTGGCGGGCGTTCGTGTTTTGAGACTACGAACGCGCCGGATGCTCCCAGCGCGCCTTCAATAAGCCGTGACATCGCTGTTTGTCGCTGCCGCCGACAAAGCCCGGCTGATGTTACGGAGAACGACCATGACAAAGATATACGCTGTCGATGAAGCTGGCAGGCGCACGCTCATCCCATCCCGCCTGGTGGTCGTCGAGACAGCGGCTGGTGATCACATGAAGATCGAGGCCGGCATGCACCGCTTGGGAGAGGTCACGCTCTTAGCCGAGGCGGATCCGGCCCGCGCCGCGGTGCTGGCAGTGCGCAGCGGCGGTTGCAATGTCCTCCATATAACGCTCGAACGACTGAACAAATCTTGACGATGGCCAAGCCACCCGACACATAGGGCGGCATGACGCTTCAACCAACTCACATCATCGGCGGTGGCCTCGCCGGCTCCGAAGCCGCCTGGCAGATCGCCCAGTCGGGCCAACGCGTCATTCTCCATGAGATGCGGCCGACCACGGCGACGCCCGCCCACAAGGGCGAGGGCCTGGCGGAGCTCGTCTGCTCCAACTCCTTCCGCTCCGACGACGCCGAAACGAACGCTGTCGGCCTTCTCCATCAGGAGATGCGTGGGCTGTCCTCGCTCATCATGACAATGGCAGACCGTCACCAGGTGCCGGCCGGAGGCGCATTGGCCGTCGACCGTGAAGGCTTTTCCGCCGCTGTCACCGCCGCTCTCGCGAACCACCCGAATGTCCACATCGCCCGGGCAGAGGTCTCCGGACTGCCGCCGGAGGACTGGGGCGAAACCATCATCGCCACAGGTCCCCTCACCTCTCCGTCCCTGGCGGATGCCATCAGGGCGCTCACCGGCGAGGGGGAACTCGCGTTCTTCGATGCCATCGCCCCCATCATCCATCGCGATTCCATCAATATGGACATCGCCTGGGCGCAATCGCGCTATGACAAGGCCGGTCCGGGCGGCACGGGAGCCGACTATCTCAATTGCCCCATGACCCGCGAGGAATACGAGGCCTTCGTTGATGCCTTGCTCGCAGGTGAAACCAGCGACTTCCGCGAATGGGAGAAGGATACCCCCTACTTCAATGGTTGCCTGCCGATCGAGGTCATGGCCGCGCGCGGACGTGAAACGCTGCGGCACGGGCCCATGAAGCCGGTTGGCCTCACCAACCCGCGCAACCCCGACGAAAAACCCTATGCCATCGTGCAGTTGCGGCAGGACAATGCCCTTGGCACGCTTTTCAACATGGTGGGCTTCCAGACGAAGCTCCGCCACGGCGCGCAGGTGGATGTGCTGCGCATGATCCCCGGCCTGGAGCGCGCGGAATTCGCGCGTCTCGGAGGGCTGCACCGGAACACCTTCCTCAACTCCCCTAAGCTTCTCGATCCGCGCCTGCGCCTGAAGGCCCTGCCACGCCTGCGATTTGCCGGGCAGATCACCGGCTGCGAAGGGTATGTGGAGAGCGCAGCCATCGGGCTGATCGCCGGTCGGCTTGCGGCGGCTGAGCGCGAGGGGGGCGGCGAGATCACAATGCCGCCGGCGACGACCGCCCTCGGCGCCCTCATCAACCACATAACCGGCGGGCACATCGCGGCAATCGACGCTGGACCGCAGTCCTTCCAGCCGATGAACGTCAATTTCGGCCTGTTCCCGCCACTCGAAGGCGCGATCAAGAGCCCCGACGGCAAACGCCTGCGCGGCCCCGCCAAGGCCGTCGCCAAAAAGAAGGCGTTGACCGACAGGGCAAGGGCTGATTTTGCGCGCTGGCGAGCGACGTTGCCGGAACCTGCGGTGGCCGCGATCTGATCGATCAGCGGCGAAATTTAGAATGCGCCGCGTCTTGAGCCACTCCCGCCGTCATTCCGGGTCCTCCAGTGAGCGAGGAGCCGGACCCATAGGCACGGGACAAGAAGACACGCCGACTCAGAGGGTTTCCGGCTTGCCGTCGTGCTCGTCGATTCCGGGTTTGGGCTATCGGCTCGCCTCGGAATGACTAGGTGGCTCGGTATGAGATCAGCTAAGTTCTAGCGCAACCGCCGCGAAGCGCGCCACAGCAGCCATTGTTTGCGCCATTGCGGGAGGTCGACGATCGACCGATACGGGTCATAGTCGCGCCGCTCAAATTCCCTGAGATAAGCTGGTACAAGCATCGCCGGCAGATAAACCGGCCGGACGCGCGCCGGCACTTGAGCGAGCCCATCGAGGCCGGCGCGATAGTGCCGTTCCGCTAGACCGCGCATGGCTGCGATGACCCTCCCAAGGCCCGGCGTCCGCTCGCCGGCCAAGAGCTCCGATGCCGCCATCCCGGCTTCCGCCAGGATATCCGCCGGTACATAGACCTGACCGCGCCTGAGATGCCAGGGCAAGGCCCTGAGTAAACCGGTCACCGCCTGAGCCACACCGAGGTGCCCGGCGGCATCGGCCGCGCCCGCGTCGCCGCCATCGGCCAAGATCAGCGAAGCGAGCCGCAGCAGCGCCGAGCTGGTCTCCCCGCTGTAGCCCTCGAGATCGCTGGTCGGCCCCATCGGATCGTCATAGAGGTCGAAGATCCGCGCATCGATCAGATCAAGAAGGGCCTGCTGCGGTAGTCGGAAGCGCGCGACGGTCGCAAGCAGGGCAGCAACGACAGGATGGGCGGCGACATCGCCGCGCGCCTCCTCCTCACCAAGTGCATCCCGCCACCACTGGTAGCGAAGCTCCCCCGGCAGTGGTGAGTTCACCAATTCCCTGACGCGCGCGATTTCATGGCTGAAAGCGTAGAGCGCGAAGCAATAGCGCCTCTTGTCGGCCGGAATGAACAGGCCTGCGAGGAAGCGATCGATATCGTTGTCGCGGACGAGTTGCTCGCAATGGGAAAACGCTGGCGCCAGGGTAGTTTCGTCGCCCGGGCCAGCCCAGTCGGCCATCATGTCTAGCTTACCGCGATCAGCGCGGCCGCGACATGACGGTCTTCGGCGAGCAGTACGTTGTAGGTGCGGGCCGCGGCCCCAGTCTGCATGACGTCGACTTTAAGGCCCGCCTCGCTGAGGGCCTGCCGGATAGCGGGTGCCAGCGGAACCATGTCCGAGCCCGTACCTATCAACAGGAGTTCGATATCCGCCGCCTCGGCGATGACCGGCGCGAAATGGTCGATCCGAAGCTCATCCGCATCCGTGACCTCCCAGGCTTTGATGCCGGACGGCAAGGTCAGGATGGAGCCGCGGTGTGACATCTCGGCGAAGCGGAAACCGCCGTTGCCGTAGGCGTCGAGCTTGAAGCGGCCGGGAACGAAACCGTCGTAACGTCGGCTCTCGGCCATTACACTCTCCGTCAGGATGCCGGGCGCGGCGCCTTCTTGCTGTCGGATGCGGGCGCCGGAGCCGCCGGAGCTGGCGCGCGCGCACTGCGCATGCCGAGATAGATCAGCACAGGCGTGGAGACATACATTGCGGAATAGGTGCAGACGAAGACGCCGAACAGCATGACCTGCGCAAAGCCCTGAATGGCCTCTCCGCCGACCACCACCAGCGCGACCAGCGAGAGAATCGTCGTGGTCGCGGTCATCGAGGTGCGCGAGAGGGTAGAATTCACGGACAGGTCGAGCAGCTCCTCGATAGGCATGGTCTTGTATCGCCGCAGAAGTTCGCGCGTCCGGTCGAACACCACGACTGTTTCGTTCAACGAATAGCCCACGATGGTCAGAATCGCGGCTATCGAGGTCATATTGAACTCGATCTGCGTGATGACGAAGAACCCGACCGTCAGAAGGATGTCGTGCATCGTGCCGATGATGGCGCCGATGGCAAAGGTGAGCTCGAAGCGGAACCAGAGATAGGCAAGCACCGCGATGATGGCGAGCACGACGCCGAGCGTGCCGGATTGCACCAGCTCACCCGAAACGCGGGGCCCGACCGTCTCGACCCGACGGAACTCATAGTCCTTCTCGAACACATCACGCGTCTTCTGGACCACCGTTCCCTGTGCCTCTTCGCCGCCCTCCTGAATGGGGAAGCGAATTGACACACCGCCGGCATTGCCGAACTCCTGCACCTCCGGCGTGCCGAAGCCGAAGCCCTCGGCCGCCTCGCGGATGGCGCCGACATCGGCCTTGCCCGAGCGGGCCTGGATCTCGACGAGAGTACCGCCTTTGAAGTCGATGCCGAAGTTCAGCCCGATCGTCAGGGCAAGGATAACGGTGATAACCGATATCGCAGCCGAAAACGGGATCGTGACGCGCCGAAAGCGGACGAAGCGGAACTTTGTGTTGTCGGGGACGATGCGGATCAGGCGCACGCGCGAAAAGCTCCGGTTCAGAACGGCAGTTGTTTCGGCCTGGCGACGCGGTACCACAACGCGATCATCATGCGCGTCATGGTCACCGCGGTGATCACCGTGGTCAAAATACCGAGGATAAAGACGACAGCAAAGCCGCGCACGGGTCCTGATCCCAGGAAGAACAGGATCAAGGCGGCGATCAACATCGTGGAATTGGAATCGAAGATCGTCGCGAAGGCCCGGGTGAAGCCCGCATCGATCGCCGAGATGATCGACCGGCCGCCATGGGCCTCCTCCCTGATACGCTCATAGATCAGCACGTTGGAATCGACTGCGGTGCCGATGGTCAGCACGATGCCCGCGATGCCCGGCAATGTAAGCGTCGCGCCAAGCAATGACATCAGGGCCAGGATGAAGACCACATGGACCAGCAGGGCGATGTTCGCGAAAATGCCGAACAGGCCGTACGTCGCCAGCATGAACAACGCCACGAAGATCGTCGCGACGTAGATCGCCATGGTCCCGGCCTCGATCGAGTCCTGCCCGAGGCCAGGTCCCACCGTGCGCTCCTCGACGATCGTGAGCTTGGCCGGCAGGGCACCGGCACGCAGCAGCACTGCCAGATCATTGGCCTGCTGCACGCTGAAGCTGCCTGAGATCTGGCCCTGACCGCCCGTGATCGGGGTCTGGATGCGGGGCGCCGAGATCACCTCATTATCAAGAACGATGGCCAGGAGCCGCCCGACACCTTCCGACGTGGCTTGGCCGAACCGCTGCGCCCCGCGAAGGTTGAAGCGGAAGTTCACGATTGGCTGCGATGTCTGCGAATCAAAGGCGGGCTGGGCATCGGTCAGATCCTCGCCCTCGACAATGACCCGCCGCTCGACAGGCACCGGCTGACCGGCATTGTCACGCGACGGGATCATGTCCACGTCGGCCGGATTCGCGCCGCCTTCCGCGATGAAGCGGAATTGCAGCTTTGCCGTCCGGCCAAGAATTTCCTTAAGGCGCTGGGGATCCTGTAGGCCCGGCACCTGCACCAGCACGCGGCCGGCGCCCTCGCGCTGGATATTCGGCTCGGTCGTGCCCAGCGCATCGACGCGGCGCCGAAGCACCTCGATGGTCTGGTCTACCGCGCGTCGGACCCGATCGGTAACACCGACGTCGGTCAAGGTGACCTGAACGAGCCCGTCCGCGCCTTCCGACACATTGATCGTACTGTTCCCCGGCGTGCCGAGGATGGCATTGCCCGCCGGGCGCGCCAGCTCATTGAGCCGCGCCAGCAGACGCTGGCGATCGGCTTCGCTCGGCACACGCATCTGCAGGCCGCGCGGCAACGCCACGATACCGCCCTGGGGCGCTATACGCGTCTCGCGGAGAATACGGCGGACGTCGTCGCGAAGGCTGTTGACCTGCGTGCGGATCAGGTCGTTCTCGTCGACCTCCAGCACAACATGCGAGCCGCCTTGCAGGTCAAGACCGAGCACCATGGCGCGATGCGGCACGATCCAGGCGGGGATCCAGCTTGGCACCGATGCCGCGATCCGCTCGCGCGTTGTCTCAGAAAACAGGTTTGGCGCCGCATAGGCGAAGCCAAGCAGCGTCAACAGGAGGATCGAGATGATCTTGGCTTTTGAATAGCGCAGCATGGGCGGCGGCCTCCGCCTCAGCTCTTGACCGGCTCGGCCTTGGAACGCACATCCGAAATCATACCACGCACCACGCGCACTTTGACCCCATCCGCGATCTCAGCCTCGACTTCCCCATCATCGACCACCTTCGTCACCTTGGCGATAAAGCCGCCCGAGGTCACGATCGTATCGCCGCGGCGCACGTTCTTGATCATCTCCTGATGCGCCTTCTGCCGCTTCTGCTGAGGACGGAGAATCAGGAACCACATGATGACGAAGATGAGGATGAACGGGACGAACTGAATGAGCATGTCGCCCCCGCCAGCGGCAGGAGCCGTGGACTGGGCGAAGGCTGGCGTGATCACGAGAGGTCCCTCCGAAACAAGGCCCGACTGAAGGCGGGTGGAAGCGTGCGGTTTGTATGAGGCGCGGACTATACCCATCGATCGATGGAAAGCAATCCAGCCGTGTGCTTAGAGCATGGACCGCACCTGTGAAAGGCAATATCCAACGGTCAAGATTTGCGGAGCGAAACGGAGAAGCTGATAATGGGGTTGAAAAATCAGCAGCATGAAGATCCTGGCCTTCACGAAAGCGTGCTCGCCCTCACGCTGGAGCGCATTGCCCAGGCCCTGGAGCGCCTTTCGCCACCGCCGCCGGCCCCGACCGACCTTTCCTCCGCCGATGCTTTCGTATGGCACCCTCCGGCGCGGCTCCAGCCCGTTCCGCGTGTGAACCGCGTGGAGATGTCGTTGCTGCGGGGCATCGACCGGGTGCGCGACACCCTCGCCGAAAACACCGAGCGCTTCGCCCGCGGTCTTCCGGCCAACAACGCGCTCCTCTGGGGCGCGCGCGGCATGGGCAAATCGTCGCTGGTCAAGGCCGTCCACGCCGAGACCAACAAGCGCCTTTCGGATACGGGGCAATCCACCGACGCCAGCCGGTTGAAGCTCATCGAGATCCACCGCGAGGACATCGAGAGCCTGCCGAACCTGATGGGCCTGATCCGCGATTCCCATCATCGCTTCATTATCTTCTGCGATGATCTGTCCTTCGATACGGACGATACCTCTTACAAGTCACTTAAGGCTGTGCTTGAAGGCGGCATCGAGGGGCGACCCGATAATGTCGTGTTCTACGCCACCTCAAACCGCAGGCACCTCCTGCCTCGGGACATGATGGACAACGAACGCTCCACAGCCATCAATCCTGGCGAGGCGATCGAGGAAAAAGTCTCCCTGTCAGACCGATTCGGGCTCTGGCTCGGCTTCCATAAATGCAGCCAAGACGAGTACCTGGACATGGTGTTTGGTTATGCCAGCCACCTCGGCCTGTCCTATGACCAGGCGAAGCTGCGTGCCGAGGCGCTGGAATGGGCCACCACACGCGGAGCGCGCTCTGGCCGGACAGCCTGGCAGTTCGTCCAGGATCTCGCCGGCCGGATCGGGACCGTAATACCGTCCTGAGGGAGCGCTCCAGCCGTATGGCGATGGGTTCGCGCTCGACAACGACATCGTCATAAAAAACCCGGCACGTCGCGCGTGCCGGGTTTCTTGTTTCAGAAGCGGAATTGTTGCGGTGGGTCAGAGACCGGCCAGATGGTTCATGGGATCGACCGGGGTCGAGCCCTTGCGCAACTCAAAGTGCAGCTGGGGCGAGGAGACATTGCCCGTCTGCCCTGACTTGGCGATGGTCTGGCCGCGCTTCACCTTTTCGCCGCGCTTCACGAGAAGCTCGCCATTGTTGGCATAGGCGCTGACCCAGCCGTCCTCATGCCGGATCAGCACGAGATTGCCGTAGCCCTTCAGTTCGTTGCCGGAATAGGCGACGGTGCCGCCCTCGGCCGCCTTGACGGGCGTTCCCTCCGGCACGGCGATGTTGATGCCCTCATTGCCGCCTCGGCCACCGAAGCCCTGAATGACACGGCCACGGGCCGGCCAACGGAACTCATTGGCGGAAGCGCTCGCCTTCGGAATGCTCGCCGTCGTCTCCGGCTCTGTGGGATGGGCCACGGCGACCTGCTGCGGAGCCGCTGGCTTCTCGGGCTGAGATTGTGCAGGCGCCGGCTTCGCCGCCGCGACCGAGGCTGCTGGCTGCGCCGGTTTCGTTTCAGGAGCCGTAGGCTTGGTCGCGGTCTTTGCCGGCGGCGTGAGGACCTGCGTCTTCGCGGCCTCGACAGCCTGCGTGGCGGGCTTGGTCACCGTGGAGGTGGTGAGACGCGGGGCGGCCGGTGGCTGCACCTTCGAGATCTGCGTGCGCGCGGACTGGTCGAGCGCCGCAACCTGACGCTGCGGCTGCGCAGCGAGATTGCCTACCGCTGCTCGGCCGTTGGATACCGTGGACTGGAGCTGGTTGCGCTGGGCAGTCAGGGACTGGCTGGCCTGCTGGACCGGCGCGGCGGCAACCTGGCGAGCCACAGTCGGCGCCGCAGATGGGTTATAGACCGGGATGGTGATCTGCTGACCAGGCGCCACGCCCGAGCCCTTCAGGCCATTGGCGGCAACGAGGGCTGAGACTGGAACATTGTAGCGGGCGGAGATGGCCGCCAGCGTGTCACCGGACCCGACCACGAACGGGGTGCCGCCCTGCGCCGTCCAGCCGGTGGCGCTGCCGATGACAGCCTCTGCCGGCGCGTTCGAGCGGGGTGCGGATTCGGGCGCTGCAAGCGGCGCGCTGGCGACCTGGGCAGGCGGCGTGTAGCCTCCCTGGCCGGCGTCATAGCCACTGACGGGCGCGGAGCCCCCGAGGCTGCCGGTTGCCACCTCGTCCTGCCCCTGCGACTTGAAGGGGTCCGAGAAGGGGTTTTGAACGAAGCGCATGCTGTCCGAGCCGCAGCCGGACGCGACGCTCGCGAGAAGCCCTACAATAGCCACCCGCGACAACAGCCGCGGCCGCAACGACGCTAGACGATCACGCATCGACACACCCACTTCAACGCAACAAATCCGCAAGCTGATTAAAAACGGATTCAGGTTAAGCAAGCGTTGCTTTGGGGGGTGTTATGGATAATTTCCGCTATCGAATCGTCGCAATCTTCAAAGCGCTTTCGCAGCTCCATGCGCCAAAGGCGGGAGGCGGATTGCGACACCCAACTCTTCGGTGAGCGTGTCCTCGGCGCCTCGCGTGATGCGCAGCAGTTGTTGCCGGCCATCCACCGTGCGCGCGCCGATCAAGCGCCCGCCTGGCGCGAGCCTCGCCGTCAGCGATGGGGGCGGCGGTTCGTCGAGGGCCCCGTTCAACAAAATACGGTCGAATAGCCCAATATCCTCGTCCTCGCCCTGATTGGCCGCTCCTATTGCCAAGCCATCAGCGGCCATGATGGCAACATTGTCGAGATCGAGCGTGGCGATGCGCTCGGTCGCTGCGAGCGCCAGCGTCCGGAAGCGCTCGACCGACACCACCGAGCGGCCGAGATGCCCAAGCACGGCCGCCACATAACCTGAACCGGTTCCTACCTCCAGCACGCGGTGGCCGCGCTCGACGCCAAGAGAAAGCAGCATGGTGGCGATCGTGGCTGGCGCGGTCATTGTCTGGCCGCAAGGCAGGGGCAGCGAAACGTCAGCCCGCGCCAGATCGCTGAAACGCCGGGGCGCGAAGAGATCGCGGGGCACCATTTCCATGGCGCGCAGCAAGGTCGTATCGCGGATGCCGCGCGCCCTGAGGCTCAGCAGGAAGGCGACTGTCTCCTCCGCACCCGATACAGGGCCGCCGCGCTCAGCATCGACGCCCGGACCTGGGATGGTGAAGGGAGCAGCCTGTTGCGGCATCGAATCAGCCGAACAGCTGCGCAAAACGCGTCATGGTAGGCTCGTGGGTCATATTGAGCTGCAGCGGCGTCACCGAGATCTTGTGCTCGGCGAGCGCCTTCAGATCCGTGCCATTGGCGAGTTGCGGCGTACCGCGCGTGGGCGTTAGCCAGAAATAGGGATTGTTGCGGCCGTCCACCCGTTCATCCAGCCGGAGCACGTCGAGGCCACGACGCCCCTGCATGGTCACTGCCACGCCCTTGACCTCTTCAGGCTGACAAGCCGGAAAGTTGATGTTCACGAGCGTGCCCTCGTCGAGGCCGTCTTCCAGAAGCTTGCTGACAAGCGACGCGGCATGCGTGGCAGCGCAATCCCACGGGGTCTTGTCGCGCTGCCCCGCCGGAAACGCCTGCGACATGGCGATGGCGGGCAGGCCTAGAATGGCGCCTTCCATGGCCCCGGCGATCGTGCCCGAATAGATCACGTCCTCGGCGACGTTCTGCCCGCGATTGACGCCTGATAGCACGAGATCAGGAGCCTTGTCGGCGAGCACCTTGCGCAGACCCATGATCACGCAGTCGGAGGGCGTCCCCTTGACCGCGAACTCGCGATCCCCCACCTGCCGAAGCCGAAGCGGATCATGAAGCGACAGGGAATGGGACACGCCGCTCTGGTCGGTCTCCGGAGCCACCGTCCATACATCGTCCGACAGCTCATGCGCGATCTTCTGCAGGACCTTCAGTCCCGGCGCATGGATGCCGTCGTCATTGGTCACGATGATGCGCATGGCGTTTCCAGTTCCTGTCTTGCGAATGGCATGGACGGGAGAATGCTCGCCGTCCGGACATCTCTGGTCATCGCGGCATGGTGCCACCGCCAGAGCGTAAACCTCAAAAGTTACCTGATCTTGCCAGCTTGGATCATGCGTTCGCCAGGGCCCTCTCGCCACGAGCCGCGAACTGCCGGATCGCAATCGCCGGCGTAGCAATCAGGCCGGGCGTTCCAGCGTGGTCTGGCCCATCATATACGGGCGCAACGCCGGTGGGATGGTGACCGATCCATCTTCGTTCTGCCAGGTTTCCAGCACAGCGACCAGCGCACGGCCTACCGCCGTGCCCGATCCGTTGAGCGTATGAACAAGCCGCGTCTGCTTGGCGCCGGCCGCACGGAACCGCGCCTGCATGCGCCGCGCCTGGAAGTCGCCGCAGACCGAGCAGCTCGAGATCTCGCGATAGGCGTCCTGCCCGGGCAGCCAAACCTCGATGTCGTAGGTCTTCTGCGAGGCAAAGCCCATGTCGCCGGTGCAGAGCGTCACGACCCGATAATGCAGCTCGAGGCGCTTCAGGATCTCTTCGGCAGCGGCGAGCATACGTTCATGCTCCTCGCCGGATTTCTCCGGCGTGGTGATGGAGACGAGCTCGACCTTGGTGAACTGGTGTTGGCGGATCATGCCGCGCGTGTCCCGTCCGGCCGAGCCTGCCTCGGCGCGGAAACAGGGGGTGAGGGCGGTGAATCGCTTTGGCAGCTCTTCCTCGGAAAGGATTGATTCACGGACCAGATTCGTCAGTGGCACTTCCGCGGTCGGGATCAGCCAGTGGCTGCCCGCGGCGCTGTCCGCCTCGGGCCGTCCCGCTGTCACGCTGAACTGGTCTTCCTCGAACTTCGGCAGCTGCGCCGTACCGAACATCGCGTCGTCGCGCACCAGAAGCGGTGGATTGACCTCCGTGTAGCCATGCTCGCCCGTGTGGACATCGAGCATGAACTGGCCGAGCGCCCGCTCCAGCCGCGCGAGCTGACCCTTGAGCACGACGAAACGCGCGCCGGAGAGCTTCGCCGCCGTCTCGAAGTCCATGAGGCCAAGCCCCTCGCCGATCTCGAAATGCTGCTTCGGCGCGAAGGCATAGTTGCGCTTGGCGCCATGCTGATGGTGCTCGACATTGTCGTGCTCGTCGGCGCCGGTCGGCACCTCGTCGAGCGGCGTGTTGGGGATCGCCGCCAGTTCCCGGTCGAGTTCCGCCAGCGCCTGCCGTTCCTCGGCCTCGAGCTCAGGCGCTTTGTCTTTCAACGCAGCGACCTCGGCCATCAACGCCTGCGCGCGCGTCTCATCCTTCGCCTTCTTGGCCTCACCGACCTCCCGCGACAGCGCATTGCGCCGCTCCTGCACCGACTGGGCCGCAGCGATGGCCCCGCGCCGGCGGTCATCGAGTTCGAGAAGCCTGTCAAGAAGGGCTTGCGCCTCCGCCTTGGAGGAGCCACGGCGGATCAACCCTGTCACGAAGGGCTCAGGGTTGTCGCGAATGAGGCGAATGTCGTGCATGGGCCTGTGCTATCTCAGCCGCCGGGCGGTCTTCAACGGCGTGCTTGCTGCAAGGCTCACTCCGCTTCGCGCGCGGCCTCGGCTTCCGCCCGCTTCTTCTCGACCATGCGGACCGAGACGATAGAAAGCTCGTAAAGGAGGAGCGTAGGCAGGGCAAGGGCTACCTGGCTGATCACATCCGGCGGCGTCAGCACGGCCGCCACGATGAACACGCCGACGATGGCGTAGCGCCGCTTGTCCTTAAGGAATTGGCTGTCGATCAGCCCCGCCCGCGCCAGAAGCGTGAGAATCACCGGCAACTGGAAGCAGATGCCGAAAGCGAAAATCAGCGTCATGATCAGCGAGAGATACTCGCTGACCTTCGGCAGAAGCTCGATCGCCGCATGGCCCGCGCCGCCTGCCTGCTGCTGCCCGAGCGAGAAATTCATCACCATCGGCATGGCGATGAAATAGACCACGGCAGCGCCCAGAACGAAGAAGAACGGGGTGGCGACGAGATAGGGCAGGAAGGCTTGTCGCTCGTTCTTGTACAGCCCCGGCGCGACAAATTTGTAGATCTGCGTTGCCACCACGGGGAATGACAGGAATGCCGCTCCGAATACGGCAATCTTGATCTGGGTAAAGAGGTACTCGAGCGGCGCAGTGTAGATCAGACGCACGTCAGCGCCAGGCCCCGCAGCGAACACATAGGGCCAGACCAGGATGTTGTAGATCTGCTTCGCCAAGAGGAAGCAGAGGAAGAACATCACGATGAAGCTGATCAGCGCCTTGATCAGACGCGAGCGCAACTCGATGAGATGATCGATCAAGGGCGCCCGTGAGGCCTCAACCTCGTCGAGCTCCTCCTCGACGGGTGGCACGCTGGTCTGAACCTCGCTCATGTCAGGCTTCCCTCGCCCGGCACGTCAGGCTTGGCCACAGGAGATATACCGGTCGGCACGGACTCGCTCGCGACCGGAAGCGCAGACGGTTCGGTCCCCGGGGCGTTCGCGGATGCACCGCCCTGCCCTGATTGAGGCTGAGATCCCGATCTTGAGCCCGTCCTGGATCTGGGGGCGGTCCCAGACTTGGAGGCAGTCTTGGTCTCGCGTGGCGGCGCGTCTGCCTTGGGCGCAGCTTTGGTGGCAATCTTCGCCTTGCGACCCCTTGCGGGTTCGCTCGACACCACGGCCGCATCACCCTCCATCGCGGACGCCGGTTTCACCGCGGCTCGGGGCTTGGTTGCCCGCGCGGTCGTGGCGCGATCGTCCGTTAGATCCGCGTTGGGCACCTTGCGCCTGGATTTGGCCGCAGGTTTCGGCGTCGCACCCTGTCCTTCCTGGGCGGCGAGGGTGGTCGCCGGGAGCTTTGGCGGCTCAGCGCCCGCAGCTGGCACGGCCGGGGCCGGGACGCCCTTGGCGGCCTCTGGCTTGCTCGGCTCGGCGGCCTTCGCGGATGAGTTCGCCGCATGCAGCACCACCGCAGGCTCGGGCGCTGCGGGTAACTGGGCGAGACCGAGATCAAGGGGTGGCAGCGGATGGTCCGGATGCGGTGCCGCGAGGCTGTCCGATGCCGATGCCTGGATGGTGTCGGAGGTCCCGCCGACAACCGTGTCACCGGGCTGCGTCTCGGTACCGGGGGCGAACTCGGCCGGTTCTGGCGAACCCGTATCTACCGGCTTTGCCTCAACGCTATTGCGGATATCGTTTCGAACCGTCTGCAGCTCGTCCCGTACCTTCTGGAGCGGGTTGAACGACTTGGTTGCGTCCTTCACGCTGTCAACGCTGCGCTTGATGTCGTCGAGTTCGGCCTCGCGCATCGCCTCGTTGAACTGGGACTGAAACTCCGCAGCCATGCGCTTGAGCTTGGTCGTAAACTGCCCAACCGTCTTCAATGCGCGCGGCAAATCCTTGGGTCCGATGACGACGAGCGCCACCGCACCGACAAGGAGTAATTCGCTCCAACCTATATCGAACATGTCAGGCTCAACGGCGTCCGGCGATCCGATCGCACCATAGTCTTGAATGCGGCCGGGCCGCCGCGCGCATTATCGTGCTTAGCCGGCCTTACGCTCGCCAGCGGGCGCCTCGACGGTCGCGCCGGTGGTGGACTGATGGCTAAGCGGACGCGGCGGCTCAGAGGCGGAGGGCTGCGCCGCCTTCTCCTCGTCCTCACTCATGCCCTTCTTGAAGGCCTTGATGCCCTTGGCGACGTCGCCCATCATGTCCGAAATCTTGCCCCGCCCGAACAAGAGCAGCACGATCACGCCGACGACGATCCAGTGCCAAATGCTAGCTCCACCCATAACTCAATCTCCGAGAGCACCTCTTCGGCGCACCACAAATGCCTACACGCTCTGCAGGCTGGACTTTCATCGAAACTAGGCGTCCGCAACGGCGAAAACAAGCACTTCGTCATCGCCATTGCGTGACCGCTGTGAAGCTTGCGCTGCACGCGGCAACACCTACGCTCGAGCTTGTCAGGCGCTGTCTTCGTCGAGCCCGCGCTCGTCACCAAGCCGGTCGAACAGATTATCCTCGAGCGGGCCGTCCTCGAGGGGGTCCTCGTCCCCGGTCAGGGCGGGACTGTCGCTCGGCAGGGGCACGCTGAAGGCCGATGGCACACGGCCCTCGATGAAACCGGCTCCCTTCAACTCGTCGAGCCCCGGCAGGTCGTCAATGGCATCAAGCCCGAAATGGCTCAGGAAGGTCGCCGTAGTCCCGTATGTGACGGGACGCCCCGGCGTCCGCCGCCGGCCACGCAGCCGGATCCATGAACTCTCCAGAAGCGTGTCGAGCGTTCCACGAGAGGTCGCCACGCCGCGGATCTCCTCTATCTCGGCGCGTGTGACAGGCTGATGATAGGCGATGATAGCCAGTGTCTCGAGGGCAGCCCGCGACAATTTGCGCGGTTCCTCGACCTCGCGTGCCAGGGAGGCAGCGAGGTCCGGCGCCGTGCGGAACGCCCACATGCCCGCGACGCGGACGAGGTTGACGCCGCGACCGGAATAATGCGCCTGCAGCCGCTCAAGCACAGCCGGCACGTCAATGCTCGGTGGAAGGCGGCCCGCAAGATCTCGCTCGCTGACAGGCTCGCGAGATGCAAACAGGACGGCTTCCGCTGCGCGCAACGCCTGTGCGAAGACAAAAGCCTCCTCGTCGTCAGTCGCGATGGCCGCCATGTCGGCCGTCATGCCGCGTCCTCTTGAATCTCGCCTTGTGAAACACGGCCTCCATGGCCGTGCCCTTCCGGCGAAGCGCCGCCCTCGACATCATTTCCGACATGGCCAACAGCACCCTTCGCGGTGCCCCTCACCTTCTCGCGCCGGCGCACCCAGAGCGGCGTAAAGGCTCCGTCCTGCTGCAGGTCGAGGAGACCTTCGCGCACCATCTCGAGCGTCGCGGAGAAGGCGGACGCCCGCACGGTCGTGCGCATGGCGGGGTCGACGGCGTAGTCGACGAGAAAATCGTCCAGTTGTGTCCAATTCGTGGCGACGCCAACGAGCCGCTCAAGCGCCTCGCGGGCATCGACCAAGGACCACACGAACCGCTTGCGCAGCGTGACCCGCGCATTGACGTTCTTCATCCGTTGGCGGGCATAGGCGCTCAAGAGATCGTAGAGCGTCGCCTCCCATTGCGGACGCGCCACATCGCCGATGGCCTCTGGTTGACCGCGGCCGAAGAACTCGCGCCCCAGCTGCGGACGCTCGGCAAGCTTCTTCGCCGCCTCCCGCATGGCCTCCAGCCGTCGCAGGCGAAGGGCGAGGGCCGTCGCGAGATCCGCCGCGCTCGGTTCATCACCCTCTCCTTTCGGAGCCTCCGGGAGGAGCAGCCGCGATTTGAGATAGGCGAGCCAGGCCGCCATGACGAGATAATCAGCGGCAAGCTCGAGGCGCACACGGCGCGCCTCTTCCACGAAGCCGAGATACTGCTCCGCAAGCGCCAGAATGGAGATCCGCGCCAGGTCGACTTTCTGTCGCCGCGCAAGTTCCAGCAGCAGGTCGAGCGGACCTTCAAATCCGTCCACATCGACGATCAGGGCCGGATCGTCATCGTCGCGCTCAGGTTGCGCGACATCTTCGAACGCGAGTTCGCGAGTCACGGCATTTCGCTCCGGATGCGATGATTCGTGCCAGCGTTAACCTTCAGCGCGTCACGCGGCCGTCGCAAGCGCTAGATTGAGGCAAGCCATGCCTTCCACAGGATCGAAGGGCTCCGCCCCCGCGGCAGTCGCCCTCAGCGCCGCCGTCGCACGTGCCTCCGGCTCTCCGGCGAGCAGCGGCACCTCCGCGGCGACAAGGCGCATCTCGGCGAGATCGCCGTTGCAGTGAAGAACGACATCGCAGCCCCCGTTCAAGGAAGCCCGAGCGCGCTCCGCAGCCGTGCCGGAGAGCGCGTTCATGGAGAGATCGTCACTCATCAAAAGCCCGCCGAACCCGATCGCTTGGCGAATAACGCGGCTGATGACGACCGCTGAAGTGGTCGCGGGATGGCGCTCGTCGATGGCCTTGTAGACCACATGGGCTGTCATCGCGAGCGGCAGGTCCGACAGAAGCCGGAAGGGCACGAAATCGCACATCTCCAATTCGGACAGGGGGACGTCCACGACGGGCAACTCATGGTGACTATCGACGCCGCCTCGCCCATGCCCAGGCATGTGCTTGATCACCGGCAGCACCCCGCCCGCCATCAACCCGTCGGCAACTGCCCGGCCGAGATCCGCAACGAGGCGTGGCTGCGAGCCATAGGCACGATCACCTATCACCGAACTGGCCCCCGGGATCGGAATATCGAGAACAGGCATGCAGTCGGCGGTGATGCCGAGAGAGAGGAGATCATGCGCAATCAGGCGTGCTCCAAGCCGCGCGATCTCCCGACCGAAGGCCTCATCCCGCTCGTAGAGCTCGCCATAGGCGCGGGCCGGCGGATAATCCGGCCAGTGGGGAGGCCTCAACCGCTGCACCCGGCCGCCCTCCTGGTCGATGAGGATGGGCGCATCCGCGCGGCCAACGGCCTCCCGCAACGCGGCGGTCAACGCCCGCACCTGGTCTGGCGTATCCACATTGCGCTTGAAAAGGATGAAACCCCACGGGTCCGCATCCCGATAGAAGCGCGCTTCCTCTGCGTTCAAAGTTAAACCGGAACAACCGGCGATCATCGCGCGCATCATGGCACACCGTAGCTGTTGGGATGGCTTAGAAGGAAATCTAGCGACCTGCGGGCCGCAGACACAACCCTGGGGCAAGCTCGTCTCGTGCGGCCTTGTGCCACTGAAATCGAGATTACCACCGGCCATCTGACCTCAGAAACAACAATCCCCCGGGCATGACACCCGGGGGAGCGTTGGGCAACCCGATAAGCGGCAGCGATATCCTTCACCGCCACCATCGTTAACTCAGTTGCGGGCTACGAAGCACTGCCCGCCAGAGGCCTGAAGTCGCGTGCACAGCGAGGTTGCGTCTTCACGGGAAAACGGTCCGACGCGGAGACGGTAAATCGTGCGATCATTGACCTCTGCCCGACGGATCTGCGGACGGTACCCACCAAGGTCGCCATAGCGACGCTGAAGGGACGCAAAAAGATCCCGTGCTTCCTTCTCGCTGCCGGGAGCCCCGAGCTGCACGGCGAAGCTGCCGCCGCTCGTTGCGGCCGGCGCCGCGCCACTGGCGGTCGGGGCCTGGGTGTTGACGGAAGCGACCTGCTCGGGCTGAGCGGGCGCGGGCGCTGCCGCGCGCTGCTGGGCCGGCGGCGTGATCCGCAGCGGTGCCCGTGTCGGTGGACGGGGCGGAGTCGGAGGCGCGACGGCCGGTTGGGCCTCCGCTTGGGCTGGCGGCTCATTGGAACGCTGGGGCGGCGTCGCCGGCGTAGCGTTCACCGGCGTCGGGTCAGCCGCAGCAACACGGGCAGCCTGCGGCGGAGGCGCCTGAGGCGCATCCGTCATGATCGTTCCGTCAGGACGCACGGATACGGTCTTTACCTTCCGGGGCTCGCCCAGGACGGCGGTGGCTGGATGCGGAGCCGTCGGGCCGCCCATGCCCATCTCGCTCGTTCCGGATGGCGAAAGCGCATTCGGCACACCGTCAATTGGCCCGGTCGCCCCCGTGGCCGAGGGCTGTTCCTGGCGCAGCGCCTGATTCACGTCGAGCGGCTGCTCCTGACGACTGACGACCTTTGTTTCCGTGGCGATGGGATCGCCTGCGCGTTCATAGATCGCCTTATTTTGATCCGGCACGACAACGCCGCCCGGATTCTCGGGCTGCACCTTGACCGGTTGATCATCAGCCGCGATCACCGGCGGACCATCGCTGGAGACGCTCGATCCCCCCCTGAACACAAGCGCTGATGCGACACCAACGCCCGCCATGCCCAGGATAAGCAAAACGGCGATCAACCCCTTGCGCGAACGGCGCTCGGGTATTGTCTCATCAGCATAGGCCGACTGATCATAGTCGCCTTCGCGGCCATCGGACCGTCGCTCATCATCGTCTTGGAATTCATCAGGACCACCATCCTGGTAGCCAGGATAGGCATAGGTTCCCGTCGTCGGATCAAAGCGTGGCTCTGCGCCGATCTCGGGCGCGTAGGACTGGTCGTAATGCCCCGGCCGCGGCTCCTCATCCGATTCAGCCGCGAAAGACCTGGCGGGCTGATCACCGCGGGCCTGCGTAAGCCATGCCGGCGGCTCGACCGGATCGTAGTGGTCGGCGCGCGGAGGCGCCATCCGGTCATCGGCTCCGAAGCCCGGCAAGCCGCCACGCAGCGGCGCCCGGTCGTCAGGCTGTCCGAAACCGGGGGCGAAGTCGTCGTTCAGTGGCTTAGGTGAATACCGTGAACCAGCATTGTTCTCGCCCTGCGAGCGAAAATTCCTATCGTCAGCCAGCAATCCGCGAAAGGGATCGTCCTGACCGACGATTCGTGCCAGCTCGGCCAGCGGATCATCGCCGGCGAAAGGTTGCTGGTTGCTCCCGGACGGCCGCACGGGACGGTCGTCAAACGTGGGATCCTCAGCAAAGCGGGCCTTGTTTCTCTCAATCATGGGCGCAGTCCGAACTCGCGGCGCAGCCGAAGGAGCTACCCCTGTCCAATACTCGCACGCCGCCTACGACCTTTGCCAGCGATTCAGCGACATTATGTCGCGCACAATAAAAGCCGCGGTTAGCGCATCTCGTCTGGTGCCGCAACCCCAAGAATTGCAAGACCAGATGCAAGGACGGATCTAACAGCTAGGACTAGACCCAGCCTTGCAGTGGTCAAATCTCGATCGTCAGCATTAATAAATCGTAATTGGGGCGAGTCTTTGCCTTTATTCCATAAACTATGAAACGCACTTGCCAGTTCATACAGGAAGAACGCTACCCGGTGCGGCTCATGTGACGCAGCCGACGCCTGCACGACTCGGGGATACTGGGCCAAGCGACGCAAAATCTCGACTTCCGAATCATCATTCAATCGAGAAAAGTCAGCGGATGCAAGGGCCTCGCCGGTCATACCCACATCCGCCAGCGCTTCCCCCGCCTGCCGGAAGACCGATGCGCAACGCGCGTGGGCGTACTGCACATAGAAAACCGGGTTGTCCTTAGACTGTTCGACCACCTTCGCGAGATCGAAATCAAGCGTCGCGTCATTCTTGCGGAAAAGCATCATGAAGCGCACCGCATCGCGCCCGACTTCATCGATCACCTCACGCAGCGTGACGAAATCGCCCGAGCGCTTCGACATCTTCACGGGCTCGCCATCGCGCAAGAGACGGACGAGCTGGCAGAGCAGCACGATCACCTCCGTGTCCTTACCACCGATGGCGCGACCAACCGCCTGCAGGCGCTTGACATAGCCGCCGTGGTCAGCGCCGAGGACGTAAATCAGCTCGCGAAAGCCGCGCGCATGCTTGTCCTCGAGATAGGCGACGTCAGCTGCAAAATAGGTGTAGCTGCCGTTGGACTTCATCAGAGGACGGTCAATGTCGTCACCGACGTCCGTTGCCCGGAACAGAAGCTGCTCACGGTCCTCCCAATCCTCGGGCAGCTGTCCCTTGGGTGGAGGAACGCGACCGCGATACACAAAACCGCGCTGCGTCAGCTCATCGATGACTGTCTTGATGGCCCCGCCGTTGGCGCCATGTAAAGTGCGTTCCGAGAAGAAAACATCGTGGTGAATGCCGAGCGCCGCAAGGTCATCACGGATCATCGCCATCATGCCATCGATGGCGACCTCGCGCACGATCGGCAGCCATTCCGCCTCGGACTTGGACAGCAGCGTATCGCCGAAGCGCGCCGCGAGCTCCGCCCCCACCGGTCTCAGGTAGTCACCGGGATAGAGCCCCTCCGGGATTTCACCGATGTCCTGGCCAAGCGCCTCGCGATAGCGCAGGAACGCCGAGCGGGCGAGGACATCGACCTGCCCACCGGCGTCGTTGATATAATACTCACGCGTCACCTGCCGTCCCGCGAAGGCAAGCACGTTCGCCAAAGCATCGCCGAAGACGGCTCCGCGGCCATGACCTACATGCATCGGCCCGGTTGGATTCGCCGACACATATTCGACATTGACCGGAGCCGCCGCATCGGCTGTGCCGCGGCCGAAATCAGAAGCGCCTGTGAGCACCGCGCGCATCACATCGTGGTAGACACCCGGCTCGAGCGTCAGATTGATGAAGCCCGGCCCGGCTACCGCAACGTCCGCAACCCCGGGGGCAGCCTTGAGCGCATTGCTGAGGAGCTCAGCCAAGGCGCGCGGATTGGTCTTGGCATCCCTTGCCAGCACCATCGCGGCATTCGTCGCGAGATCGCCCATCGTGGCATCGCGCGGTGGCTCGACCACAACGCGCGACAAGTCGAGCCCTCCAGCGAGATGGCCCGAAGCCACCTGTTCCTCGATGATGGTGGACAAATGGCGCTGATACAGGTCGAAGATATTCATGGGATGTCCATGCGGGCTTCGCGGCCGAAAACCAGAGCTCAATCAGGTTTTCAGCTGCTCGAACGCGGCGAACGCCAGCCAATCGCGCAGACAGCGACTGAAAAACCGGATATAACCGCCTGAATTTAAACGACAATATGATAATCGTATCACATTGTCAGATGGGTTCCACTAGCGCAAATCAGGTGTTGCGTCAAACAAGCGCCGGTGTTCCTCCAAAGCGTAGCGATCGGTCATCCCGGCGATGTAATCCGCGACGCGCCTCATCAGGCGGCTGTCGTCAGCCCCCGCGAGGTCCACGCACCACTCCGCAGGCATCAGTCGAGGCTCCGCCACGAAACGTTGGAAGAGCTCGCGGACCACGCGATCAGCCTGGTGGCGCACCGCCATGACCGTCGGGTGCCGATACATATGAGGATAGAGGAAGCCCTTAACGCCCGCCTCCGCCTCGGCCATGCCCGCAGAGAAGGCAACCACCGCATCGCCCGCGGCGCGAATGGCGTCGGCGTCCGCTGGCGCAAGCAGCGCAAGGCGTCGTTCGCTCTCGGCGATCACATCTTCGACGAAGCGGGTAATGATGCGGCGCACGAGCTCGTGAATGACGCGACTGCGCTCAAGCCCAGGATAGGCCCGGTCGATCTCACGGAGGATGTCGCGCAGGAAAGGAACACCGGCGAGATCGACGAGGTCGAACAGTTCGGCCCGCAATCCATCGTCTATGTCATGCGCATCATAGGCGATGTCGTCTGCGATGGCCGCGCATTGGGCCTCGGCGCTGGCAAAACTCGCAAGCTGCAGGTCCTGCAGCGCGCAATATTCCAGGATGGCGCCGGGTACCCCGTGCTCCCGATAGGCACCGATCCCCCGGCCCTCCGCATCCACCAGCGGGCCATTATGCTTCACCAGCCCCTCGAGCGTCTCCCACGTGAGATTGAGCCCATCGTAAGCGGCATAGCGACGTTCCAGGCGCGTGACGATGCGCAAGGCCTGCGCGTTGTGATCAAAACCGCCCTGCCCCAGCATTTCCGCGTCCAACGCATCCTCGCCGGTGTGACCGAACGGGGTATGGCCAAGATCATGCGAGAGAGCGAGCGCCTCCGCGAGGTCCTCGTCGAGACCAAGCGCGCGGGCAAGTGCGCGGGCGATCTGGCTGACCTCGATGGTATGTGTCAGCCGCGTCCGATAATGGTCGCCCTCATGGTAGACGAACACCTGCGTCTTGTGCTTCAGCCGCCGGAATGCCGTGGAGTGGATGATACGGTCGCGATCGCGCTGGAAAGGACTGCGCGTGGGCGAATCGCTCTCTGGATGGAGCCTGCCACGGCTCGCTCCGGGGTCGCAGGCATAGGGGGCTCGCCAGCGTTCGCCATTGGGCCGCACGTCTCACTCCACCGTTGAACGTCCATCGCGCCGCACTTATCTATGAGCTAGGCGCTTTGCCAAGGAGATATTGGCGAAGCGAGCGGGTTGGCCGAGCGGTTCGGCCGTGCCTGTCCTGGTAAGCGGGCGCGGGCGGCTTTGCAGTAGACTACGCGCGTGGCAGTGTGACGACGCTATGAGCAGCATGGGTGACATGAGCATGACGCCGATTTCCCTCACTGAGCGTGCCGCGGCGCGCATCCAGGAAGTCCTCGCCGGAGAACAGGCCGGGGCCATGCTGCGGGTCAGCGTCAACGGTGGCGGTTGCTCCGGCTTTCAATATGTCTTCGACGTAGACCATGAACGCGCGGATGACGATCTCGTCGTCGAGCGTGATGGGGCCACCGTGCTGGTCGATTCCGTCTCGCTGCAATACATGGACGGGGCAGTGATCGATTTCGTGGACGATCTCATTGGTCAGTCCTTCAAGATCGAAAATCCGCACGCAACCGCTTCATGCGGCTGCGGCACGTCATTCTCGCTGTAAGCGGCGCATTCGCTCCTACCGGCGCGTGAAAGTTTCGGCGAATTCCTGCAGCGGAAACGATCGTCATCCGGTTGTTCCCGCGCGCTACTGCATGCACTACGGTAGATTGGGCAGGAACCGCCCATCCCCACGATCTGAGGAAAACCACCATGGCCCGGCCGCGCTCGAAAGCCGTCTTGCTGTCCGCAGTTTCATTGGCCGCTCTTGCGGGCGTTGGCGCCTTAGGCGCAAAATTCGCAACCGAACACGGCGTTGTTGCGGCCGCAGCACGGGCGGGCGTCACCATTGGCATGGTGGACGCCAACCCGATCAACGGGCGGATCATCCTGCAGGATCTGCGTCTTGCTGGTGAAAGCGCAGCGATTGCGATCGGTCGCGTCAGCACCACCGGCAGCCTGGCGCTGATCGCGCCTGCCATTGCCGCCGAAGACGTGACGCTCGAGAACGTCACCGTGACCGTCGGCCCCATCCGCTACGACATTCCGCGCATGAGCTTCACCGGCTCAAACCTCGATCGCACGAGCCTTGCAGCGCTGTTCGCCCCCAATGCGCCGGACACGCTCGCCAGCCGGCTGGCGAAGATCTCGGCCAGCAGCGTGGTCATTCCCGAACTTAAATACGAATCGAACTTTTCCTTCGACGGCGCCTCGAGCCATACGACCGGCACGTACACGGGCATCGTATTTCGTGATGTGGTGAATGGTGTTGCCGCCACCTTCTCGCAGGATAGCGGCCGTTACAGCACGACGGCACGGGCGGACAAACCCGCCTCCCCCACTCAGGGGAGTGGCGACGGTGCCAACAACCAAGCCAACCCCGTACCGGAAGTAAGTACCACGAGCGGCAGCTTCGGTGCGCTGACCATACAGGCGTTCGACATTGGCGCGATGACACGCCTTTATACCGAGCGTGCGAGCGCGGGCTCCAATCCGCCCATGAAAATCCATGGTCCCTACACCATGGTCAATATGGTCATCACAGATCCGGAAAGCACAAAAATCAGCATCGCGGAGATTTCCGGCGATGGCTTCGTCGCGCGGCAGAGCAAGACACCCCTGCTCTCTCTGGTGGAGAGCTTGCAGAACCTGCCTATGGACGACGCGCATAAGCAGGAAAGCTCGTTCAAGATCCTGACCGAAGCCTTGTCGATGTGGGACAGCATCGTCGCTACCGCGGCAACGATCAAAAACATCCAGGTTGAGGTTACCGAGCCCACGCCGTCAAAGTTCAGTGTGGGCGATGTCGTGGTCGGCGTTGGCAACAATCCGAACCCGCAACAGGCGAACCCGGCCTATCCTGCGCAGGGTGGGCTACGGCTAGCGGTCAACAATGCCCTCTTCGCCCTGCCCGCGGATGCGGAGAACGATTTCGCCAAACGCCTCACAGCGATGGGATACAAGGATCTGTCCCTCTCCTTTGCCATCGAGGGCCGGCTCAATGAGAGCGGCAAGGAACTCCTGCTGAACGAGTTTTCGTTCGGCGGCAAGGACATGGGCAAGGCCACCGTCAGCGCGGTTGTCGGCAACGTCACGCCCGACCTGCTGTCCTCGGACGAGGCCGTTCGCAATGCAGCCGGCATGGCGCTGACCGTGAAGAACCTTGCGCTCACTGTGGATAACGCGGGCCTCGCGGACAAGCTGCTGGCGGAAGAAGCGGCCAAGCAGAACAAGTCTCCTGAGGCGCTCAAAACAGAATACGGCATGATCGCCACCGTCGGCGTGCCGAGCTTCCTCGGCGGCAGCGCGGAGAGCAAGGCGCTGGGCGCAGCAATCGCGCGCTTCATCGCGAAGCCGGGGCAGCTCGCCGTGAGAGCGGCGGCCAAGGACCCCGCCGGCTTCGGCCTCGCCGATTATGGCGCGACCGGCGGTCAGCCTGCCGCGATCCTCGAGCACATCGATCTCAGCGCCGAGGCGAAGTAGAGCGTTCCCATCCCATAGTGGGTGCGAACGCCCGGATCGGTGAACGATCCGGGCTTTTTCGTTGCCGGCCGGACGAATGTCCGATCTTCAACTTGTGAAGTTTGGGAGCGAGCGCGGGCGCACTTGTCGCAGTCTTTAAAAGCTGAATTGAAGTATAAAAGGCATGGGGCTGGAGTCACTAGGACATCGAACCATGAAGCCTCGTCTTATTGCGTTGTATGCAGGCATTGGCCTGGCCCTCAGTGCAGGACCTGCTTTTGCCACTGATCCCGATCTCTTCATATTTCAGCAGCAAGACGCCGCCCGAATGCAGCAGGATCACAATCTCGCCGGTATTCGCGACGCGCAGGAAAACGTGAAGGCCTATCAGCGACTTCTCAACGCGGAGCAGATGCAGCAGCATGCCGCGCCGGCTCCGCAGACGCATCCGACGATGCACCGCCGTCACGCTTCGTAAGTTGCAGCAACAAGGGCGGCGGTGAACGCCGGATCTGGCGCAACACACCGCCCTTCCTCAGCCGACTACTGAAACGACGATCGCGCAGTCCCGGCTCTGCAGCTCAAGCCTTCGCGGTCGTGCTTTCACCGTTGCTGGCCTGCGCTTCCACGACCGCCACGGCCGTCATGTTGACGATACCGCGTGTCGTGACCGATGGCGTCAGAATATGGGCAGGTTTTGCCGGCCCGAGAATGATGGGGCCGACCGGCAAGGCGTCTGCGAGAATCTTGGTGAGTTGGTAGGCGATATTTGCCGAGTCGAGATTCGGCATGATCAGCACATTCGCCGCCCCCTTGAGCCGCGACGTCGGCAACACCTTTTCGCGGATGACCTGGGACAGCGCCGAATCGGCTTGCATCTCGCCGTCGACCTCCAGGGAGGGCGCACGTTCGCGGATGAGCGCCAATGCTTGGCGCATCTTCACCGCGCTGCCCGTATCAGCCGAACCAAAATCCGAGTCGGCAAGCAGCGCGATCTGCGGCTCGATGCCGAAGCGGCGCACGTGCTCGGCGCACATGACCGTCATTTCGGCAATCTCATCTGCGGTCGGGTCATCACGGACGTGGGTATCGGCGAGGAAGTAGTGTCCTTTTGAGGTGATGATCAGGCTCATCGCCGAAAGAGCACGCACACCCGGCGCCAGGCCGATGATGTCCTCGATATGCTTGATGCGGGAGGAGAAGCGTCCCTCCAGCCCGCAGAGCATCGCGTCCGCATCGCCACGGGCGAGTGCCAGCGCCGCAATGACTGTGGTGCTGGTGCGCACCAGGGTGCGCGCGATATCCGGAGTGATCCCCTTGCGACCGGCCACTTCGAGGTAGGTCGCCACGTAGTCGCGATAGCGGGGGTCATCTTCCGGGTTGATGAGCTCGAAGTCCCTCCCCGCCTGGATGGAGAGACCGAAGCGTTTGAGGCGCGTCTCGACGACGGCCGGACGGCCGATGAGAACCGGCTGTGCGATACCATCCTCCAGCACCGCCTGCGCCGCGCGCAACACGCGTTCGTCCTCGCCCTCCGCATAGATCACGCGCTTTGGCTCCTTGCGGGCCAAGGCGAATACCGGCTTCATGATGAAACCGGACCGGAACACGAAGCGCGAGAGCGACTCCGTATAAGCCGCCATGTCCGTGATCGGCTTGCGGGCTACGCCTGATTCCATGGCCGCGCGGGCAACCGCCGGGGCAATGCGCAGGATAAGCCGGGGATCGAAGGGATTGGGGATCAGCGAGGTCGGGCCGAAGCCGCTGACATCCCCGCCATAGGCCCGCGCCACGACATCGGACGGCGCCTCACGGGCGAGCGCTGCAATGGCCTTGACGGCCGCGGCCTTCATCGCCTCGTTGATTGTCGAGGCTTCGACGTCGAGCGCTCCGCGGAAGATGTAGGGAAAGCAGAGGACGTTGTTGACCTGGTTCGGGAAATCCGACCGGCCGGTGCAGATCATGGCATCCGGGCGCGCTGCAATCGCGGCATCGGGCATGATCTCGGGATAGGGATTGGCAAGTGCCAGGATCAGGGGTTTGTCCGCCATGGTCTTGACCATGTCCGCCTTGAGCACGCCCCCGGCGGAAAGGCCGAGGAACACGTCCGCGCCCGGAATGACCTCGGCGAGTGTTCGTGCGTCGGTCTTCTGGGCATAGACGCTCTTCCAGCGATCCATCAGGGCTTCTCGTCCTTCATAGACGACACCCTCGATATCGGTGACCCAGATGTTCTCGCGCCGCGCGCCAAGCGTCACCAGAAGATTGAGGCACGCAAGCGCCGCCGCGCCGGCTCCTGAGGTCACGATCTTGACGTCGGCGAGCGACTTGCCCGCGAGCTCGAGCGCATTGCTCACGGCGGCGCCGACGATGATCGCCGTGCCGTGCTGGTCGTCGTGGAAGACCGGGATCCCCATGCGGGCTTTCAGGCTTTCCTCGACTTCGAAGCACTCCGGCGCCTTGATATCCTCTAGATTGATGCCTCCGAATGTCGGCTCCAGCGCTGCCACGACATCGACGAGCCGCGCGGCATCGTTTTCCGCCACCTCGATATCGAAGACATCGATCCCGGCGAATTTCTTGAACAGGACAGCCTTGCCTTCCATGACCGGCTTGGAGGCCAGCGGCCCGATGTTGCCAAGCCCGAGTACCGCCGTGCCATTGGAAATCACGGCAACGAGATTTTGGCGGGAGGTGAGCTGCGAAGCCTCCGCCGGATCGGCGACGATCGCCTCGCAGGCGGCCGCGACGCCGGGAGAATAGGCATGTGCCAGGTCCCGCTGGTTGCCGAGCGGCTTGGTGGGCTGGATCTCGAGCTTTCCGGGCCGGGGAAAACGATGGTAGTAAAGGGCTCCGGCTTTCAGATCATTCGACATTTCATCAGCCATCGCCGCGCTCTCCCATCGTTCCGCTCCAGTACATAAGCCTTGTGCGCGCTAAGGTACGATGGCGTCAATGTCGATTTGGCGTCACAGGAATGCGCTGGGAGCAAAGCAACAGGGGTGAGATCGTCGATGCGGCTTTTCGAGCGTCTGAGAGTGAACCGAAATCCGCACAACGAGACCCGCCTTCACCTCGAAAAGCTCATCCGCAAACATGGCGCAGCGATCGGGCCTTATTCCTACGGCCGGCCAAAGGTACGCTTCGCCGATTGGGGAGCGAGACTGACGATCGGGCCCTATTGCTCCATAGCCGATCAGGTGGAAATCATGCTCGGCGGCAATCATCGCGCCGATTTCGCGAGCACCTACCCCTTTTCCGCCTTCCCTGAGCAGTGGCCGGAGGCTCCCGGTGGCCTCGATCATCAAGGGCGGACTGGAGATGTGGTGATTGGCGCGGATGTCTGGATCGGCTCAGGCGCCCTCATCCTGCCCGGCGTGACGATTGGGCCGGGAGCCATCATCGCCGCCCGCGCGGTGGTCAGCCGCGACGTTCCGCCCTACGCCGTGGTGGCGGGTGTGCCGGGGCGGATCATGCGCAAACGGTTCGACGATGACACGATCGCCGCACTTGTGGACTGCGCCTGGTGGGAGCTGCCGCGCGACGATGTGGCGGCTCTCATTCCCCTACTTCAGAGTGGCGATGTCCACGCCCTCATCGCCGCCGTCAGGGCGCGACGGATGGAGCGTCCTGGCGGCGTCCGTGATTGAGAATACGAGCCTTGAGGCCGAGCGCCGGCTTCTCCACCAGATGCCAAGAGACCAACGCGACGAGGAGAGACAAGCCCATTGCGATGGGGAGCATCGCCTCAATGGGCATCTGAGGCGAGAAGGCCTGAAGGGTCTGCTGCACCGGCCAGCCGAGTAGATAGACGCCGTACGACAGATCTGTCTTCAGGTCGAAGGCCCGTGAGGACAGCCCGGGCGCAACTGCCAGCCAGATGATGCCGTATGCCCCCGCCATGAAATTGAGCGCCTTGTAGAAAGCGGTGTCCTGTGCAAGCCACGTCGCGCCCACGAGCATGAGCACGAGCCAGGAGGTGATCCGCACCTCATCGCGGTACAGGAAGAAGACCGCCCCCAGCCCGAACAGGAACGGCAGCCGGAGAGACGTCTGCACGGCCTTTCCGGCCTCCGGATCGAGCGCATCCAGGAGGACGATCGCGATGCCGAGTCCGGCGACGATGGCCAACGCGATACCGCGACGGCTCAGGCCGACGGTCACTCCGAAGACGAGCACGCCGAGATAGCACAGCACCTCATATTTCAGCGTCCAGACCGTGCCGAGCGGATAACGCAGGGGATTGTCCGCAAACACACCGGGCAGAAGGCCGGCGCTCTTGAAGGTGGTGAGCGTCGCGACGACGAAGCGGCCGACCTGCGGATCACGCCAGTAATCGGCGAAGCTCAAGGTGGTGATCACCGAGCCGAATGCCGCCATCGCGAGCGTCACGACAATGAAGGCCGGGGCGATGCGCAACGTGCGCGCGACGATGTAGTCGCGCCAGCCGCGCCGCGCGAAGCTCATGGTCACAAGGAAACCGGAGACCGTGAAAAAGCCATTGACCGCATACTCGCCCAGGCTGAAGCCGGTCGAGAGGTAAAAAGGCTCATGGCCGCCGGTCGAGACGCTGAAGGCGTGGGAGACCACCACGGCAAGCGCCAGGATGAGTCGCAATATGGAAAAGTTGTCGTAAGGGCGCGCAATGCAGTCCGCCAGAGTTGGCAGCTCGGCGAGCAGCCCCGGCCGGGCGGAGGACGTCGCGGTTGTCGAGGTCATTACGACTGCTATTCACCTGATGATACAGATATCGCCTGAAGGATGATCGTCGGCCTTGCTCTCGCCTCGGTCGCCGCGGGAAACACCCGGGACGACGCTCCAGGTAGAGTTCAAGGCCGCCGCGCCTCCTCCCTGCTCGGAAGCCCTTGATAAGCCAGCGCGTCGGCTCCACGCAAGGCGGCGATAGCCCCCGCCGCCGATCCGCCGTAGCGCGCCATGCGACCGCGATGGAACAGCAACGCGGCTCCCAGCCACTTCAGCGCGTTCTTGAAGGCCATCGCCGGCGCCGGATTCGGCAAGCCGTACTTACGGCTGACGTAGGCGCGCGACCAGGCCTGATGCCAGCGGCCGCGAAAGATGCGTCCCGGCGCCGGGGCGCTGGAACGACCGCGCCCATGGCGCGCCACCGCTCCGGCTACATGGATAAGAGAATGGCCGGCATCCGCCACGCGCCGGCAGAGGTCATCATCCTCGTAAAACAGGAAGATGCGCGGGTCGAAGCCGCCGAGCCCAAGGAAGAGCTCGCGGCGCATGAGGAAAACTGCCCCCGACAGGAAGGGGGTGCAGCAATCGCCCTCCGGTAAGCGTTCAATACCCGCGGGATTGTGAAGATACGGGGCGAGTAGCGAGCGCGGCTGGAAGAAGTGGCGCCCATCCGGCTCGATCAGGACGGGCGCGAGAAGGCCGGCGTCGGGATAGCGCTCCGCGGCCTTCAGAAGCGCTGCCGCGGCTCCCTCTTCGAGGATCACGTCCGGGTTGATAATCAGGACAAAGGGCGTAAGGGCCGCAGCGACACCGCGGTTATTCGCGCGCCCATAGCCTTCATTGAGCGGATTGCGAATGACCTCGGCGCCAAGGCGCCCCGCCACCTCGGCGGAGCCATCGGCGCTCGCATTGTCGACCACGACCGCCGGCACGCCCTCCCGCGCCAAGGCGCCGAGACAATCCGGCAAGGCATGGGCGCTGTCGAAGGCGACGACGACGGCGGTAACGGGGGCGATCCGCATCTATGGCTCCCGTCCAGCGCGCAAACGCCGCTCATCCCTCCCCCGCGAGGGAGGGTACTCCGCGAAGCGGAGGGGGTGGGAAAAAGCCTCGGCACCCCACCCGGCTCCGCGATCCGCGCGGATCGACCCTCCCCCGAAAGGGAGGGATGGAATCCTCACTTCTGGTCCGGCAGGTTGAGCCGGATGTGGAGTTCCCGCAACTGCTTCGCCGAGACATCGGACGGGGCGCCCATGGTGAGGTCGAGCGCCTGCTGGTTCATGGGGAACAGCGAGATCTCGCGCAGATTGGTCACGCCGCAGAGCAGCATGACGATGCGATCGACGCCCGCCGCCATGCCACCGTGGGGAGGCGCGCCGTACTGGAAGGCACGGTACATGCCGCCGAAGCGCTCGACCACCGTGTCCTCGCCATAGCCGGCGATCTCGAAGGCCTTCACCATGGCATCGGGGCGATGATTGCGGATGCCGCCCGAGGCGATCTCATAGCCGTTGCAGGCGATGTCGTACTGGAACGCGTTGATCGTCAGGGGGTCCCGCGTCTGAAGGGCCTCCAAGCCGCCTTGGGGCATCGAGAAGGGATTGTGGGAGAAATCGACCTTCTTCTCGTCCTCGTTCCACTCGTACATCGGGAAATCGACGATCCAGGCGAGCTCGAATCGATCGTGGTCGACGAGGTTCAGGTCCTCACCTACCTTCGTGCGCGCGGCTCCGGCGAACTTAACGAATTTGGCCGGGTCACCCGCGACGAAGAAGGCGGCATCGCCATCCTTCAGGCCGAGCTGAGCCTTGATGGCAGCAGTGCGCTCCGGTCCGATGTTGTTGGCGATGGGACCCGCGCCCTCCCCGCCTTCCCGCCACATGATGTAGCCGAGACCGGGCTGGCCCTCACCCTGCGCCCAGGCGTTCATGCGGTCGCAGAACGCGCGTGAACCGCCGCCGGGACCGGGGATCGCCCAGACTTCATTCTTCTCATCCTCGAGCATGCGCGCGAAGACCTTGAAGCCCGAGCCGCGGAAGTGCTCGGAGACATTCTGCATGACGAGCGGGTTACGCAGATCCGGCTTGTCCGAACCGTATTTGCGCAGGGCCTCGGCATAGGGAATGCGCGGCCAGTTGTGCGTGACGGGCTTGCCCTCGGCGAAGTCCTCGAAGACGCCCGTTATGACCGGCTCCATGGCCGCGAAGACGTCCTCCTGCGTCACGAAGCTCATCTCGAGGTCGAGCTGGTAGAACTCGCCCGGCAGACGATCGGCGCGCGGGTCCTCGTCACGGAAGCAGGGCGCGATCTGGAAATAGCGATCGAAGCCCGACATCATGATGAGCTGCTTGTACTGCTGCGGCGCCTGCGGCAGGGCATAGAACTTGCCGGGATGGAGCCGCGACGGCACCAGGAAGTCACGCGCGCCCTCGGGCGAGGACGCCGTCAGGATCGGCGTCTGGAATTCGAAGAAACCTTGATCCTTCATGCGGCGGCGCATCGAGTCGATGATGGCGCCACGCGTCATGATGTTCTTGTGCAGCTTCTCGCGGCGCAGGTCGAGGAAGCGATATTTGAGGCGTGTCTCCTCCGGAAACACTTGGTCGCCGAAAACCTGCAGCGGCAATTCGGCGGCCGGGCCAAGAACCTCGATCTCGCTGACATAGACCTCGACATCGCCGGTCGGCAGCTCTGCGTTCTCCGTGCCGGCGGGGCGCGCACGAACGAGGCCATCGATTCGCACCACCCATTCGGCGCGCAGCGCTTCCGCCGCCTTGAAGGCCGGCGAATCCGGATCGATGACGGCCTGCGTCAGTCCATAGTGGTCGCGCAGGTCGATGAACAGCACGCCGCCGTGGTCGCGGATGCGGTGGCACCAGCCCGACAGGCGGACCTTTTCACCAATGTCGGTCCCGCGGAGCGCGCCGCAGGTGTGAGAACGATAGCGATGCATGGCGAGACCGCCCAGGGATGAGCGGGGCTCCTGCGGCCCCGCGATTTCAAAGGCCGGAAAAACCCATGAGATGCGCTTCTTGTCAAGGATGAGCGCGACAAATGCGCCTGTCTCGGTTATAGCGCGGTTTCATGGATCTGATCGACTCAACAGAAATGCTGCAGGCCGCCTGTGACAGGCTCCGCCAGCACCCCTTCGTCACCGTGGACACCGAGTTCCTGCGGGAGACGACCTTTTACTCAAAGCTCTGCCTGATCCAGCTGGCGAGCCCGGACGAGGCCATCCTGGTCGACCCGCTGGCGCCGGAGATCGACCTCTCCCCATTTTTCGCGCTGATGGCGGATCAGACGACCGTCAAGGTCTTTCATTCCGCGCGCCAGGATGTGGAAATCATCTGGCAGAAGGGCGGCGTCATCCCCTGCCCTCTGTTCGACACCCAGGTCGCGGCCATGGTCTGCGGCTACGGCGACTCGGTCTCTTACGAGCAGCTCGCCAACGACATCGCCAAGGCGCGCATCGACAAGACCTCGCGCTTCACGGACTGGTCGCATCGGCCGCTCAGTGAGCAACAGCTCGCCTATGCCCTCTCCGACGTGACCCATCTGCGCACGCTCTACCGCTCCCTCGCCGACGAGCTGGCCAAGACCGGCCGAGAAAGCTGGGTCGAGGAAGAAATGGCTGTGCTGACCTCGCCGGCGACCTACGAGATGAAACCGGAGAATGCGTGGACGCGTCTGCGGGGACGGGTGAAGAAGACGCGTGACCTCGCGGTTCTGATGGAGGTGGCGGCCTGGCGCGAGCAGGAGGCCCAGAGCCGCGACGTGCCGCGCTCACGGGTCATGAAGGACGACAGTCTCATCGACATCGCGACCCATGCGCCACGCTCAGCGGAGGCCCTCGGCCACCTGCGCTCCGTCCCCAATGGTTTCGAGCGTTCGCGCGGCGGCGCGGACGTCCTCGCGGCTATCGAGCGCGGGCTCGCGCGGGATCCCAAGACCGTCCCCTCGCTGGAGAAGCCGCGCGGCAAGACGACAAACGGTGCTGTGCTCGAGATGCTGAAGGTGCTGTTGAAAGCTGTGGCAGAAAAGGAGCGTGTCGCACCGAAGATCCTCGCGACGGTCGATGACCTCGAAGCCATCGCCGGCAGCGATCACGCCGACGTTCCAAGCTTGCGCGGCTGGCGCTACGAGCTGTTCGGCGAGCGAGCCATCGCGCTCAAACATGGCCGTCTAGCGCTCTCGATCGAGCGGGGCCGCGTGGTCACCTTCGAGCGCTGACGCCGGTCAGATCCCTCCCATTCACGGCGGGGAGATGCGCAGACGGACAGGCTGTCACCTTCCTGTCCCCTATTTGCCGGTGACGACCGCAGGCTGGCAGCCGATCAGCCGCGCGAGCTGCTTCACACGGCCTTGCAGCTTTTCATTCGCAAGATCCATCAAATCCGCCGGGACATGCAATTGCAGCTTTTGATGGCTGAGGGTGAGCGGCATCCGCGGCAAGGTGCCAGGCATGGCAGCGGAGGCAATATAGGCAATCCGCATGGCGCCAGCCAGAATGCGGGCACGGTCCATGAGACGTGTCGTCATCAGCTCGCGCAGGCGAAAACCAAAGTCCACTGACAGGCCGATATGGCGCAGGGCGACCGCGAGAGCGATATAAGCCCTGCCGGGATGATCGATACCGACGAAGGCGGCCTGGGATATCGCATCCATGCTCTGGTCGCCGCGGTAGTCCGGATGCGAGCGCCAGCTGATATCGGAGAGGAGGCATGCCGTGTGCCGCAGCCGCTTCTCATCCGCCGTCTCGTCGATATGGAGCGACTTCATTAATCGGTCGGTCCAGACGATAAGCTCTTCGGCATGGGCAGGTGAGCGCGAGCGCAGACAGTTGATCTCGCGGGCAGCATAAAGCAGGGGATCGACAATACGACTGTCGGTGTCCAGGCGGGTATGCAGCAGCCCTTCCCGCACGCCTGCCGCCGAGATCACGATCTCCTTGGGTTTACCCCGCCGCACGATCTCCTCGAGCACGAGCGCGCCATAAGCGAGAAGCGGCTGGCGGGCATCGGAGACAGCGTCGATATCGCTCAAGGCCTCGACGCCGGTGCGCTCGATGATCTTGGCGAATTCGATAGCCTCGCCTGCCGTCAGCGTATAGCCGTGCAGCACGTGCAGGGGATAGCCCTTCTGTCCCATGTGGAGCCGCGCCAGCGCCCGCCACGTCCCGCCGACGGCATAGAACGACCGGCCGCGCAGCCCATCAAGCGGTCCGGCGCTCAGGAGTGCCTGACGCACGACCTTCTTCGCCTTGCGGACCGACCCTCCCGACACGTCGCGGAGATTGAGCCCGCCTATGGGCAGGGTGATGCCATCAGCGAGCGCCCTGCCCTTGACATTGATCAGCTCGAGGCTGCCACCGCCAAGGTCACCGACGACGCCGTCCGGCTTGTGGAAGCTGGATATAACGCCATAAGCGGAGAGTTCCGCCTCCTCCCGGCCCGACAGCAACTCGACCGAGTGCCCGATGGCCTCCTCTGCCGCCGTGAGGAACGCGGGGCCATTCGTCGCATCCCGCGCCGCCGCTGTGGCCAGCACATGGACAGACGAAATCTGCATATGCGCGCAAATAACCCGGAAACGACGCAGAGCCCTCAGCGCCTTGGTCATGGCGCCTTCATCGAGCTTGCCCGTCAGCGCAACATTGTGACCGAGCCCGCACAGGACCTTTTCGTTGAAAAGAGGCGTCGGCGCGGGGGTCAGACCATCATAGGCAACGAGACGGACGGAGTTGGAACCGATATCAACGATGGCGACCGGCTCCAGGGACCTGCGCAAGCCAGTCGCGATCGCTCGGTCAGCGGTCACCTCGCCCGGACTTCTTGGCGAGGGTACGTGGGCGGGAGTCTTTGAGGGATTTTCCACGTCCGGATAAGCTCGGGTTCGTCATGAAATATTGATGGGCGTTGAAATGCAGCTCGTTCGCCGCAGGCTTCACACGCTGGCTGGTCCCATCCGGTAGAATGGTCCAGCTCTGCTCGTTATCGAGCAGATTCGCCAAGAGGATCTGGTCGAGGATCTGTTGATGCACCGTCTCGTTCGTTATTGGACATAGGCATTCCACTCGCCGATCGAGGTTGCGCGGCATCAAGTCCGCAGACGATACATACAAGTGCGCTTGCGGATGCGGCAACCCATGGCCGTTGCCGAATGCGTAGATTCGGCTGTGTTCGAGGAAGCGGCCCACAATCGATTTCACCCGGATGTTCTCCGAGAGGCCCTTTAGTCCCGGCCGCAGGCAGCAGATCCCCCGCACCACAAGATCGATCTGCACGCCGGCGGAGCTCGCCTCATAGAGTGCGTCGATGATCACCGGGTCGACCAACGAATTGCATTTTCCCCAGATCGCGGCTGGGCGACCGGCCTTCGCGTGTTCGATCTCTTCTGCGATGTGCTGCAGGATACGCGGCTTCAGCGTCACCGGAGATACCGCCATACGCTCAAGACCCGCCGGCTCCGCATAGCCGGTGATGTAGTTGAAGATCCGCCCCACGTCGCGCGCGATGACCGGATCGGCGGTGAAGAACGACAGGTCCGTATAGATACGGGCGGTGACGGGGTGATAGTTGCCCGTGCCGACATGGCAGTAGGTCACGAGCTGGTTGCCCTCGCGCCGCACCACGGACGAGAGCTTGGCATGGGTCTTCAACTCGATGAAGCCGAAGACGACCTGGACGCCGGCGCGCTCCAGATCGCGTGCCCAACGTATATTGGCTTCTTCATCAAAGCGCGCCTTGAGTTCGACGAGCGCCGTGACCGACTTGCCGGCCTCGGCCGCCTCGGCGAGCGCCTTGACGATCGGCGAATTTGAGGATGTGCGATAGAGCGTCTGCTTGATGGCGACCACGTCGGGATCGCGTGCGGCCTGCTGCAGAAATTGCACGACCACGTCGAAGGACTCGTAGGGGTGGTGGACGACGATGTCCTTTTCGCGGATTGCCGCGAAGCAATCGCCGGCGTGCTCCCGGATGCGCTCGGGGAAGCGTGGATTATAGGGCTTGAACTTCAGATCGGGCCGTTCCAGCGAGACCAGCTGGCTCAATTCGTTCAGGGCGGGCATGCCCTCCACGAGGAAGACCGCGTCCTGCTCGATCTTGAGCTCCTTCACGACGAACGCCCGCAGCGAGTCAGGCATCGTCGAGTCGATTTCCAGCCGGATGACGCTGCCGCGGCGACGCTGCTTCAGCGCCGTTTCGAACAGGCGAACAAGGTCCTCAGCCTCTTCCTCGACCTCGATGTCGCTGTCGCGGATCACCCGGAACCCGCCGCCGCCGGTCACGGTGTAACCAGGGAAGAGCCGCGACGTGAACATCACGATCAGCTGCTCGAGCGTAACGAAGCGCGCGGCACCGGTTTCTGCGAAATCCGGCAGCCGCACGAAGCGCTCGACCTTGTTCGGGACGCGGATCAGCGCATTGAGGGCGCGGTTGTCGCTCTGCCGGAACAATGAAAGGGCGATCGAAAAGCCGAGATTGGGAATGAAAGGAAACGGATGGGCGGGATCGACCGCGAGCGGTGTCAAGATCGGGAAGATATGGTCGAGGAAGTAATCCCCCAGCCAGGCCCATTCGGCTTTCGTCAGGTTCTCGCCATCGACGAGGATGATCCCGTTCAGGAGGAGATCGTCGCGCAGTTCCCGCCAGCGCTGCTGCTGGTCGTTCGCCAGCGAGGAGACCTCATTGCCGATCTGCGCGAGCTGCTCTGCGGGTGTCAGGCCATCCTGAGATGCCATCTGGACGCCAGAACGCACCTGACCGCGCAGACCCGCCACGCGAACCATGAAGAACTCATCGAGATTATTCGCCGAGATCGACAGGAAGCGCAGACGCTCGAGCAGCGGGTGGCTCGGATTTGATGCCTCCTCGAGAACGCGGCGGTTGAACTGAAGCCACGACAGCTCGCGATTGATGAAGCGGGCGGGTGAGTAGCGAAGGTCGCTGGTGGGCGCTGCTCCGCTTTTCTTCGAAACCGCCTCGACTGCTGGTGTCTCATGGACCGCCTTGTCCTCGACCGCATCGCCGACACCATCGGCAATGGCGTTGGCTTGGCCCCGCTTATATTCTGACTCGACGCTCACCACAGCCTCCACCGGCTCCACACGCATTTGGGTATCGATTGTCCCAAGACTGCGCGACGTTTCCAAGACATTTGAATCCAAGGTATCCGGATCCGCGATGTCTGACCGAACGTTGACGGTTGATCGAGCCGTCCTGCCGGCGGGGTTATTCGGCGTCTGTGTACGCCGTCTTTGCGTTTTCTTTTGAAGCGGTTTCTTGCGCACCGGAGGTTTTCGCATCAGGGCATACCCTGCAGCACCGCATTGGCCATCACCCGCGTAATCCGCCGTCCCCGGCTGAGCGCCTCATGGTCGAGCGCGGCGATGATCCTCTGCGCGGCCGCGAAAGAACGTTCCATGCGTGTCACTAGTGTTTCGATGACCCCTGCGTCGACCATCAGTTGCCTGTCCACCATCAGCTTCACGAGCACCGCCCGCAGCAACGCATCGTCAGGGGAACCCATTTCTGCCAGGGTGGCAAGGCGCAGTCGGGAGAGAAGGTCGGGCACGGACAATCCCCACGCTCCCGGCAAGCTGCGCGCGGTCAACAGAGCATGCCCCCGCGTCCGCATGACGTTGAGGAGATGGAACAGCGCGTGCTCGTCAACCAGGCCCCTGTCGCAATCCTCCACGAGGATGGCCTGCGGCTTGGCGGCCAGCAGGGTCTCTTCGAGGCTGCTTTCATCGAGATCGCTCGCCCGGACGACCATTGCCCCGCTGCGCTCGCGCCAGATGGCGGCCAGGTGGCTCTTGCCCGAACCTTCCGGCCCGACCAGCAACACGACGGGATCGGGCCAGTGCGGCCATGCCTCGACAAGGCTGAAGGCCGCAGTATTTGCAGGGCCGACCAGGAAGTCCTCAGCGCCCTGACGCGGCTCGACAGGCAGATCTAGCGGCAGTTGGCGCGGCGTCTCAAACATCCGGATCTGAACTCTTGCGTGGCTTGACCGCCGTCGTCCTGCCGTCAGCCGAACTGGTCACCGAAAGAACGGGTCCATGCTGCAGTTCGCTCGTTTCCTCCGCCGAGAGAACCAGACGCCGCGAATCATAGAACGGACTTTTCAGATATTGGCGCAGAGCAAACCTCATCAGGACGCCGATCGCGGCAGCAATCGGGACCGCGAGGAGAAGCCCGAGGAAGCCGAACAGCGATCCAAATGCCAGCAGCGCAAACATCAGCCACACGGGATGCACACCAACCGCGTCACCGACCAATTTCGGGGAGAGGATGTTGCCCTCCACGAACTGCCCGAAGAAGAAGATCGCGAAGGTCGCGGCGATCATCGTCCAGTCCGGCCAGAACTGAACAATGGCGACACCCCCGGAAAGCACGAGCCCCGTGAGCGAGCCAACGTAAGGAATGAAGGTCAGGATACCGCTGACGAGACCGATCAACACACCGAAATTGAGGCCGACAAAGGAAAGACCGACCGCGTAGAAGGTGCCGAGAATGATGCAGACGAGGGCCTGACCGCGCAGGAACCCGGCGATGGCCCGATCCATCTCCCTCGCCAGCTCCCGGATCGTCGCCACATGGCGCCGGGGCAGCCAGTTGTCGACCTTGTCGACCATCCGATCCCAGTCCACCAGGAGATAGAACGCGACGACAGGCGTGATGACGAGCAGCGAGAAGATGCCGACGACGGCCTGGCCGCCCGACCACAATGACTGCAGGAACGTCCCGAACCAGCTCGCGGCTTGGGTCATGATGTTGCCAAGCGAGCTCTCCACGTCCCGGATCGCGTCCGGGCCTCCAAAACGCTCGATGATCGGGCCACCATGCTCGACGGCCAATTGCTGGAGGCGGCCAACCGTCGCCGGGAGCTTGGCGACGAAAGCCGCGAGCTGGTTGGCAGCGATCGGAACGATCAGCATCAGCGCGAGGATGAAGAACAGGACGAAAAGGCAGAGGATCGCGATCGTAGCCGGCAACCGCCCGATTCCGAGGCGTTCGAAGCGGTCGGCCAGGGGATCGAGCAGATAGGCGAGAGCAAGCCCCGCGACAAAGGGCAACAGAATTCCGCGCAGAAGAATGAGCGCCAGAATGGCGACAGCGAGCGCCGTTAGCCAGAACCCGACCTGCCGCTGAAAGCTCATCACGCACCCATATCCAATGCCCGCCGCCTATTTCGCCATATGGCGCAACCACACTGCGAGATAGGCGCCAGCTGACGCCAGCGTCAAGCAGGCGACGGCAATCATCAAGATATCGATCAACGGTCCCCAGTCTAATCCAAAGCCACGTGAGCCAAGAACGATAGCAGCGAGAGCGATTTGCAGCCCTGTATTCAGCTTGCTCACGATCAGCGGTCTGATCTCGACCGGCCGGCTCATGAGCCAGGATACGATCACCGCCATCAGGATCATCACGTCGCGCGACACCACCAGGATCGCGAGCCAGCCCGGCAGCACTCCAACGATCGCCAGGGCGACATAGATCGAGACGAGAAGCGCCTTGTCTGCAAGCGCGTCGATATACGCCCCGAGCTCGCTCTTCATATCGAAGCGCCGCGCGATAAACCCATCCACGGCATCAGACACACCGGCGACGACAAAAAGTGTGAAAGCGGCCTGCCAGCGTTCCGCGCCGATCATGGCGATGACCACAGGGACAAGCAGCAAACGTGCAATGGTGATAAAATTGGGCAGCGTCATCATGAATGCAGCCAGATCCGCGCAAGCATGAACGGTAAGACGGGAGCCTCACCTCCCAACCGGTAATCTAAGGTGCAAGTGCGGCCAGTGCGAGGGTCTATGCAGCGCGCGCGCAGGCTGCCGCACCGGCCAATCTCCCCGGGCCCTCTTGCGTGGACGACGCAGGCGTCGTACTCGCGAGGAATGCTGCCGGCTCCCTGCCGGCGCGTGACACATTCCGTCCGAGTTGCGAGATGCCCGACATGCCCCAGCCGCCCGAGAACCGGTCGAAGAACGGATTGACCTATGCCGAGGCGGGCGTCGACATCGACGCCGGCAATGCCATGGTCGAGGCGATCAAGCCGCTGGTGCGCTCCACCCGACGGCCAGGCGCTGACGGGGAGATAGGCGGCTTCGGGGGCCTCTTTGACCTCAAGGCGGCCGGATTTAAGGATCCCATCCTCGTCGCCGCGAACGATGGTGTCGGCACGAAGGTGAAGATAGCCATCGAGACCGGGATCAACGACACGGTCGGCATCGACCTCGTGGCGATGTGCGTCAACGATCTCGTCGTGCAGGGCGCCGAGCCCCTGTTTTTCCTGGACTACTATGCCACTGGCCGGCTCGATCCAGCCGTCGGCACGGCGATCGTCGCGGGCATCGCGGAGGGCTGCCGACAGGCCGGCTGTGCGCTGATCGGCGGCGAGACAGCGGAGATGCCGGGTGTTTATTCCGGCACGGATTACGATCTCGCCGGTTTTGCCGTCGGCGCCGCCGAGCGTGGCGGGCTCCTGCCGCGCGGCGACGTCGCGCCCGGCGATGTCATCATCGGACTGGCGTCCTCCGGCGTGCATTCCAACGGCTTCTCGCTGGTGCGCAAGGTGGTCTCGCTGACCGGCCTCAATTGGGATGCGCCCGCGCCCTTCGCCCCGGGCAAGACCCTAGGCGAAGCATTGCTGGCGCCAACGCGCATCTACGTGAAAGGCTTGATCGCGGCGCTGAAGGAAACGGATGCGATCAAGGCTCTCGCCCATATCACCGGCGGCGGCTTTCCCGACAACATCCCGCGCGTGCTGCCCGAGGGCGTCGCCGCACGGCTCGATCTCGATACGATCACTGTTCCCCCGGTCTTCGGGTGGCTCGCGGCCGAAGGAGGCATCGCGGAGGCGGAGATGCTGCGCACCTTCAACTGCGGTGTCGGCATGATCGTCGTTGTCCCGGCGACCGCGAAGGAGGAGGCGCTGGCCTCGCTTGCCCGACAGGGCGAGGCGCCGTTCGTGCTTGGAGAAATCATACCGGCCGGCGAGGACGCGCCGCGCGTGACGACGACGGGCAGCCTGCGGTACGGGCGGTAGGATTGAAAAGGCAATGACGTCAGGAACGACTGGGCAGCCAACGCCCACCCGCCTCAGGACGGCCGTCTTCATTTCGGGGCGCGGCTCGAACATGACAGCATTGGTCGAGGCCGCCCACTCGCCCGGTTTTCCTGCCGAGATCACTCTCGTGCTCTCCAATCGCGCTGACGCGGCCGGGCTCGCCTATGCGAGCGAAGCCGGCATAGCGACAGCGGTGGTGGACCACAAGCCTTTCAAGGGCGACCGCGAGGCCTTCGAGCGCGCGATTGATGCGGTGCTTGCCGAACATGGGGTGCAACTCGTCTGCCTCGCCGGCTTCCTCCGCGTGCTGACGCCCTGGTTCGTCACCCGTTGGGCTGGGCGCCTCATCAATATCCACCCCTCCCTGCTGCCGGCGTTCCGGGGGCTCGACACACATGCGCGGGCGCTCGCGGCAAACGTCCGCCTGCACGGCTGCACGGTCCACTTTGTGACGCCCGAACTGGACGACGGCCCCGTTATCGCGCAGGCAGCCGTGCCGATCCTGGAAGGCGACAATCCGGAGACGCTCGCCAAGCGTGTGCTCGTTCAAGAACATGTGATCTATCCGGCAGCGCTCGCCCACGTCGCGTCAGGCCGGGCAAAGCTGGTGGATGGCCGCGTGGTGCTCGCCGACGACGCGACACGGCCCGATGCCGTGCTGGTGGTGCCGTCGTAAGCTGCGCGAGCGATGTACAGGGTCCGCACGCCGGGTTACAAGAAAAACGATCCCATCAAGCGCTGGGCTCTCCCAGATCGCGTATTCTTCGCCTGTGGCGCGTGCCATATCCTGGCCTATGCCTTCCTCGAGCGCTATAGCCGACCGGACATGGCCGCGGTGTGGCTAAAACCCGATGCCGGATACACGGGCAACCACATCGTCATCGCGACTGCAGACTGGATTTTTGACTACCACGGCTACGCGCGCCGGGACGCGTTTCTCGCCCACACGTTCCGTCGCGCGCGACATTTCTGGCCCGGCTGGGACGCCCGCCTCGTTACGCTCCCGCAAGGCGTCCTGATTTCGGAAGCGCAATCACGAGCCTACGAGGGGCTTTGGCTGCGCGAACCGCAGCAGTTCCTCCATGACGCACTGCCGCGAGCACGCCGCTATCTCACGCGTTTCGCACCGCCTCCGGCGCCGGCGTCACCGCTCAGCGCTTGACGTTGCAAGCCGCCAAGGCCGCTTCAGCCTTCGGGCGTGTCACGTCGCTGAAGTAACCTGTGCGGCGGAAGGCGTTGAACTCATCCGGGGACATCCCCGCCGTCACGCGCCTCGCATAGCAGCCACAGCGGTCGGCGTAGTTGTCGCGCTGCGAGGTCGCGGTCTGCCACTGCGTCACGACGCAGGCATCGAGGATCGACGTGCGGATTTCATCCTCGGACATCGTGGCATAGCTCGCTCCCGCGGTGCCCGACGGCGGCCTGCCGCCGGCGTGAGCGGAACAGGCAACAGCCAAAGACATCGCGCAACCGACCACCGCAACGGTCAAGACACGGATCATGATCCCCACCCTCGTCCTTGAGCGGCAAGCCAGAGCTCCCCGGCGACGGCCGCAAGCGTAACTTACAAAAGTTGATGAGAATTTGCTTGGCGGCATTCGCCCACGAAAGCATCCCGAAGCTTGGGAGCGCCCGCCGGTGCCAACCGTGCTGAAAAGGCGAGAGTCCGCGTCTAGTAAAGTCGCGGACTAGGGCCAGGCGAACGCCTGGGGTAAAGAGGAGATAGCAAGTCCGTCTGTCGCAGACTTGCTCCGCCCAGGAAGCTGCCGGCAAATCGACGGCTTGGATAGAAATACCCCTGTCCAAGCCGGATTGGCTCCGGGCAGATCAGCCGACGATGTCGTTTCCGGAAAAGAACTGCGCGATCTCGACAGCCGCCGTCTCAGGCGCGTCAGAGCCATGCACGGTGTTCTCGCCCACTGAGAGCGCGAACTGCTTGCGGATGGTGCCCTCGGCGGCATTGGCCGGATTGGTCGCCCCCATGACCTCGCGGTACTTGGCGATGGCGTTCTCGCCCTCGAGCACCTGCACGATAACAGGGCCGGAGGTCATGAAGGAAACGAGCTCACCGAAGAAGGGACGCTCCTTGTGGACCGCGTAGAAAGTCTCGGCCTGCTGCGTGGTCATCTGGATGCGGCGCTGGGCGACGATCCGCAGGCCGGCGGCCTCGATGACGGCGTTGACAGCGCCTGTCAGGTTGCGGGCGGTGGCGTCGGGTTTCAGAATGGAGAAGGTGCGCTCAAGGGCCATTGTTTCATCATCGGTTGTGCGTTGCAGCGATGGCGCGGCTTATAGCGAGGCAAGGCCGCCGAAACAAGCTGGCTGAATGATCTTCACAGCATCACTTTCGATCGCGGCGGACGACCGCGAAGCTACCCTTCAGCCGTCCTGCTCGCCGCGCTTGCGCCCGTCAGCCCCGATCGCTAGCGCCCGTTGCACCGCTGGACGTGCCTTGATGGCCATCAGCCAACGCTTGATAGCCGGGAAACGCTCGATATCGATGCCTTGGCGATCCCACAGCTTGACCCAGCCGAAACTCGCAATGTCGGCGATCGTGTAGTCCTCGCCGGCGAGATAAGCGTGCTGGGACAGGCGACGGTCGAGCACCGTGTAGAGCCGCTCGACTTCCGCCGTGAAGCGATCGATGGCATACGGGATCTTCTCAGGAGCATAGATACGGAAATGGTGGGCTTGACCCGCCATCGGCCCAAGGCCTGCCACCTGCCAGAACAGCCACTCGTCAACGGCCACCCGCTGGCGTTCGTCACGTGGATAGAACTGGCCGCTCTTGTCCCCGAGGTAGCGCAGGATCGCGCCAGATTCGAAGATCGAGATGGGTTCGCCGCCCGGTCCATCTGGATCGATGATGGCGGGAATTTTGTTGTTAGGCGCGATCGCCAGAAACTCTTCCCGAAATTGCTCGCCTTTGCCGATGTGAACCGGACGAACCACATAGGGAAGCCCGCATTCTTCGAGCATGATCGTAATCTTCCAGCCGTTTGGAGTCGGCCAATAAAAGACCTCGATCGGTTTAGGGTCGCTCATGAAAGCTCCATCCGGCCTGCTGCCCCTCTCGCGACAGCACCATGAGAAAACCTATGCCTATCGCGAAACGATACCAAGTGGGATAGCGCACAATTGCGCCACAAGCATTAATATGAGGTGCTCCGCGGCGTTCAATTGCTGTTCAGCTAACGGAGCGCAACCTGCCGGCGGTGCATTGGGGGTAACCTGAAAGCCGCCTCAGCGCGCTTATTGCGAGGAAACACCATGTTTAAGAGGGCGTTTGGAAATTAACCTTGAGCGAGCCGGTTGAGCATGAGGCGGGCTGCTGCGATGTCGATCATCGTCTCTGACGTCTGTACACGGTACTCATAGTCCTTGCTAAGCCGACGATTGCGACCGAGCCAGGCGAAGCTGCGCTCGACGATCCAAGTCAAGCCCGTGATCTTGAAGGCGCGCTGACGACGCTTGACGATCTGCAGCCGCCAACCTTGCTGTTCTGCCAGCGCGCGGGAGAGTTTCTTGCTCTCATGACCCGCGTCGGCGATGATGGTGGTGATCGCCGGAAAGAGCGCGCGCAATCCGTTTGTCAGCAAGGCACCGGCGCGCCGATCCGAAACATCGGCAGCTTCGACGCGGTTGGCGATCGGCAGGCCGAGCGTGTCGACCAGAATGTGACGCTTTCTGCCCTTCACCCGCTTGAAGGCGTCAAAACCGCGGGTTCCGCCGACCTCGGTGGTCTTGACCGACTGTCCATCCATGATCACGACGGTCGGACATTCCGCGCGACCGGCCCGAAGTCGGGTAAGCCGGTAGAGTTCACGTTGCAGACAAACCCAGATGCCGGTTCGCTGCCATGACCGAAAGTACCAGTAGACCGTGTTCCAGGCAGGGAAATCTCTCGGCAGTTGGCGCCATTGGCAGCCGGTACGCAGCAGATAGAAGATCGCGTCCAGGACGGCACGAAGACTGATCCGTCGTCGTCGGCCGCGCCGGCTCGCTTTCGGCAGTAGCGGCTCAACAATCGACCATTGTTCATCCGTCACGTTCGATACGTACTGGCTACCGCCCATCCCTTGCCTCCGTTCAACGGACGGCAAGGAACACCGCAATCCTTAATTTCCAAACGCCCTCTGAGAATACGCGGCGGCGGAACGGCCCTGGACCTCGGGAAGGCTCTGCGCTCCAAGGCCTCGGTTCGGGTGTCATAGACTGCGAGATACTCGTAGAATCGGCGAAGCACTCCGTGACGAGTGGCGCGGCTGTTGGCGGCTCCTCCAAACGACAGCGCGAAGTCCAGCGCCATCGTTCGAGTGGCGGGCCCATCGAGCTGAGCGCGCTCAACGTAGCGGACGAAAGCCCGCAACGTCCCGGCTTGCTTGCTGAAGGCGTAGCCGAGGGAGTGGCGCAGTTCGATGTAACGCTCGGCCTTCTCGCCGAGGAATCGGGCAAAGGCGGTCATGCGACGCCTCCCGGAAAGGGGAGTGCGACCTCGGCGAGCTGCGAGACCGCAACCTTCACGTACAACGCTGTCGTGTTGATGCTGCGGTGGCCGAGAAGATCGGCGACCTCGTTAATCGGCCTTCGCTGCCCCACGAGCTGGGTGGCCAAGCTGTGGCGCAGGAGATGCGCACCTGCGACCCGCCCGAGTTTGATTCCGCCATGTTGCAACCGCTTCCGTACGATCCTCGAAACAGGCGACGCGCACTTGAAAGGTCCCACCGGCGGCGTGAAGGACAGGAACAGATACGGACTGTCCACCTTCGGTCGAGCGCGTAGGATGTAGTCGGCGAGTGCCGCGCCGGTCTCCTCGAGGAGCGGCACCACCCGATCACGCTTGCCCTTGGTACGCCGGACAAAGATCTCGCCGGTTCGCCAGTCGATATCCTGAAGTTGAAGGGCGCGCAGCTCGCCGTTGGGAATGCCCGTTGTGGCGAGTAGCAGCAAGACAGCTCGATCGCGGATGTCGACGGGTGTCGTTGCGCCGATTGCGTCGATGGCGTGCCGAACGGCATCCCATGCAAGGCGCGGCGGCAAATGCGCCAAACGCCAGTGGGGCGTTCCTGGGACGACGCGGGCAAGTTCCTGGTCGTGGTGGCCAGCCCAATGCAAAAACCGAAGAAATGTTCGGATGCGAGAAGTCGCTGCCGTACGGGTGCCGGAGGTCGCCGATAGCGACAGCTGATGCTCGACAGCAGCAAGGACGTGCTCAGCCGTCAGCGCAGCGAGGTCTTGGCCGGAATGATGATGGCGGAACCAATCCAGAAAGCGGCGGCCACCCAGGAGAACGCCTTCGCGGGACTTCGGCTCAAGCCCTCGCACCCTGCGCAAATAGTCCGAAAAGGAGGCCAGAAGCGGAGCATCCGGATCATCTTCTACACTGGGAACGGAAGCAATGAATCGCTCCGGAGCAACTCGCCGTGCGTGTCCCAGCGCCGACACTGCGCCAATGCGTGGAGAATCCGTAATAAACCTGCATAAATAGCTATCAACGACATCTTGATGGATCGGCATCGGACCACAGCGCGGCGCGGCAAATTGGCTAAAACGCGCAATCCGGCTCAGATAAATCTTGGCGGATGCTTGCTTGTAACCAAGCGTGAAAAAATGCTCCGCTAGACGATCCATCTCGTCACCGAGCGCACCGCTACGCAGGCGCTTGAGCACCCTACCATACGAAAAATAGAACTCGAGCATGTTGCACCCTCCGGGATACCGGCGCAGGGAAATCCCGCGCCCACCCGAAAGGTACGAAACGTTATGTGGCGGAGGATGCCAGATTTGGCGGTCCCCGGCTGGTGCCCGGACGGCTCCGCCACATAATCTTCCCCGATGCATAAGAACGGTTAGGTGGCGCGCCACCTAACCGTTCAGCGGTGCGGTCTACGTCTTCCGTGCCAAACGGACGGACCGGATAAAGCTGATCTTTTGGGACGGCACCGGCGTCTGCCTTTACGCCAAGCGCCTGGAGGATGGCGAGTTCCGCTGGCCGAAAGTGCAGGACGGCGTGATGCGGTTGACGGCAGCGCAGCTATCGGCGCTGCTTGAAGGGCTCGACTGGCGGCGGGTCCATGAAGCGCGGCGGACACGCGTTCCCGTCCAGGCCGGCTGATCCGCGACGAAGTGAATCAGACGGGATTCCGTTGTCGCCCGGCAGGGGCAAATATGGTCTGGTCCTGTCATGGCGATGACGGCGGACCAGCTTCCCGACGATCCGGATGCGCTGAAGGCGATGGTCCTGGCGCGGGATGTTGAGAACGCCCGTCTCTACCAGATCATCAAGGAATTGCAGCGCCACCGTTTTGGCCGTCGTGCCGAAACGCTGCCGGAAGACCAGCTTCTGCTGGGTCTGGAAGAAGCCGAGCAGATCGAGGCCGCCGGCGAGGAAGCGAAGGAACAGGTCGCCTCCGCGGAGCGCAATGCAAAGGCTGCGAAGCGCCGGGCGAACCGTGGCGCGCTGCCGCCCCATCTTCCGCGCATCGAAATGGTCGTCGACATCGATAACCACGCCTGCCCGTGTTGCCGCAACGGGCTTCACCGGATTGGCGAAGATGTGAGCGAGCGGCTCGATATCGTGCCGGCGCAGCTGCGCGTGATCGTGGTGCGCCGGCCCAAATACGCCTGCCGCGCCTGCGAGGACGTCGTTGTCCAAGCGCCGGCGCCGACGCGCCTCGTGGAGGGCGGGCTGCCAACCGAAGCGACGGTCGCCCAGGTTCTGGTCTCCAAATACGCCGATCATCTGCCGCTCTATCGCCAGGCGCAGATCTACGCCCGGCAGGGCATCCATCTTGACCGCTCCACGCTCGCCGACTGGGTCGGCCGTGCCGCCTGGCATCTGCGTCCGGTGCATGAGCGGCTGCTTGAGAAGCTGAAGACCTCACCGAAGCTCTTCGCCGACGAGACCACGGCGCCGGTGCTCGATCCCGGCCGCGGCAAAACCAAGACCGGGCAGCTCTGGGCCTATGCTCGCGACGACCGGCCATGGGACGGAGCCGATCCACCGGGCGTCGCCTATGTCTATGCGTCGGACCGCAAGGCGGAGCGGCCGATCGCCCATCTCGCCGGCTTCAGCGGAATCCTGCAGGTCGATGGCTATGGCGGTTATCGCACGTTGGCTGAAAAGAGCGGCGCAACGCTTGCCTTCTGTTGGGCACATGTCCGCCGGCGCTTCTATGAGTTGGCCGCATCCGGCCCGGCGCCGATCGCGAGCGAGGCGCTCCGGCGTGCGCATTCCGACGAAGCCGGCCAGTGATTCCGATCAATTACCGGCCACCCATTCCAATTTCATTCCGGCCGGGATTCCGATTTGAAGCCGGCCACCTTTGTGGATCACCTGGGTCGTTGTTGAGGTTTGGTTCGAGTTTCGTTTCTGGTCAAGTCTGAGCTGGTTCCGGGTTTTCTGGCGCGCGCCGTTTTCGCATGCTGTCGCCGGTCAGTTCGATGCGGTAGGCGTTATGCACGAGGCGGTCGAGGATGGCGTCGGCGATGGTGGGATTTCCGATGATCTCATACCAATGGTCGACGGGCACCTGGCTGGTGACGATGGTCGAGCGCCGCTCATAGCGGTCCTCGATGATCTCGAGGAGATCGCGGCGCTGTTCGTCGTTGAGCTTTTCAGGCCCCCAATCGTCGAGGATGAGCAGGTCGGTGCGGGCCAGCGCCTTCAGCATCCTGGCATAGCGACCGTCTCCCCTTGCGAGAGCGAGCGAGGCGAAGAGCCGTGGCGCGCGGTGATAGACGACGGAGAAGTCCTCGCGACAGGCCTTGTGGCCGAGAGCGCAGGCGAGCCAACTCTTGCCGACACCGGCCGGGCCTGTGATCAGGAGCCCGTGACGCTGGCGGATCCAATCGCAGCCTGCGAGCTTGAGGAAGAGGGAACGGTCGAGCCCGCGTTCGGCACGGAAGTCGGCGTCTTCGACCTGCGCATCATGGCGTAGCCTGGCGGCGCGGGCACGCGCCTCGAAGCGCTTCTGACGGCGCAGCGTCGCTTCGTTATCAAGCAGGATGGCGAGCCATTCGCCATGATCGAGGGCGCGCGCTTCCGGCTGCGCGTCGAGATCCTGGAAGCCTTTGGCCATGCCGTGCAGTCCGAGGTCGCGCAGCATGTCGAGGGTGGGATGGGTCAGCATGATCTTTATCTCCTCAATGGAAGTAACCAGGACCACGCAGATTGGCGTGGTCGATGATGGCGCCGGGATTGCCGGCGGGCCGGGCGGCTTTGTGGTTGGTGATGAGGGCGGCGATGCTCTTGCAGGTCAGTCCGCCGATCTCGACGGCGCGTGCCGAGACCGCCTCGGCGCGATCACGATGAAGATCGCGATAGAGACGCAAAACACCCAGGCAGGTGCGGAACCCCTGCTCGGGATGGGGCCGGCTGGCCAGAATGGCGATGATCAGCCCCTCGGTCTGTGGTCCGATCGACGCGGCCCAGCGCCGGAAGCGTGCCGGCGTCCACTCCGCATATCGACGGTGGGAACTGGGCATGTGCTCAGGGTTGGTGCCGTAACGGCGTCCGCCATAGCGGCGCTGATGAACGGCGACGCGCTTGCCGCGATGGAAGATCTCGATCGTCCTGCTGGTCGCGCGGATGTCGACCTGCTGGCGAATGAGGCTGTGCGGCACGGAATAGAAGAAGGTCTTGAACTCGACATGGTAGTCGGTGGCGACGCGGGCCAGGCGCCATTCGGCGAACTCGTAATCCTGCACCGGCAGGCTCGCCAGCGCCGGCCGTTCCACCGTCTCGAACAAATGGCGACGGCTGACGCCAAGGCGGCGCATGACATGGTCATTGATGCGGTCGAGCGCCCCGGCGATTGCGGTATTGGCCTCGGCTAACGAGAAGAATGTCTGCCGCCGCAGCCGGCCGAGGATGCAGGTCTGGGCAAAACGCACGCCGTTCTCGACCTTGGCCTTGTCCTTCGGGCGACGCGGCCGCGCCGGCAGCACGCCGACGCCATAGTGCGAGGCCATCATGCCGTAGCTGCGGTTGATCTCCGGATCATAGAAGGAGGCATGATTGACACCGGACTTCAGGTTGTCGGGCACGATCAGGCGCGGGACGCCGACGAAGAAGCTGAACATGCGTACATGCGCGCCGATCCAATCCGGCAATGTCTGCGTCCAGGTCGCTTCCGCATAGGTGTAGCCGGATGCGCCCAGGACGCCGACGAAAATCTCCGCCTCACGGATCTCGCCGGTCAGCGGATCGATGATGGCGATCTTCTTGCCGGAATAGTCCACGAACACCTTGTCGCCGACGACATGCTCTTGGCGCATCGTCGGCGACAGGCGCTTCTCGAAGCCGCGAAACAGGTCGCAGAAACGGCTGTAGCCATAGCCGCCGGCATGGACGGCGCGGTACTCCTCCCAAAGCAGCATCAGCGTGACGCCGGGCTTCTTCAACTCCAGAGCAAGATCTGCCCAGTTCGGTTCCGGCAGCCGGCGCGCACCCTGCTTCACCCCGGCGCGGGCGAACAGCCGGTTCTCCAGCGCGTCGTCGGTCAGTTCGCCTGGTAGCGGCCAACTCAGCCCTGAAGCTTCTGCCCGCTTCAGATTATCCTGCACGGTGCTGCGCGCGATGCCCAGCCTCTGTGCGATCTCGCGGGCGCTGGTTCCGTCGCCGGCAAGCCGCAGCATCTGTCGTAGTTGTCTCATGGTCAGCCTTCTCTTTGCCGGCATTACGCGTCCCTTGTTCAAAAGGACCGTCATGCCAAAGTTGCTGACCCAGGTGCTCCTGCTCAGGCCTTCAAAGTGGCCGGATATTGATCGGAATGGTGGCCGGCTTCACGTCGGAACGGGGGCCGGCTTCAGGTTGGAATGCCCGGCCGGATTACGTCGGAATCCGCACTCCGGCGCATCGCTGAACTCTATCGGATCGAGGACGATATCCGCGGCCAGCCGGCGGACGCACGCCGTGTGTTGCGCCAGGAAAAGAGCCTGCCGATCATTGCCGAACTCGAGCCTTGGCTGCGCGAGAAGCTCGTGTTGATCAGCCAGAAAACCAAGCTCGCCGAGGCGATCCGCTATGCACTCTCGCGGTGGCAAGGCCTCACCCGGTTCCTGGATGATGGCCGCATCGAGATCGACAGCAACGTGGTCGAGCGCTCCATCCGGCCGATCGCCCTCAACCGCAAGAACGCGCTCTTCGCAGGCTCTGACGGCGGCGCGGAGCATTGGGCCGTCGTCGCGTCGCTGATCGAAACCTGCAAACTCAACGCTGTCGAGCCGCTCGGCTATCTCGCCGACGTGCTCACCAGGGTCGTCAACGGCCACCCCAACAGCCAGATCGACGACCTCCTGCCCTGGGCCTACATCATCGAGCCCGAGATCAAGGCCGTGGCCTGAGAACACCGCTCTGATGTCCGCTGTCAAGGTTTGGAACGCGAGGGCGCAACCGATTGTGGGATCGGCTGCTCATTCTGATGATCGCGCATGGGTGGAGGCGGAACTGAAGGACGTCGGTGATCAAGCTCTGATGCGCGGGTTGGTTACCGCATTCCCGATTATGCGTCCGGGGCTGTTCCTATCTTACTGCGGGCGTCGGCCAGATTGCCGGCCACAAAGCGTCTGACGGGCATTCCCCTGCCGTGGTCCCGCCTCCGCCCATGCGCGAAGGATGTATGTCGCTGCGGCGGCTGGATCAGGCTGCTTGCGCCTCCCTTGCAACGGCCCACATGAAGCCGGCCAACTCACGGGCGATCGCTGTGCAGACCACCGTTGTCTTCTTGCCCCGGCCGCTCAACATCCGATATCGGGTCGTCAGTCGGGTCTGCGCCTTCCAGGCGATCTCTCGCACCCTTGGAGATGCTTGCTCCAGACGGTATAGCTTCTTCGCCCCGACCCTCGGCGCATGCCTATAGGTCCAGGCGCTCTCGACCAGCATATGGCGAACGCGGCCGTTTCCCGCCTTGGTGATGCCGCCCCGTCTGACTGTCTCGCCGGTCGATCGTTCTCCAGGAACGAGGCCGAGATATCCCATGAGCTGGCGCGGACTGTCGAACCGGGTCACGTCGCCAACCTCGGTGGCGAATGTCACGGCGACGATCAGGTCTACGCCGCGCAAAGTCTGCAGCGCTCGCACGATCGGCGCCAACGACCAGGCCGAAACGAACTCCTCGATCACACGCTCAAGTCGCTCGACCCGCTCTTTCGAGATTCGGACCGCTTCGACCAGTTCCTGGAGCGCAATCTGATGTGCGGGATGATCGAACGGTTGCTCTTGTAGCCAGCGCAGATAGCGCATCGTCCAGCCCTTTTTGCGAGGATAGATGCGTCCGTGCTTGAGCATGAAGGCGCTCACATGCTGCCGATGGACCCGAAGCGTCTCGACCGCGGCCGCCCGGGCACGGACGAGATCTCGCATGGCTTCGTGGCCTTCATCAGGAACCCATACCGCCGTCAGTTCGCCGGCGCGCAGCAGCCGGGCCAGAGAAAGAGCGTCCCGGCGGTTTGTCTTCACCCTGTCGCCTGGCTTTCTCGGAATCAGCGACGGGGCCACCACGATGCATTCGTGACCCAGCGAACGGATCAGCCGATAGAGGCCATAGCCGGTCGGGCCAGCCTCGTAGCAGAAATGAACTCGATCGAACCTGCCGGCGATCCGCTGGATAACACGGCGCATGCTCGCATCCGAGGCGTCGACCTCGCCGAAGAAGCGAACTTCTCCCTCCCGGCCGGAACCCGCAATCGCGATGGCGTTCCTCAGTTTTGCGACATCGATTCCGACAAATGCTTCCCTATAATCTGCCACGGCTCGTCCTCCTGTGATGAGGATCGGCTCGGCCGCCCGAGCAACCCTCGGACGCGCAGTGTAGGGCGAGCCACCTCACCAGCAGAGCCGGACATACGGTCTTACATTGATGACCGCCACTCGGCAGTTAAAGCGAGAAGGGCAATTTTATCACAAAACTCAGGATGTAGATGATTCCGACAACACTTGTCAGGCTGCCGAGCAGCCCGTTCAGCACGTGTTCTGGCACATAAAGCTGAGTTTTCGATGCGCACCATGAGCCGAACAGACCGCCGGCCGCGGTGAAAAAGCCCCACGACCACTCAGGACTGATAGCTTCGATGCCAATGGCAGGCAGAACAAGTACGAACGTCAGGATTCCGACAAAGGACAGAACAATGGAGTACGGAATTGTGGCAGCCACCATGACGTAAAGCGGAAGACGATAAGCAATTGCAAAGATCGGAACCAGCAGAAATCCACCGCCTACGCCCAATGCTGAGGAAAAGACACCGACGCCGGCTCCGATAGCAAACAGTTGCAGGTTTGGTAGTGTACGATGATGCCGGCCGAACTTGATTGAAATGGAGCGCCAGTTTTTTTCTGTCGTCGTGATTTCGAACCGCATCGTTGATGGACTACTGTCTTCGGCGAAATCACGCCCCATGGAACGGCCAAATCGCGAATAGTCGCGTGCTGCCTTCCAGCATAGTTGGAGGCCGAATGCCGCCAGGGCGATCCCGAGCGTTAGCCGAAACGGGTCAGCATGCATGAGTACGGTAGCACGGAAAAGCGGCCCGACAATTGCTCCGGCTACTCCACCGAGGCAGACAGCCAACGCTAGGTCAAGATTCCATTGGCCACTGCGCCGGTAGCCAAGAAGCGCACCGGCCGGGTTGACGAATGTGAGAACAAGCATGGTCGGACTGACGTGTGGATTGCTGAACTGAAGAACGGATGTGCTGTAGGGCAGCGCGAAGATGCCTGCCGCCTGCCCGACCAACGCCATTGTGTACCCCGTCCAGATTCCCATCCAGACCAGGTGCCAGATGGCGATAGATACGCCTGCTATCGCATATGGGCGATCGCCGTTAGGGATGAAGCCATACTGAAGCCACGCCGCGCCAAAGCCTAAGGCTGTAACCACTACGATCATCGGCAATTGCTCAATGAAAAATTCGCCAATAAGGGCACGGAATTTCAATGCGCGGCCCGCCGGCGCCAGTACGGCTGTCTCGGGGCGGCCTCGACGCCTTGCTTTAGCCATGACGGGTTACCAGAGCGGTGAGAAGTGATATCGTTACGATGGCAAAATCAGGCCGCGGGCAGTGAAGCTCAGCATACTCACTGTCAGCATACGTAACTCGCAATGTGGAACCGGAACAGTAGCTTCGCGGCCGCGGTCTGCCGCCGGCCCAAGGGACTGGCACAAACCTACTCCTGCCAGCTCTGAATTCACGATCACTCCGACAGGCATGAATATTTGAGCTCGCTTTTTGTGCTACGCTGCTAATGCTAGCTGGTATACAATAATTTAACATTTGAGCTTTCAGCCGCCGCCTGCGGCAAAGTCGCCGCTAGGTAAGCGAATTGTTGTTCGAAAGTGAGAAGCAATCATCACGCCTTCGATTGCACTAAGCCATTGGCAAAGCCGTTCTCTGGATCACATTTTCCAAAGCGGCGCCTATTCGAAATAAATCGACTTCGCAATATGGCTTTGCAACTGCCTGCAAGCCGACGGGAAGACCTGCCGACGTGAAACCTGCGGGGATCGATGCAGCGGGCTGCCCCGTGAGGTTGAAAGGATATGTGTAGGCCACCCATCCCGTGAGATTGTTGTCGCCGTACTCCGGCGGCACGTTCAGTCCTACGTCAAACGGCGGGACTGGCAACGTCGGGGTAAGCAGTACATCAATTGTCTTGAACAATTGGCGGATCTTATCGAAAAAGATGAATCGATCAAATACGTTTGCGTAGTAGGTTTTTAGATCTTGCTCTAGCCCGCGGATCAACACTTTGGCCACCGCAGAATCCAATTTGTCAACAGAGGTTCTGAGAGCATCTGCGAGGCGCGTGCCGACGCCAGCAAAAAACTCCGCTTCCCAAATTCCTATTGGATCATTGCCTAGCGGAGCATCCAGTAATACTAACTCGCATCCCATCCCCTCTAATCGTCGTACAGCATTTTCAACAATAGATAAGACGTCACTTGTGGGGTTTGCGTAACCAAGGGTAGGACTCCAGCCAAGCCGCAATTTAGAAACTGGGACGTCGCAAGCCGCGACAAAGTTCGGAACTTCGGCGGCCACGGAAAAAGGATCTCGATCGTCGTATCCACTAATCGCGGACAATAACAGCGCTGCATCTCGTACGCTGCGAGCTAATAGGCCAATATGGGCCAAGCTTGGCGTTGCGGTTGGTGGGTAAATCGGTACTCGGCCAAACTGCGGCTTGATCCCAAAGAGATTTGTGAATGAGCTAGGAACACGTATCGATCCACCACCATCTGTACCGATCGCGAATGGAGTAACGCCGCTCGCAACACTAGCTGCTGCTCCGCAACTCGATCCTCCTGGGGTTTTGTTCAAGTTCCAAGGATTCCGAGTGATCCCCGTTAGTGGCGAATCACCCACTGCTTTGCACCCGAATTCACTGGTTGTCGTTTTACCAATAAGACAAGCCCCCGCAGCTCGCAGTCGCTCGACAACGGGGGCATCGACGGTGGCAATGTTGTCCATCATCAGTTGGGAACCGAACATCTCCTTAACACCAGCGACTGGCAACAAATCTTTGACGGAAATGGGCAACCCGTGGAGTAGGCCCACTCTTTCTCCCGACATAACCGCTTGTTCTGCAAGCCGCGCTGAGCATCTAGCTCTCTCTGCGGTTACCGTCGCAAAGCAATTCAGTCGCGGCTCGACCAATTGCAGACGCTGAAGCGACGCCTCGACAACCTCCACCGGCGAGAGTTGCTTGATCTTAATTGCTTTGCTGACTTCAATCGCCGACGAAAATGCAAGATCAATCGTCATCGTAGCGAGCGGCCCACAAGACTCAGACCCTCCGTCAGCGAACGTTCAGAGCTCAACTTCAAACCCATCAAAGGTGAGTTTTACGTTGGCTTGCGCTAATTCCCTGGCTAGGCGAGCAAATTCTTCTTCCCACGTTGCCAGGATATGATGCACGAATACTTGTTCGAGCTTGTGTTCTTGAGCAAATCTGATGAGCTCCGAAGGCGAAAAGTGTGCGCCTTCGACGAAGATGGTATCGGCGCCATCTACAAGGTGATCGATCTCTTCGAAGCTGGCGAGATCGCTCGAATATAGGCATTTGCGACCCAGAGTCTCAATCATAATCGTATAACTTGAAAGCACTGCGTCGGTATTCTGAAGCTCAGGGTAGAATTCACGAATATGAGCGTTCGGATATGCTACAAGTTTAAAGTTTTCATCGCTGTGAAATTCACCCTCCCCATAAGGAAGTACACTTACACTGTACTTTGCGAAAACCTCTGGCCTCATATAAAGGGCCGAGAGATATTGCGTCATCGTTTCTTCCACCCCCGCGGGAACATAAATGTTCAGCCACGGATTTACATTGTTCAATTCATTCCGGTGTGGATGTCGGAGGTTATCTTTGATAAACCCATCGTTACGGTCTAAAAACACCCTCGGAGGTTTATTGTCGAATAAAACATGCTTTAGGTGAGCCAATTGCCCAACCCCCGTAACATGATCGGCGTGCATATGGGTGATGACGACCGTATCTACCGATACAATGTCTACACCGTGGTGGTAGAGTAGTTCGCTCGCGGGCTGAGCGCAATCGATTAGGAGAGTTCTCGCCCCTTCCAGGATTGCCAATGACGTGTTGAATCGACCCTTCGCTGGTAATGCCGCGCCTGAACCCAACATCAGAGCTTTCGCCATAATCAGAGACCTTTCTCTTGTCCAACAATAATGTGTCAACGTTGTTATTTTATGTAGAGATTTTCTACCGGCTTGATGTCGGAGAGGGACGGATGCTTTCCCTCACGAATCTCTCTCTGTGCCCTCAAGATAAAGCTGTCATCCACCATCGCAGCAACATCAACTTTTTCTGTGATAAGATTGCGCGTATACAAGTAGTCCATGACCCGTTGCATTTCCTTGATTTCACCTGGAAGTAGCTCGAAGGTCATGTCGTTGATATTTTTGTGAGGAGCTCGCAAATATCGATCCCCTTCAGGGCCAGCCTTGACGTATTCTACTGGGAATCCTGACGTCTCGGCAAACCATTCGTTCGCTTGTTCGATGTTATTGGAGGTCCACCAAACAGCCATGATCCATGCTTTTAGAAATCGAACTGCACCTTCTTCGCCATACTTCGCAAGCCAAGGCCCCGAGAGGCCTTGAATCCCGAGCCCGTCGCCTTGCTTGGCTGCCCACAGTACTCTCGCTGCACCAGTGTCAACCAATTTTTTGAACATTGGGTGCCAAGTTGTAACGGCGTCGACTTGCCCACTAGCTAGAGCTAGCGGCTGATCAGAAAGATCTTGATTGATCAGCTTAAGGTCTTTGAAAGGGTCTTTGATCCCCGCGTCAATGAGCTTGAGCATCGAGCTCATAAACGTTCCCGTCACGAATGGCCCGGAAAGCCTTGCGCCGCGCAAACTAGCTAGATCCTTTCCTGGAAAATCGGGGCGCACTAGTATCCCAAAGACCCAGTCCGTAGTACGATGCAGAATCTTCGTTCCCGGTACGCGCGCCGCCATGCGAATAACGGGAGAATCCGCCCCGAACGCATTATCGATTAGACCACCCAATAGTGCCTCTCCAAGCGGCGGCGCATAGCTAAATCCGCGGCATTTTGCATCAAACCCGTTAAGCTCAAAGATGTTCGTCCGGCAAAGAACATCATAGATCTCACCTCCCGGTGTCCACGTCGTTATGCTTCCGACAGTAATAGGAGTCTTCTGCTGCGCTCGCGCTCCACTGAACGAAGTCGACACGAGAACACCGACACTTAGAGCCAAGGTGATGCCAGTGACGGTGAGGCGCGACCTATTACAAGGAGCCTCAAAAGGCTTATTCATACGTTTCTTAAGTGCCCGCCGTATTATAGTCATCGTCTCCTCCCTGTATTTTTCTTTACTTCACGACTTGGCGATTTGCGTAAGTCTATTTTGCATGCCATGGGGTAAGCCGCTGCTCGAGATAGAGCATGGACTGGTTCATTGCGAACCCAACCAATCCAATAATGACCATGCCTCCTATGATTCGGTCGGTCTCCATTAGATTTCGAGCGAGTTGGATCATGTAACCGAGGCCAGACGTTGCTGCGATCATCTCGGCCGCGATCACGCACATCCATCCAAATCCGAGACCTATTCGCATTCCTGTCAGAATGTGCGGAAGCGCCGACGGAAGAAGAACGGCGCGAAAAAAGAGCCACCGTTTCGCGCCAAAACACTCAGCTGCCTGAACGTGGACGCGATCTACCGAGCAAAATCCTGCATATGCATTCGTAAAAATTGGAAAGACCGAGCCGAGAAAGATAATGAACCACGCAGGTTTATTGCCGAGGCCGAACCACAAGATAGCCATCGGAATCCAGGCAATCACGGAAATCGGCCGGATGACTTCAACAATCGGCATAACATAGTAAGATAGCCCTTCAAGTCTCGCTAACAGCGCCGCAAGCGTGATGCCAACTACTGTCGCTATCACGAATCCAATCAATACGCGCAAAATGCTTGCGCTAATGTCGCCCCACAGCGATCCAAATTCTGCTAGCTGCTTGATTCCAGCAAGCACTTTGGTTGGCGGAGGGAAAAATTGAGGGTTTATCAAATTCATGCGTGCTGCAAATTCCCAAAGCACCAACAGAAACAGCAGGAGCGCAAACCGACGAATGCTTAAAAAGCCGGCGCCGACACGTCGGATGATACGGTCGCTAACCGAGGGGTTAGACGAGAGACTCGCGGAGTGCCTATTGTCCAAGAATGCTGCCAATTTCTTTCCTCAACGAATGGGTTAGGTGTTCTTTGTAGGCAAGGAACTTTTGGCTAGTAGATCTCATTTCCGGATCGCGTGGGCGCGGAAGCTCTATGTCCACTACTTCCTTAATAGTTCCTGGCCTCGCGGTCATGACGAAAACACGGTCCGCTAAGAAAATCGCTTCATCGATACTGTGAGTGATGAGCACGACCGTTTTTCTCCTTTGCTCCCAAATCCGCAGTATTTCTTCTTGCATTTGGTCTCTGGTTAGTGAGTCAAGCGCACCGAATGGCTCGTCCATCAGCACGACGTCCGGATCGGCAGCCAGCGCACGTGCAATTCCTACACGCTGCTTCATTCCGCCTGAGATGTGCTTGGGATAACGATTCTCGAAGCCCGCGAGGCCAACGAGTGAAATGTAGTCACGAACAATGCTGTTACGATCAGAACGCGCAAGTCCTTTTGCGCGCAAACCGAATTCAATGTTTTCACGAACCGTAAACCATGGGAAAAGACCGTACTCTTGAAAGATTACTATGCGCTCTGGTCCAGGTCCGCTAATCGGATGCCCCTTGTAAAGTACTTCGCCATTTGTTGGAAAAGTGAATCCAGCAATCATGTGAAGGAGTGTCGTTTTCCCACACCCAGAGGGCCCAATGATGCAGATAAATTCGCCGCTGTTTATGGACAAGGAGATGTTGTGCAAGGCTATAACCTTCGATCGGTTGAGCCCGCCCGGAAACACCTTCGAGATATCTCTCACGTTTATCGAATTCACGTCTCGCCCTTCATCAAAACGAACGTTCAATCTATTCGACTAAACAGGACGAATAGACATGGTTTTAACAACTGCCAATAGGGTTTGTGTGGCTCTGTTGCAAAGTATCTTGCAATCGCCGATATCGTGCTTTTACCGGCAGTTCCTCTCATCGCTATTTATTGAATTCAGAAGTCTGAACGCAGAGTACACAACCCTTCGCGCTTGTCAAGCTCCTTCCATATTGCCCTGATATTGCCGCTTTGGGTATTTTCGAGATGGAGACAGAATTGGAATCGTTGACGGCACCAAGAAGCCTTGTAGATCAAGCTTATGAAGTCATTTTACATGCCCTTTCCAACGGCACTTTCGAACCGGTGAACGGTAGGCTCAGGCGGCAAAGACCGCACGGTGATGCTGTCGGCGCAGCTTCTGCGGATCCTGCGGGTCTATTGGCGTCTGGCGAAGCCGCAGGTCTGGCTGTTTCCCGGCCGCGACGCGATCGCCCCATGGATGTGCAGGTCTTGTATTCGGCCTGCCGCTCGGCACGCGCCGCCGCCGGCATCGACAAGCGTGGACGGTCCACACGCTCAGACACAGCTTCGCCACCCATCTGCTGGAGAACGGCACCGATATCCGCATCATCCAGGTGCTGCTTGGCCACAACAATCTTTCCTCGACGGCGCGCTACACCAAAGTCTCGAACGGTCTGATCCGGCGCACGACAAGCCCGCTCGACCGGCTGAACATCGAGGTGGTGCCGCCCAGTTGATCGGTTCCGCCCATGTCGGCGAGACTGGAGGTGGCGGATATCTTCCGCCGCCATGGCGAGGCGTATCGGCAGGTTCATGACGGTCATCTCGGACGCGTCGAGCGCCGCGTGATGAGCGCCATCGAACTGTGCCGGACCGCCGAACTCGGCGGCCATGTCGATAGCTGCCGCTCCTGCGGGACGATCCGCGTGGCCTATAATTCCTGCCGCAACCGGCATTGCTCCAAGTGCCAGGGCAGGCCTGCCGGGACTGGCTCGCCGCGCGGCAGGACGAGCTTCTTCCGGTTGCCTACTTCCACGTGGTGTTCACGCTGCCGGCCGAGATCGCCGCGATCGCTTTCCAGAACAAGGCAGTGATGTACACGATCCTGTTCAAGGCGGCCGCCGAGACGCTGCGCACCATCGCCGCTGATCCCAAACATCTCGGCGCCCAGATCGGCCTCATCGCGGTGCTGCACAGTTGGGGTCAAACTCTCACCTACCACCCCCATCTGCATTGTATCGTGCCGGGTGGTGGCATCTCGCCCGACGGCACACGCTGGATCTCGTGCAGGCCGGGCCTCTTTTTGCCCGTGCGGGTGCTGTCGTGCTTGTTTCGCTGCCGCTTCCTGGAGGAACTGCGAGTGGCCCATAACGCGGGTCACCTGGGCTTCTTCGGCGACCTTGCCCACCTGGACACGTTTCTGTAATTGGTCAACGGGTTCTCCGTTCTGAAGTGCTCGTCGTCTGCGGGCTTCACGCTTCTGTTCGTGGTCGTCGCGATGGACGCCACACTCTGGGCTCTTCGATGGTGGGTTTGAATGCTGCAAGCTTCTGTAATTGGTCAACGGGTTCTCCGTTCTGAAGTGCTCGTCGTCTGCGGGCTTCACGCTTCTGTTCGTGGTCGTCGCGATGGACGCCACACTCTGGGCTCTTCGATGGTGGGTTTGAATGCTGCAAGCTTCTGTAATTGGTCAACGGGTTCTCCGTTCTGAAGTGCTCGTCGTCTGCGGGCTTCACGCTTCTGTTCGTGGTCGTCGCGATGGACGCCACACTCTGGGCTCTTCGATGGTGGGTTTGAATGCTGCAAGCTCGAAAGCGTGATCATTGGGTCACAAGGTGTCCAACGCAGTCATTCTGGCCCACACGCTCTCCGCATTCTCACGACGGGCGTGATGGGTGATCAGTTCAGCTGTTCATGGCGGCCGGCCTTTCGATGGAGAATTCGGTTTCATCGCTCCACATGCGGTGCAACACCACGGCAAGACGGCGCGCCAAGGCGACCTTGGCTTTGCGAGCTCCGCGTCGGCGTGCAATGCCGAGGGCCCAGGACTTCAGCCAGTTATCCGCCTTGCAGCGCGTCATCATGACGTTGGCGGCTTCATAGAGCATGGCGCGCACCATGGCGTCGCCGCACTTGGAGATACGTCCGACCTGCTCCATTTCTCCGGATGCATGCACCCGTGGGGTCAGGCCGAAGACGGCGGCGACAAGCCGGGAACTGTCGAAGCGCCAGGGAACGTCTACGCCGGTCCGGAAGGTGAGCGCGGTGACCGGGCCAACGCCCGGCATCGTCATCAACAGGCGGCAGGTCGCGTCCTTCTTCACGATGTCGAGCACCATCTTGTCGATCACCGCCAAAGTGCGAAGTCCGTCTTCATAGGCGACGAGCAGCGGTTCGGTCATCGCCAGCAGCACCGGATCGTCGATGGCCTCGCGGACCCGGCGCGCATAGAGCGTGTTCTTGCCGCCACCGGTGCGGATGCCGAATGCCTTCAGCGTGCCGCGCACGGTGTTGATCAGATCCTTGTTGCGCCGGACCATGGACTGACGATGGCGCAACAGCAATCTGATCCGCTGGCTGTAATCGGTCTTCACATGGGTTGCCTTGAACAGGCCGGTGCGTATCGCCTGGGCGATCAGGCGGGCATCGCGGCGATCCGTCTTCACCGGCGAGGCTTTGGCGAACGCCTTCATCTGCCGAACCTCGATGCAGAACACCGGCAGGCCGCGTTCTGCCAGGCCACTATAGAGCCATGGCGCCAGAGGGCCGGCCTCGAAGCCAACGCGCATGATCGTTCCGTCGAGGTCAGCGAGGCAGGCGCCGATATCATCGGGGTGGCTGGCGACACTGCGCTCCATGACAACCCGGCCGTCTTCACCGAGCACGCACACGGCGGTCTGTTCCAATGACACGTCCAATCCGACATAGTAGTTCACGGCGGTTCTCCTTCTCTGTTTCATCACAGAGCGATCCTATCGCTCAACAGGGAGAACCGTCGCCTCAGGGCTATGCCCAAATTATTCCAGCTCGAAAAACCTCGCGTTTTGGGCCGGGATTTGATTCCATTGCCGTGCTGATTTGCACGGAGAGGGTGGATGCGGGGACAGGCGGGATTTTGGGACATCGATGAGCGCTATGCGCGGCTGAGCGAGGCCGGCGACCCGCTGGAGAAGCTGAACAGCGTGGTGCCGTGGGAGGTGTTCCGCAAGCCGTTGGCTAAGGCGCTGAAGCGCTCGGACGGGTCCAAGGGTGGCCGCCCTGCCTATGACATGGTCCTGATGTTCAAAATCATGGTGCTGCAAGCACTTTACAGTCTGTCGGACGATCAGGCGGAGTTCCAGATCCAGGACCGGCTTTCCTTCATGCGCTTCCTGGGCCTTGGGCTGGGCGATCACGTTCCCGACGCCAAGACGATCTGGCTGTTCAGGGAGCATCTCGTGCAGGCCCGAGCAATAGAGAACCTGTTCGCTCGTTTCGACAAGCACCTCGCCAGGGCTGGATACCTGGCCATGGGCGGTCAGATCGTCGACGCCACGGTGGTTGCCGCACCCAAACAGAGAAACACCGACGATGAGAAGGCGGATATCAAGGCGGGCAAGATCCCCGACGAATGGAAGGACAGGCCCGCGAAGCTGCGGCAGAAGGATCGCGATGCGCGATGGACAGTGAAGTTCTCGAAAGCGAAGGTCGATGAGGATGGTAAGGAGCATAAGCGCGACATCGCCGTTCCCGTCTTTGGTTATAAAAGCCATGCCTCGATCGATCAGCGTCACGGCTTCATCCGTGGCTCGACCGTCACCCATGCCGCCGCCTATGACGGTGCACAGCTCCGCAACGTGGTGAAACGGCCAAACACCGGCTCGACCGTGTGGGCCGACACGGCCTATCGGTCGAAGAAGAACGAGGCCTGGCTCGACAAGAACGGCTTCGTCTCCGACATCCACCAGAAGAAGCCGAATGGTCGGCCGATGAGCGAGGCGATGGCGCGGGCCAATGGCCGGCGATCAAAGATCCGATCGTGCATCGAACACGTCTTCGCTCACCAGAAGGCCAGGATGGGCCTGTTTGTCAGGACCATTGGCATCGCAAGGGCCACGATGAAAATCGGCATGGTCAATCTTGCCTACAGTGCGCCTCGACCCGGATTGTCCGGGGCGCATATGTTCGGAATGCAATGAGAAAGGAGGGAAATCAGAGGGCGTTTGGAAATTAACCTTGAGCGAGCCGGTTGAGCATGAGGCGGGCTGCTGCGATGTCGATCATCGTCTCTGACGTCTGTACACGGTACTCATAGTCCTTGCTAAGCCGACGATTGCGACCGAGCCAGGCGAAGCTGCGCTCGACGATCCAAGTCAAGCCCGTGATCTTGAAGGCGCGCTGACGACGCTTGACGATCTGCAGCCGCCAACCTTGCTGTTCTGCCAGCGCGCGGGAGAGTTTCTTGCTCTCATGACCCGCGTCGGCGATGATGGTGGTGATCGCCGGAAAGAGCGCGCGCAATCCGTTTGTCAGCAAGGCACCGGCGCGCCGATCCGAAACATCGGCAGCTTCGACGCGGTTGGCGATCGGCAGGCCGAGCGTGTCGACCAGAATGTGACGCTTTCTGCCCTTCACCCGCTTGAAGGCGTCAAAACCGCGGGTTCCGCCGACCTCGGTGGTCTTGACCGACTGTCCATCCATGATCACGACGGTCGGACATTCCGCGCGACCGGCCCGAAGTCGGGTAAGCCGGTAGAGTTCACGTTGCAGACAAACCCAGATGCCGGTTCGCTGCCATGACCGAAAGTACCAGTAGACCGTGTTCCAGGCAGGGAAATCTCTCGGCAGTTGGCGCCATTGGCAGCCGGTACGCAGCAGATAGAAGATCGCGTCCAGGACGGCACGAAGACTGATCCGTCGTCGTCGGCCGCGCCGGCTCGCTTTCGGCAGTAGCGGCTCAACAATCGACCATTGTTCATCCGTCACGTTCGATACGTACTGGCTACCGCCCATCCCTTGCCTCCGTTCAACGGACGGCAAGGAACACCGCAATCCTTAATTTCCAAACGCCCTCTAAGCCACGTCCCGGCGCAGGTCATCCTGATAGCGCCGCACGCGCCGACGAAACGCGGCTTTGGTCAGGTCATCCGATGGCCAGATCGGCTCCCACGGCTCCAGGAAAGCCCGGCTCTCCTCCCGCAGCGCAGCCCAGGCCGCGTGATCCGACATCTGAGGCACCCGGAGGTAGACACCGTCGCCCCGGATCGCGGGAGGCGGTTCATGGATCGGCGCAAAGCGGAAGATGACCATCACCCTTCTCCAACCGGACCGGAGCCAACCGCCGCAGGGAACAGCCGTTCTGCAATGCGCCCGAGCGGCGGCAATCCCTCGAGCGCGCCGATAGCCGCCAGTATCGGCGGCGATGCCGTGAGAGCGGCCGCCGCTTTACGTACATCCGACACTGAAACCGCCTCCAGCCGGGCGACGACCTCGGCGCTCGGGATGACGCGATCGAGCGCAATGAGTTGCCGGGCGATCTGCTCCACGCGGCTCGCTGGTGACTCCAGCGCCGTGAAATGAGCGACGCGGAGCTGGGCTTTGGCCCTGGCGATCTCCACGTCAGTGGCGCTGTCGGTGGCGTCACGCAAACAATCCAGCGCAACCGGCATCAGCTCGGCCAGATCCTCCGGCGCGGTCGCGGCGGAGATGCCGAACACGCCGGCATCTGCGAAGGACCAGTGGAAGGCCTCCACCGCATAGGCGAGCCCCCGCGCCTCGCGCACCTCCTGGAAAAGGCGCGATGACATGCCCCCGCCGAGAAGGTTGGCGAAAACCTGCAAGGGATAGAACGCCTCGTTGAGAAAGGAGGCGCCGGCAAAGCCGATGAGCATGTGTACTTGCTCAAGATCGCGATCGAGCCGGACTTCCGTGCCGCCCCGGTATTGCGCGGGCGCGGGCGCCGCGGCACAGCCCGGCGGCAGGGCGGCGAACAGCCGCTCGACGGAAGCAACGACGGCCTCATGGTCAACGGCGCCGGCCGCGGCAACAACCATCCGGCCGGCACGATATTCCCGCGCCAGAAAGCGCTTCACCGCACCCGGATCGAAGCTCGCGACTGTCGCGGGCGTGCCCAGGATTGGCCGGCCGAGCGGCTGACCCGTGAAAGCACCTTCGAGAAAAAGATCATTGATGAGATCGTCAGGGGTGTCCTCGACGGCCCCGATCTCCTGGAGGATCACAGCCTTCTCGCGTTCGAGCTCGGCGGCGTCGATGACGGACTCGATGATGATGTCAGCGAGGATGTCGAGCGCAAGGTCGACGTCCCCGGCCATCACACGCGCGGTATAGGCCGTGTGCTCGATTCCCGTCTCCGCGTTGAGGTCGCCGCCCACCGCCTCGATAGCCTCGGCGATAGCCCGCGCCGAGCGTCGGCGCGTGCCTTTGAAGGCCATATGCTCCAGAAGATGGGACAAGCCGTGCTCGCTTGCCCCTTCATGCCGCGAGCCCGTGCCCACCCAGACGCCGACCGCAGCCGTCGCTACATGTGGAAAATGTTCCGTCGCGACCCTCAGCCCCCCGGCGAGGGTCGTTACACGGACATTGGTATCGATCTGCGGCGGGGAGCGCAGGTTCATGCACCGCTCACTGCAAGGCTCGCGCGCGATTACGGATGAAGGCCTCGATGGCCGACGCATCATTCGCCACAACGGTGAAATGTTCCGGCCTTTCATAGAGATCGGCCAGATGATCTGGAAGCGGCGGGCGGACGCCAGACGCCTGCTCGACGGCATCCGGGAACTTGGCCGGATGGGCCGTCGACAGCGCGACCATCGGCACCGAAGGGTCGGCGGATTGCGCGCGCCGTGCTGCCGCGAGCGCGACCGCCGTATGCGGATCGGTGAGATAGCCAGCCGTCTTCCATGTCTGCGCGATCTCCGCGCTGGTCTCCTCCTCCGACACCGCCTCCGCGCCGAACTCGGATCGGATCGCAGCAAGCGATGGGTCTCCAATGGTGAACGAGCCGGCTTGCGTCAAATGCGCCATCAAGCGGCGGACCTCATTCGCGTCCCGGCCATAGGCGTCGAACAGAAGGCGCTCGAAATTGGACGAGACCTGGATATCCATTGACGGCGACGATGTCGGCTTGACGCCCGTTACGGTGTAGCTGCCTGTGTTCAACGTCCGCGCCAGGATATCGTTGTCATTGGTGGCAATGGTGAATCCGGCGACAGGCAAGCCCATGCGCTTGGCCGCATAGCCGGCGAAGACATCACCGAAATTGCCTGTCGGCACACTGAAGGATACCGGACGGTGCGGCGCGCCGAGGCTGACCCCTGCCGTGAAATAGTAGACCGTCTGAGCGACGATCCGCGCCCAGTTGATGGAATTGACCCCCGAGAGCTTCAAGGCGTCTCGGAAGGCGTGATTGTTGAAGAGCCCCTTCAGGATCGCCTGGCAATCATCGAACGTGCCCTCCACCGCAATGGCGTGGACATTCGGCGCATCGACGGTCGTCATCTGCCGCCGCTGGACTTCGGACACCCGCCCATGCGGATAGAGGATGAACACGTCAACCTGATCGAGGCCCCGGAAGGCCTCAATCGCGGCCGAGCCGGTATCGCCCGAGGTCGCCCCTACGATGGTCGCGCGCTCGCCACGTGCCTTGAGCACATGGTCCATCATGCGGCCGAGAAGCTGCATGGCCACGTCCTTGAAGGCAAGTGTCGGCCCGTGGAACAGCTCGAGCACGAAGAGGTTGTCGTCAAGCTGCACGAGCGGGCAAACTGCGGGGTGCCGGAATGTGGCGTAGGCTTCCTTGATCATGCCGGCCAGGACGTCATCCGGAATTTCGCCACCCGTCAGACGCCCGACAACCATGCCGGCAATGGCCTCATAGGACCGGCCGGCAAAACCTGCGATCTCTTCTTGAGAGAGAACCGGCCAGTTTCCAGGCACATAGAGGCCGCCATCACGCGCGAGGCCGGCAAGCAAGGCTTCCGTGAAACCTATGACGGGTGCTTCGCCCCGGGTCGACACATGCAACAAAATCTGTCTCCTCGAACACTCGGCGGACACTACGCCCGTGTCATTCGTGAGACAAGAAAGTCTTACGTTTCAGCGATCTCCGCGCGGTCGCTCACGGCGATAGCCGCGGCTGTCGGCGTCGCAGAGCCCAGGCGAGGAACACCGCGATGAGCGTCGCCGCGAGCCCAAACCAGGTCAGCGCGTATTCGAGATGTCGGTTCGGGAAGGTGAGCACCGTCAATCCCCCGCGCGGCCAGGCCGGCCCTCCTTCCACCAAGGCCTGATCGACGAGGAAGGGCGCGACACGCTCGAAGCCGAGCGACGCGCCAATACGAACAGGGTCTCGTGTGAACCAGTCCCCCTCTGCAGGATTATCCCGCGCGGGCCTGTCCTCCGGCACGAACCATCCCTGCTCCTGCGGCGCCCGCATGAGACCTGTGACCACAACCGGGGGCGTGGCCGCGCCCGCGTCGATACGCAGAGTGTCCCGTAGTTCCCGGGGAACGAAGCCCCTGTTGACGATCACGATGCTGCCATCGGCGAGCTTGAGCGGCGTCAGGACCATGTAGCCGAGCGTCGCCCCTCCTTTTGGGCGCAGCTCAGCATTGGCTGTCACATAGACGGTCTTGTCGTCCAGGAACCGGCCTTCCGCCCTGACGGGCCGATACTCATCCTGCGCTGCGGACCAGGTCGCCCATGTCGTCTCTGGCGGCAAGGCGACGGGCGCATCATGGATGCGCGCGCTGATCCGTGTGATGAGCTGTTCTTTCCATTGGAGCCGCTCGAGCTGCCAGAAACCAAGTCCGAGCAGGATGGCGAGCGCCACGAGTGTGCACAGGCCGGGAACGAGAAGTTGCCGAAAGCGGCTCATCAGCGCTCTAACCGTCCTTCCTCGGCCTTGTTATGGTATTGCAGCGCCACCATCACGCCCTTGAAGGGGCGCAACATGCCGAGGCACACGATGAGCGCCACCGGCAAGGTCGTGACAAGATGAACCCACCACGGCGGCTCATAGGATACCTCGAGCCAGAGGGCCAGGCCGCAGACGATGAAGCCGCCGATCAACATGATGAAGACGGCTGGGCCATCCGCGGAATCGGCGAAGCTGTAGTCTAGGCCGCAGGCTTCACAGCGGGACTTGAGCGCGATGAAGCCGTCGAAGAGCCTCCCCTGGCCGCAGCGCGGACAGCGCCCGGCAAGTCCTGTCGGAATTGGCGACTGCGGAGGATAGTCCTGATCGCTCATGACATGGTTCCCTCGTTATGGGCCATCTTCCTTCAAGATGGTCCATGCGTGGCCCCTGAATGCGGCAAAGGCGCGGACCGCGAGACGGCCGCGCCTTTGCCATGACTGCCTCGCCCGTGCGTGGCTCCTGATCCCTGTCAGGCCGACTGATTGACAGCCCGCCCCGAATGCCACCCGGCTCAACGGCCGCATGATGCTCAAAGGAGAGACCCCGAGCACCACGCGTCAACTCACACCCGCGCCACCGGTCAATGGCTCGGGCCAGCGCCCCACACGTAGATCGCGGCGAAAAGGAACAGCCACACCACGTCGACGAAATGCCAATACCAGGCGGCGAACTCAAAGCCGAGATGCTGGGTTGGCGTGAAATGGCCGATGTACATCCTGTAAAGGCAGACCGCCAAGAAGATGGTGCCGATGATGACGTGGAAGCCGTGGAAGCCGGTCGCCATGAAGAACGTGGCGCCGTAGATGTTCCCGGAGAAGCCGAAGTGGGCGTGGCTGTACTCGATGGCCTGAACCACGCTGAAGAGAAGGCCGAGCGCGACGGTGAGCCACAGGGCCTGCTTCACGCCGGCCCGATCACCGTGGATCATGGCATGGTGCGCCCAAGTCACCGTCGTGCCCGAGGTCAGAAGGATCAGCGTGTTGAACAGCGGCAGATGCCAGGGATCGAACGTCTCGATGCCCTTTGGTGGCCAGACACCGCCGGTGAACTCCGCACGGGCGTACTGAATAGCCTCATGGGGGAACAGGCTCGCATCGAAATAGGCCCAGAACCAGGCTACGAAGAACATCACCTCCGAGGCGATGAACATCATCATGCCGTAACGGTGATGGAGCTGCACCACACGGGTGTGATCACCCGTGTTGGCTTCGTGAACCACATCGGTCCACCAGGCGAGCATGGTGTAGAGCACGCCGATAAGACCGAGGCCGAAGAGCAGCGGACCCGCGTGCAGGCCACCCACCGCCATGTTCTTCATCCACATCACGGCGCCGACGGCCATGATGAAGGCGCTGAAGGAGCCCACGAAAGGCCATGGGCTCGGATTGACCAAGTGATAATCGTGATGCTTGGCGTGCGCCTCAGCCATGACCTAGATCTCCGGTGCCTCGTTCGAGCGTGGGGCCGGCGCCCTCACAGTTGTGACTTGTCGCTGCCCTTGCGGTTGTCGCCCTCGGCATCAGCCAGCGGAGCGCCATCCTTGGAAGGGAACATGGTGTAAGACAGCGTGATCGTGGATAGATCACGCAAATTGCGGTCCTTGGCGAGGGCTGGATCGACGTAGAAGACGACCGGAGCCTCGATCACCTCGCCGGGCTGCAGCGTCTGCTCCGTGAAGCAGAAGCACTGTATCTTCACGAAATAGGCGCCAGCGAGGTCCGGCTGAACGTTGAAGCTTGCGATCCCGGTCGTGGGCCGGGTCGATGTATTGGAGATCCTGTAAAAGATGGTCTTCGTCTCGCCAAGCCTGACATCGACGGTGCGAACCTCCGGCTTGAATTGCCAGGATACGCCTTGCGATGTGTTCGCGTCGAAACGGACGGACATGCCACGGTCACTGACGACATCGGCAGGACCGGTTCCCACCCGCGGCGTGCCTCCAAAGCCGGTGACGCGACAGAAGAGATCATAAAGAGGGACGGCTGCAAACGACAGGCCCGTCATTACAGCCACCACACCACAGCAGATGACCGCGGTGCGTCGGGCCGCTCGCTGTGCCGCAACGCGGCGCGCCTGCTTTTCCTCAGGCGTGAAAGCAAGAACGGCTGATTTTCCGGCGGGGTCATGAGGCGTTGTCATCAGCGTCCCCTCCCGTCACAAAGGCCGGTTCATGACGTTGGAGCCGAGGCGCGCGAGCGTCATCACGTAGAACAAGATAACGAGCGCACCGAGCGTCAGAGCAATGGCGATATTGCGGGTCCGCCGGCGGCGCGTTTCGGCAGCGCTCAGCACGATACCCTGGTCTTCCTTGCCAGACTGGCCGGTGGAGCCTTTCGACGCTGGTTGCCCCTGCTTCGAAGGCTCCTTGGGAGCGGGCGTGGTGTTGGCGGGCTTGGCACCGGAACTCATGACAGGCTCCCGGCCATCCACTGCCACAATCCGACGACGCGCGTGAGATCCAGGCTGCCATGCCCGCCGAAGCCGGACAGATGCTCGACCAGAAGCGTCGCGAACAGAAGAAAGAGATAGAAGATCGAGAAGGCGAACAGGTGATAGGCCGCTCGCGTGGCCGGCTGCCCGACCCGATTCCGGTAAACCCGCCAAGCCAGCACGAGCATGGCTGCACCCGCGATCATGGCGATCACGGCATAGGCCGTACCACCGAAGCCAAGGATGAAAGGCAGCATGCCGCAGGGCACGAGAACGAGCGTGTACAGAAGAATCTGGAACCGCGTCGCGTCCGGGCCAGCAACGTTCGGCAGCATCGGGATGCCCGCCCGTGCGTAATCGTCAGACTTCACCAGAGCGAGCGCCCAAAAATGGGGTGGCGTCCAAAGGAAGATGATGAGGAACAGCGCCAATCCATCCAGGCTGACCTGCCCCGTGACGACGGCCTCGCCGATCATCGGCGGGAATGCACCGGCAGCGCCCCCAATCACGATGTTCTGCGGGGTCGAGCGCTTCAGCCACATCGAGTACACGACGGCGTAGAAGAAGATCGTGAATGCGAGGAAGGCCGCCGCGAACCAGTTCGATGCGAGCCCAAGCACGACCACCGAACCGCCCGCCAGCATCATCCCGAAGGACAGCGCCTCGCTCGGCAAGATGCGGCCTGCCGGAATCGGCCGGTTGCGGGTGCGCGACATCACAGCGTCGATATCGGCGTCCCACCACATGTTGAGACAACCCGAGGCGCCCGCGCCGATGGCAATCGCCAGGACGGAAACGAAACCGAGAATCGGATTGACGTGCCCAGGCGTCACGATCAGGCCGACGAGGGCAGTGAACACGACGAGTGACATGACCCGCGGCTTGAGCAGGCTGACGAAATCGCGGATCTCGCCCGTCGACATCGTCGAGAGCGCCGCGCCGTGCGTATCGCCTGAAACTGCAGCGCCACCGGCCTTCACGAACTCATCCCTCACAACAGCCATGATGCTAAACCCGAGGGCCGGCACAGGCCGGCCCGTAGACCTCATCGTGATTAACGGTGCAGGCTGCCAAGCAACCCGCGAGAACTTATCACAAAGCGGGGCGCGGGACGGCAGATGCAAACCCGCGCAGCTTCCCGCTCTGCTCAGTGGCTCGAACCCGTGATGCGCGGCAGGGTTTCGAACTGGTGGAACGGAGGCGGCGAAGACAGCGTCCATTCCAGCGTGGTTGCACCCTCGCCCCACGGGTTGTCAGCCGCGCGCTCCTTGCGCGCGAAGGCCACGAACACGCCGTAGAAGAACACGAGAAGGCTGAACGCGAAGATATAGGAACCGATCGACGCCACATAATGCCAACCCGCATAGGCATTCGGGTAGTCGACATAGTGGCGCGGCATGCCGGCGAGGCCGAGGAAGTGCATCGGGAAGAACAGGACGTTCGCACCGATGAAGGCCAGCCAGAAATGGAGCCTGCCGATCCAGTCCGGGCAGATGTAGCCCGTCATCTTCGGGAACCAGTAGTACCAGCTTGCGAAAATGCCGAAGACAGCGCCCAGCGACAGCACGTAATGGAAATGCGCCACCACGTAGTAGGTATTGTGCAGCTCACGGTCGATACCGGCGTTGGCCAGCACGACGCCGGTGACGCCACCGACCGTGAACAGGAACACGAAGCCGATGGCCCAGATCATCGGAGCGGTGAAGCGAATGGAGCCGCCCCACATCGTCGCGATCCACGAGAAGATCTTGATGCCTGTCGGCACCGCGATAACCATCGTCGCGAACACGAAGTAGCGCTGGGTGTCGAGCGACAGGCCGACCGTATACATGTGGTGCGCCCACACGATGAAGCCGACGACGCCGATCGCGACCATGGCATAGGCCATGCCGAGATAGCCGAAGATGGGCTTGCGCGCGAAAGTCGAAATGATGTGGCTGATCGCGCCGAAGGCCGGCAGGATCATGATGTACACTTCCGGATGCCCGAAGAACCAGAACAGATGCTGGTAGAGCACGGGATCACCGCCGCCGGACGGATCGAAGAAGGTCGTGCCGAAGTTGCGGTCCGTCAGCAACATGGTGATGGCGCCGGCGAGAACAGGCAGCGACAGAAGAAGCAGGAACGCCGTCACCAACACGCCCCAGGCGAAGAGCGGCATCTTGTGCAGCGTCATGCCTGGCGCGCGCATGTTGAGAATGGTGGTGATGAAATTGATCGCGCCGAGGATCGACGATGCGCCGGCCAGATGGAGGGCAAGGATGCCGAAATCGAGCGCGGGCCCCGGATGTCCCGAGACGGACAACGGCGGGTAAACCGTCCAGCCGCCGCCGAAGCCCATGGTGCCCGGCGCGCCCTCCACGAACAACGAGACCAGCAGGAGGCAGAAGCCTGAGACCGTGAGCCAGAACGAGATGTTGTTCATGCGCGGAAAGGCCATGTCTGGCGCGCCGATCATAATCGGGACGAACCAGTTGCCGAAGCCGCCGATCAGCGCCGGCATGATCACGAAGAACACCATGATCAGGCCGTGGCCCGTCACCACGACGTTATAGGCCTGCCCGTTGGCGAAGATCTGAAGCCCGGGCTCCTGCAACTCGATGCGCATCAGGATCGACAGGAAGCCGCCGATCAGGCCCGAACCCAAGGCGAAGATCAGATAGAGCGTGCCGATGTCCTTGTGGTTGGTGGACAACACCCACCGCCGCCATCCCGTTGGGTAGGCGTGACCGTCGTGCGCATGCGCCGCCGTCGAAGCCATTGAGCTTACTCCGTCCATCTTCTTGGTGGCGCCTCCCTTGGGGGCGCTCAGTCTCTCTTATTCCGCGCTCAGCACTTCCGTCCGCGAAGCCACCGCCAGGGGGGCCTTGCTGGTCGAAGCGAATTTCTGCTTCGCCTCCGTCAGCCACGCAGCATACTGCTGCTCGCTGACGATGCGAATGGCGATGGGCATAAAGGCGTGGTTCTGGCCACAGATCAGCGAGCACTGGCCGTAGAAAATGCCCTCCTTCTCTGCCTTGAACCACGTCTCGTTCAGGCGGCCCGGGATCGCGTCGATCTTAAGGCCGAACGAAGGCATCGCGAAAGCATGGATGACATCGGCCGCGGTGACCTGCACGCGCACCGTCTTGCCGACGGGCAGAACCACTTCGTTGTCCACGGCCAGCAGACGCGGCTGACCATTGGCATCCATGTTGGAATCAAAGCTGAAACCGCCGTTTTGATCCTCAGGATATTCATAGGACCAGTACCACTGATGGCCAGTCGCCTTGATCGTGATGTCGGCCGGCGGGGTCACGAGCTGCAGGCGCAGCAGGCGGAATGACGGCACCGCGATGACCACGAGGATGAGCACGGGAACGATGGTCCACGCCACTTCCAGGAGCGCGTTGTGCGTCGTCTTGGACGGAACGGGGTTCCGCTTCTCATTGAACCGAAATACGACGTAAATGATGAGGGCGAGCACAAACACCACGATAATGCTGATAATCCACAGCAATCCATCGTGGAACCAATGCATGAATTCGGCGACACCGGTGACGGGAACCTGCAACCCCATCTGCCATGGGGATGGCTGGCCAACACCCGCAAAGGCCGCTCCCGACTGCACGACAAGCGCAGCTGCAGCGACAAGTGCGGCCAGGAACCGCAAACGAAAACTATCCATTCCCATCGGTCGTCCGAAGCTCCCATGGCCAGCGAAGCGTTACACGCCATCCCACGGGTAAGACCCCTTGCGGTTCTTCCCCCATGAGCAGGCGTTACGCTTCTACGCCACCTACCTACTTGACCCAACTCAGAAATCACAAGAGCGTCTTCCGTGCAACGTCGTTCGGCGCAGCCGTTCATGCGGCATAAAAGCGCGAACATCGACAATGCTTGCAGGCCTTAGTGTAGAACGCTTCAAAGCTTCGCAAGCCGGTTCGCCATGCTCGCGTCACATTCCCCAGTGGTTGTGTTTCTTGACACCGCGCCGACGGCGTGGTCGGAACACAGCATATGATTGCGGCTCCGGAGACACAGGCGATTCGCTCCGAAGGCGCGTTTGTCAGCCACAGCGCATCCCAGGGGAACCGCTCCACCATGCATCGCTGGAAAGCCCGCCTCATTCTGGCCTGTCTCGCGTTCCTCACCTCTCTCTTCGGCATTGGCACGATGAATGCGGCGATGGCGCAGGGCGCGGTTCGCGGCAGCTACGGCGAATGGCAGATGCGCTGTGAGGTGCCGCCTGGCGCCAAGAACGAGCAGTGCGCGCTTGTCCAGAGCGTGGCCGCCGAGGATCGGCCGAATGTCACGCTGCTGGTCATTATCCTGAAGACTGCCGACAACAAGAGCAGGCTTCTGCGCGTAGTCGCGCCGCTCGGCGTGCTGCTGCCGGCGGGTCTTGGCCTAAAGATCGACCAGACCGACGTCGGCCGCGCGGGCTTCGTCCGCTGCCTGACAACGGGCTGTGTGGCTGAGGTCGTCATGGACGACAACCTCACAAATCAGCTTCGCACGGGCAAGGCCGCGACCTTCATCGTCTTCCAGACGCCTGAGGAAGGCATCGGCATCCCGGTTTCACTGACCGGCTTTGACAAGGGGCTGGAAAGCCTCCCCTGAAAGCACCGGCGCGCCGAAGCGCACTGGAGCCGTCCACCTGGAGCCGTCCACCTCCTGGCAGCGTGGTCTAGACCCGCTGCGGACGCTGATGGCGGCGATGAGCTGCTCGACGAGCCATGTGGCGGACCACATCGTGGGCCGAGGAATGCGCCGGGCGGTGGTAGCGAAAGCGATACCAGGCACGGATGACGTTACGAGCGCTAAGCCAGACCAGCAGCATGCTGCCTGCCGCGATCATTCGCAGCGGCATCGGCAAGCGTATCCAGTAGCTGTGCGCCTTCAACGCTGCTTGCATGAACTGTCCCTCCGGCAGCCGGCTGGTCTGACGCTGCTCCTGAAACTGCCTGACTTCGCTCTCCACCGTCGCGGCGGCGCAAACCGCGAGAAGCCGACCATGATCACCCAGACTGGCGGAAGCCGCACCGCGCATCATGTCATGAATCAAAATCGGGCGAGTCTTGGCCTCCGCCTCGCATCGAGCAATCATCGATTCAGCCCGGCGTCGATAGTAAAAATAAACGCCGGTGGTGACGAGGCAACGCACATCCGCCTGGGATAGCCTGAGATACAGATCCCAGTCCTCATAGGCTCGCAATTCCTCCCTGTAGGGGAAGCGCTGCAGCAGCGTCTTTCTGAAGACCGCCGTCGCGGTCGAAAACCTGTTTTCGGTCAGGCCTGCGACGGCCGCCTCGCCTGTGAAGATTGCGTAGTCAATGAAATTTGCCTGCTCTCCGGGGAGAGGAATTCCACTCGTTTCGTTGAAGTAGCCGGCCTGGGTGACGACGAAGTCAAATTCAGGATTGCGCTCGAGCCCGTCGACCGCGAGAGACAGAAAGCCCGGATGCAGAAGATCGTCGGCGTCGAGAGTCAGGATGTATTGACCCGCCGCATGGGCGACGCCGACGTTGCGGGCATTGGCAAGGCCGCGATTACATTCGAGCGTTACGACTTTCAGTCGTGGATCATCCTTGCGCCGCAGCTGTTCGACAATGAAGCGGCTAGCCTCTTCTGTTGACGCGTCATCCACAACGACAATCTCGATATTGTCATAGCTGAGATCGAGAATGCTCTGGATCGCTTCCGGTATGTAGGCGCCAAGATTGAAATGCGGAATCACGACCGAGACGAGCGGCTCGCTCGTCACAGCATACCGGCGTCCGACCGGTGGCAGGTTCTCCCACGGCCAGGGATCAAGAGGTAGTGAGACTGGCTGCAGGTGAAGCGTCGGGGAAAAAATGCGCTCCAGCGCATCGGTAAGGCCGAGGGCCGTTCCGTCGAACTTGACGCAGTTCTCGCCATCAATCCATGGCGTACCCACTCCGAAGGCCGGATTGGCGCCATTCAGCACGACCCGTGCGCCGAGAAGGGAGGCCTCGTAGGCCGCGAGGCAAAAAGACTCGATTTCGCTCGGCACAACCACCGTACTCGCCGCTATCATCGCCTGACGCTGGCGATCACCCGTATTGGGGCCTTTTTGGAAGCGAGGCCCGAGGTCGGACGGGATCAACGAGTCGATATAAGTGTAGTAGTCCGGCTCGAAGGCATGGGCATTGAGGGCAGCCGTACCGACGTAGCCGGCTTCGCGGCGCATGAAGCCTGAAACGCCTCGCACGAACAGGTCGGGTCGCTTGAAGGGCTGCACTTTGGAAATGAAGCGGATTGCCTGGTCGGAAGCGGCGTCAATGGTCTGAGCCGCCGGCTCGCGCCCGTCGAGGAGCACGGGCGGCGCGTGCATGATGAGACGTCGCTCCCAATCGGCGGGATCGAGGCCGAAGATCGCGCGCGCCAGTTCCGCGAAGGGACGCGACTGGCCAACCACGACATCGCAATCGCGCAGGCACTTCCGCTCGAGATCACACAGGTTGAGATCGTTGCGCGAGATCGCCCGGGGCTCGGCCTGCAACAGGACGCGATGGGCGCTATGGAGGCGGACCGCGACAACGGCATTGCCGAGAAAGCCTCGCAGCCGGTGTTCCTGGATAGTGGCGAAGCCGAGCCCGCCCCAATCCGGAAATTCGACATAGTCGAGCACGTGGCGTGTGGCGGCTTCGGCGAGGGCCTGCTGCACGACGACCGACCGCCAGTGATGCGGGCTATGTCCATAGGCTGCCGCAGGTGCCACATGCGCGCCGAGCATCCGGGCCTGGCGACTTGGCTCGTGCCGCGACGTATCGACCTTCACGAGCCCAACGCCAGGGAAAAGTTCGGCAAAGCCATCCGTCGCCACGTCAGCATCGACCAGGATGACGAGAGAGCGGTTGCGGTCCTCGTCGCTCATGCTGGCAAGCATGTTGTGCAGCACGCGACCGATCCCCCCGGCGTGAAGGGCGCAAGCTCGAAAGTCACGAATGCCAAGATACCCATCGCCTCAGAGCTCCAGGAATTCACGGTAACGGTCAATCGCGATGGCATTGCTCTGCGCCTGGTAGTCGCGCGTGAGATGTTCGCGTTCATCGCGGGGGATATCGAGCACACGCTCGATGGCGGCTCTCACCTCCGTCGCTGCCGAGACATCATCGACTTGGGTGAGGCGTACATACGGATGATCCTCCAGCGCATCGAGGAAGAGAGGACCGCGGATACATGGCCGACCGAGGCTCTGTGCCTCAAGATTGACCACCGGATGACAATCGATAAGCGACGCATTCAGACACATTTGCGACGCCGCCATACGACGGAACGTGTCCTCCCGGTCCCGGAACTGTATGTGCTGTAGCTTTGCGTCGAGCGGCGGCGGCAAAGCGAGATCTTCCGCGTAGACCCAGATCTTCTCGACGGACGGCGACAACGCCGCACCGAGGACGTTGGTAGAAACGTTCTTGATCCAGCCGGCCCACCCCGGAGCAAAAACCGTCGCGGGGAGCGGATCGCTCCTGAAACAATCCGAAGCGCCATGTTGCGGCGAGAGGTTGAACAGCAGTGGCCTGAACAGTCCGCAGACCGGAAAGTCAAAGCCTGGGCGCATGAAATGCGCCTTGCGCAGGCGCCCCCTTCTCAGGAGGTCGATAACGCCAAAGGCATAGTGACGCTCCCGGTTATTGATCCACTGGGTCGTTCCGCCATGGTGCACCAGGAACATCCGCTCACCAAACCCCTGACCGGCAAGCCCTTCCACAATCGCTGGCGTGTTTTCCGAGAAGCCGTGAAAAACGATGCGCTGAACCCCCGCCGCCAGAATGGCGCGTACGGTCTCTCGCAGAACGCGGCCATTTACCGGCTCTGCGGACAGAGCGAGCTTTCGGCCTGGGAGCGCGCCGGCAGCGGCTCTTATCCCGAACCACTCCTTGTGGAAGACGTGGAGCACCTGGCCAAAGCCCGGGACGTCATGGGCATAGCGCGTGTCAGGCTCTATATCCCAGAGGCTGAAAGGCGAAGCGCTCTGCCTGGCCGGCGGGGTCGGTTGCTGATCGACTTCGGGGCGCCTCGCCGTTCCGAGGACAGCACCAAGTGTCTCATCCAGCCGCTCGCGCTTGCCACGCGCTTCCCTCATTTCCCTAATAACGCGCTCAAGATGAGTATTGCGCTCCGACAGATCATGAACGCGGGCCTGGGCCGCGCTATCGAGGCTTCCTGACGGATCGGGCGGTCCGTTCGGCGCACCTCTCAATTGCTCCAGCGTGTAAGAAAGCGCGAGCACGCGCAGCTCCTCGAGATCCAGCGACCTGTCGTGGAGCGTCGATGGGTCCCGATAAGTGAAGCGACTGTCTCGCGGCCCATCGAGGGGGGCAAGAATGTAGATCCCGTGCTGATCGGTAACGCCTTCGATGACAGCGACATCCCACACCCCCGCGGCGTAGTCTGCGAAAGCATGAACCCAGCAACCGGCATGCCAAGTGTTCTGGAACAGTGTCGCCGCCACGAGACGGTTCTCGATGAGAACGAGTCGCCCTTCCGGTGCGAGCCGCCGAGACATCTGGCTGATGAGTTCCTGCGCCTGAGCCTCGTTGTTGTGGATAAGGACCGAGATTGTAAAAATGATATCAAAGCAATCGGTCGGAAAAGCCGCTTCGATCGAGTCCGCCACCCGGACGCGGTCGCGCGCCACCTCCGCGAGCGCCGGGGGCGGCGCGGTGAGGAGATCCGCGACCATGGCCGATGAAAAATCGTAGCCGTGATAGGCGACCCCTTGCAGCGCGCTTATGGGCCCTGCGAGTCGTCCAAAACCACAGCCGAAGTCGAGCACGCGCAGAGGCCTATCGAGTTTTTGACGACGCCGCTCCTGCTCCAGATATGACAGGAGCCAGGCCTCCTGCTGTCTATAAGCACTGTTGCCTGTTTCTATCCTGTAGGCCTGTTGCTGCTGATAATCACGACCTGACTTTTCTTTCCAATACTGTCTGTTGGCGATGTTCATGTCATCTACCGCAATTTTTTCTTATGAAAAAAGAAGAGGAATTCTTTCACTATATATTCATACACTATGAACGACATGCTCTTGGCATGGCAAGATGTTTTTCAATATTCGTTCGCTGCCCTGGCGCTGAGAGAACCCCTGCGTCGAGCGATGGTTTGACCAGGGCGCTCCTCTATGGCTCTTTGTTCAGATCCAACCTATGCAGGAATGCTGATGAACTGGCAGGGAGATCGTGAATGGTTGTGATGGCTCGAGACCGGCATATCGTCAGGCCGGCCCTTCGGAGCGGTGCAATCGCTTTGGCTGTCGGCCTGATGCTGGCAGGCTGCTCATCCTCTTCCGGGACGTCGAGCGGCGGCACTTCGGTCGGCAATTTCCTGCTCTATGGCGGAGCCACCGTGCCCCCGGAAGCAGCGGTGCCAGAGTACGAGGTCGTTTGCCCCAAGGTCGATATCACCGAAGGCGGCTCCGCCATTCGGGTCGGCGGCGAGAATCCACGCTACCAGGTCTCCATCACCGATGTCGCCCGGGAATGCACCATGACCGGCGGCGGTGGTTATCAGCTGAAGATCGGCGTCGAAGCGCTCGCGCTGCTCGGTTCCGGCGGCAATGTCGGCCGCGTTACCGTCCCGGTGCATTTCACCGTCAAGCGCGGCAATACAGTCGTCGCCAATCGCACCCGCACAACCGCCGTGGCGTTCGCCTCTGGGGAAACGCAAACCGCCTTCACTGTGGTTGAGGACGGTATCGATGTTCCAGCCGGTGAAGGCGAAGTCACCATCATGGTTGGCCTCGGCAGCGCCCCAGCACAGGCGCGCACAGGCGGTCGTCGCCGCTAGAGCAATCCGGGATGAAGAAATGCCGTTTCCCCGCAAAATTGCGCAGGAATAGAAGCTCCGGGTGATTCAGCGCCCGAAAAGACGTGCAGCGCAAAAGCGGAATCACTCCGCGCCGATTGACAGATCTGGCCGAGGGCTTATGACGGTCACTGTCGTTCATCCCTGCGGAAGAGCCCGGACCGCCCCACGGTCCGGCGCCGAAGGCGCAACCACCCCGGAAACGCTCAGGCACAAGGGACCGCACGGGATTTGACACTCTGGAAAGCGGGTTGCCCCTTGGGCCGCCTCACCGACGGGGGTAATCGCGGGATGGCTATGACGCCGTCCAGGCGGGAAATCTCTCAGGTCCACAGACAGAGGGGGTGCGCATGGATCCGGTTTCCATTGGGACCGGATGCCCGTTTGGGCAATTATAACCATGGGCGTCCCTATTTTGTGGAAGGATCTGGAATGGCGGGCCAGTCGAACGACGATCTCCCCTTGCGTACTCCATTATACGAGCGGCACGTTGCCCTTGGCGCTCGCATGGCGCCCTTTGCCGGCTATGAAATGCCTATCCAGTACAGCAAGGGCATCCTGCACGAGCATCTTCATACCCGGGCGGCGGCTGGATTGTTCGATGTCTCGCACATGGGGCAGGCTGTTCTCGTCGGTCCCGATCACGCGACGACCGCAGCCGCGCTGGAAGCTCTCGTTCCCGCCGATATTGCCGGGCTGGGCCTCGGTCGGCAGCGCTATACTCAGTTCCTCAACGAGCAGGGCGGTATCCTTGACGATCTCATGGTTGCGCGCGGCCCCGACCCGGCGGACGACGGCAAGCTTATGCTCGTGGTGAACGCAGGCTGCAAGGAATCCGATTACGTCCACCTCAACCTGAACCTGCCGGAAGAGGTCAAGCTGCAGCGCAACGACGACAGAGCACTGCTCGCGCTCCAGGGTCCCCAGGCCGCAGCCGTTCTCGCACGCTACGACGAAGCAGCCGCGGGAATGGGCTTTATGACCGTCGCCGCGCTCACCATCGGCGATATTTCGACGCTCGTCTCACGTTCCGGCTACACGGGTGAGGACGGCTATGAGATCTCCGTCGCCAACGGTGACGCGGTGGCGCTCTGGGATCTGCTCATGAGCCAGCCTGAGGTCGAGCCGGTTGGCCTCGGCGCGCGCGATTCGCTGAGACTCGAGGCGGGCCTCTGCCTCTACGGTCATGACATCAATCAGGAGACCTCTCCCGTGGAGGCAGGCCTCTCCTGGTCCATCCAGAAGCGCCGACGCACCGATGGCGGCTTCCCCGGCTATCGCCGCATCGTAGGCGAGCTCGCCGAGGGGCCGCTGCGGCAGCGCGTCGGTATCCTGCCCCAGGGGCGGGCGCCGGCACGGGAGGGCACGCAGATTCTCGATGCCAGCGGCGAACTCATCGGCGAGGTGACCTCAGGCGGCTTCGGACCGACGGCTGAGGGCCCCATCGCTATGGGCTATGTCGTCCGTGACTTCGCGGCGGTGGGCACGGATATTCAGCTGTCCGTACGCGGCAAGCTTCTTCCTGCGAGCATCGTTCCCCTTCCCTTTGTCGCTCATCGCTACAAACGCTGATCAACAGAAGACCTTCCGGAGAAAGATATGACCACACGGTATTCCAAGGACCACGAATACGTCCGCCTTGAAGGTGATACGGCGACCGTCGGTATCACCGACTATGCCCAGGAGCAGCTCGGGGACGTCGTGTTCATCGAACTCCCCGAGATCGGCAAGGTGTTTGCCAAGGGCGACGATGCCGCCGTGGTGGAGAGCGTGAAGGCCGCGAGTGAAGTCTACGCGCCGCTGGCGGGTGAAGTGGTCTCCATCAATTCTGAGTTGGAGGCCGCTCCCGGGACCATCAATGAAGATCCCACCGGCAAGGGCTGGTTCTTCAAGATGAAGCTCGCTGATCCAGCCGAGTTCGAGAGCCTGATGAGCGAAAGCGACTACGAGGACTTCCTGAAGTCGATCAGCTGATCTCATCTGCATCGCCGCCTAAAACGACGAACCCCGGCGCACGCCGGGGTTTTTTCGTTGGGCCGTCGCCGTTCATCGGCGGGGATGTCCCGGCCAGGGTTGCGAAACCGCAGGTGAAAAAAGAAAGCCCGGCTCCGCATACCAGAGCCGGGCTTCCTATTGAACCGGAGCAGAATGCTCAGGTGTTATCAGTTAAGCTTCGAACGCAGGTCGGCAAGGCTCGACGCAAAGATCGAAGCGCCCTTCTCACCCTGGACGGCATCCTTGAGGACGACCTCGGATGCCTTCAGGGCGGCATCGATAGCCGCTGCCCGCACTTCCGCCGTGGCCTGAGCCTCCGCCTGAGCGATCTTCGCCTCGGCGGAAGCCGTGCGGCGCGCCACAAAGTCGCTCATCCGCTGGTGGGCCTCATTGGCAACGCGCTCAGCTTCCGCCTTCGCATTCGCGACAATGTCCGCGGCTTCCTTCTCGGCCGCAGCCCGCTTGGCCTGATATTCCTTCAGGAGGGCCTCGGCCTCAGCACGGAAGCGCGTCGCCTCGGCCAGTTCATCGGAGATGCGCTTGGCACGGGCATCGAGCCCCGCAACGATAGCCCGACCGCCACCCAGATAAAGCGCCAGAACGAGAAAGAGAACGAACGAGACGGCGGCCCAGAAAGTGGCGTCCATGATCTTACCCCTTCAAGGCTGTCTTGACGGCCGCGGAGACCTGTTCCTGGGGCGGCTTGTCGCCGAGCACGCGCTGAAGGATTGCGTCAGCCGCATCGGTGGCGATGCCCTCGACATGGGTGAGCGCTGCCGCCTTTGTCTCCGAGATGACCTTCTCGGCCGCAGCCAGCTTCTCGGCCAGGGCCGCGTCAAGCTCACGACGCTTGGCGTCCGTTTCGGCCTGCAGGCGCTGATGCGTCTCGGCCGCGATCGCCTGCGAACGGGACTTTGCATCCGACAGCGCCGCCTCATAGGCGAGACCAGCCGCTTCGGCTTCCTTCTTGGCGGCAATCGCCTCATGAAGGTCGCCCTGAATTTTTTCGTGCCGCTGCGCAATAGTTCCGCCGATGCGCGGCAATGCCACTTTCGCGAGGAACCAGTAAAGCAGAGCGAATGTCACCGCCAACCAGAACAGCTGCGACGCAAACGTCTCGGCTTGGAACGGCGGGAATGCGCCGCTGCCATGGGCTTCGGCCCCAGTCGTGACCGGTTCGGCCATTCGTCAACTCCGCATCGCGCGATGACCCCCGGACGCGAGTTCCGAAGGTCTGGTCGCCATCACTCGAATGTAGCTTCGCCTCAGACGGCGAAGAGCAGAAGCAGCGCGACGAGAAGCGAGAAGATGCCGAGAGCTTCCGTCAGCGCGAAGCCGAGGAGCAGGGTCGGGCGCTGGCCATCAGCCGCAGACGGGTTGCGCAGGGCGCCGGCGAAGAACTGACCGAAGAGGTTGCCGAGGCCAATGGCGGCGCCGGCCATACCGAGGCACGCGAGACCCGCGCCGATGTACTTTGCTGCAACAGGATCCATCTTTAGTGCTCCTTGGGAGATGGCGGAAAAACCGGCCGGGGTATCAGTGGCCGGGATGCAGGGCGTCGTGCAGATAAATGCTTGTCAGCACGGCGAAGACATAGGCCTGCAGAACCGCGACGAGCACCTCAAGCGCAGTCAATGCGACAGTGAAGATGAGCGGCAGAGGCGACAGGATGGCGAGGAAGCCCTGGGCCAGCAGGATCGTGACAAAACCCGCGAAGATCTTGAGGGCAATGTGTCCGGCCAACATGTTGGCAAAAAGACGAACAGCCAGGCTGATCGGGCGGGACAGGAAGGAGACGACCTCAACGGCCACGAGCAGCGGCAAGAGCCAGCCTGGCACGCCGGAGGGCACGAAGAGCTTGAGGAAGCCCATGCCATGTTTGGCGAAGCCATAGACGATCACGACGCCAATGACGAGAAGCGACAGCGCTCCCGTGACGATGATCTGGCTCGTGACCGTAAACGAGTACGGCAGCAGACCCAGCACGTTCGCCATCAGAATGAAGCTGAAGAGCGAGAACACGAACGGCAGGAAAACCATGCCGTCCTTGCCGGCGGATTGTCTTACGGTGTTGGCCACGAACTCGTAGGTTAATTCCCCGAGATTCTGGAGGCGGCCGGGCACCATAGCGCGCCGGCTCGAGGTCAGCAGCAGGAAGACGATGACGATCGCCACCGAGGCGACCATGAAGGCCGCAGAATTGGTGAAGTGAATCGGGGATTCACTGATGTGGAAAAGCGGACCCGAGAGGGGCTTAATCTGGAACTGTTCGGTGGGACTGGCCATTGGCCGCTCGGCTCCCGCTTCCATGTCCGCGCCGGATGACCGGACGCACTCCGCCTAACCAAAGACCAGGATCGCTATTTCCTCGATCCCGACCTCACGAACCCGGCCGCGCGCATGACGTTCATCACGCCCGCCGCAAAACCGAGCAATAGAAGGATCATCAGGCCCCACGGCTTGGTGCCGAAGAACTGATCCACTCCCCATCCAAGGGCCGCCCCGACGATGACGCCGGAAACGAACTCCCCGGCAAGCCGCATGGCGCTTCCAAGCGACGAGGCATCCGCCTTGTCACCGGCGCCAGCCTCTCCCGAAGGAGATTGCCTTGCCTTCTCCGCCACAGCGAGCCTGTCACCAAGATCATGGAGCCGCTTGGCGAGCTCCTGATCTCTGGATCCTGCCGGGCCGTTTGTCCCGGATGGCGGCGGCTTATCACCAGCCATGGCAGATCCCTAGGAATGACGGCGCACAATGGCGCAGCTAGATGAGATCCATGTAGACAAACGTCAAGCCGGCACTCTTTTTGAGGGTGTCGGCGTGAAGTTCAAGGCTCCATGAACGCGGCGCACAATAGTGAGCGACCGGGAGAGTGTCAAGAATACGGCGAAAAAGTATAAGTCCTTGAGATAATTGGAAAAATTACAACTCCACCGTGACCCGGGAGAAATACTTTCCTCCCTATCCAAACATTAGGTCGCTTCGAGGATGCGTTCGGCGACCTCAAGGTCCACTGAGACAAGCTGCGAAACCCCGCGCTCGGCCATCGTCACGCCGAACAGCCGGTCCATCTGCGCCATGGTGATCGGATTGTGGGTAATGACGATGAAGCGCGTTTCCGTCTGCCGGGCCATGTCACGCAAGAGCTGGCAATAGCGCTCGACATTGGCATCATCGAGGGGTGCGTCCACCTCGTCCAGAACGCAGACGGGCGAGGGGTTTGTGAGGAACACCGCGAAAATGAGCGCCGTCGCGGTCAGGGCCTGCTCGCCACCGGACAGAAGCGTCATCACCTGGGGCTTCTTGCCGGGCGGCCGCACGAGGATCTCCAGGCCGGCCTCAAGCGGATCGTCCGAATCAATCAGCGTCAGCTCGGCCGTGCCCCCGCCAAAAAGGCTGGTGAACAAGCGCTGGAAATGTCCGTTCACGATATCGAAGGCGGCGAGCAGCCGCTCGCGCCCCTCACGATTGAGATTGCCGATCGCCTGGCGCAGGCGCCGAATCGCCTCCGTCAGGTCACTGCGCTCGCCGGTGAGACTGTCTCGCTTCTCCTCGGCTTCCGCCAATTCCATCTCGGCGCGCAGGTTGACCGCGCCCAGCCGTTCGCGATCAGCCTTCAGGTCGGCAAGCCTTGTCTCCACGGTCGAGGCTTCCGGCAATTGCGAATCGACGGCGACGCCCGCCTGCTCGTGGAGCGTGGCCGGCGAGGCCTCCAGCGTTTCGGCAACGTCGCGCATGACCTCCGTAAGCCTGGCGCGTGCCGCCTCGAGGCGGGCTTCCGTTCCGGCGCGTGCCTCGCGGGCGGTCGCGAGTTCTTCGAGCGCAACCTTGGCGAGCCGATCCGCGTCTACGAGAGCCTTTTCAGCCTCGGCGAGACGATCGGCGGCCGCCTGGCGCCGCTCCTCGGCCTCGGCAATCTCCGAGAGAAGCGTGCGGCGGCGCAGCAGAAACGTATCGGACGCCTCCGCGAGCTGTTCGAGCTCGGTCTCGGTGGCGGCACGACGCTCGGCGAGTTCCTCACTGGCTTCCGCCGCGCGCGTCGCGCGGGCTGTCCAGGCGTCGATCTCCGCAGCGATCGCGGCGTGGCGTTGGCGGCGCAGTTCCGCCTCGCGCTGCTGGCTCTGGACCTTTGCCCTGACATCAGCGGTCGCGCCGCGCTGGGCGGCCACGATCGCCGCCGAACTATCAAGCCGCCCCTTTATCTCGGGCAAAGTATCGAGTTCGTCCAGCCGCGCCTCGATTTCCTCGATACGGGCCAGCCCTTCCTCCTCCGCCGCGCAAAGCCGGGCCTGAGCCTCAACGAGGCCGAGCCGGCGCGCTGCCGCCGCCGCGTCGTTGCGCTCGGCCGTGGTGAATGCCTCGCGGGCCCTGTCCATTTCGCGGCGGGCAGCGCGCTCGGCCTCGATCGCGGCTCCCTCCCGGCGAGCGGCCTCGGCGACGCTTTCGCGGGCGTCGTGCAACCCTTCGGCCGCTTCATCTGCGGCGAGACGCGCCTCGGCAGCCTCGGCCTCGAGCTCGGCGAGACGATTGCGTTCGGCGAGTCGGCGTGCCGCTGGGGATGGTGCCTCGGCGGCGACCGTGAAGCCGTCCCAGCGCCAGAGATCACCTTCGCGCGAGACGAGCCGTTGTCCGGGCTTCAGCGAAGGGCGAAGCCGCGCTCCGTCACGACGCTCCACAACGCCGATCTGGCTCAAGCGACGGGCGAGAGCGGACGGTCCGTCGACACTGTCGGCCAGCGGCACTGCCCCATCTGGAAGTGCCGGGTCTTCCGCCGCCATGGCCGAGACATCCGCCCAGTGTGAAGGCGCAGAGCACGCGAGCGGGGCGTCGAGATCCTCGCCGAGCGCAGCGGCAAGCGCGGCTTCATAGCCCTTGCTAACCGTGATGGTCTCTATGACACCCTGCCAGGGGCCGTCCGTCGGCGCCGCAACAAGCTTTGCGAGGGTCCGCGCCTCGGTGTCCAGGCGCTGCGCCCGACGCTCCAGCTCGGCGGCGGGGCCTGCGACTTGGGCTTCGCGATCGCGCGCCATCTCGACGGCGAGGCGCGCCTCGGCGATCCCCTCCTCGGCGATCGCGGAACGCTCTTCGGCCAAAGCCAGGCCCTCGCGGAGCGCTTCCAGGGCGTCCGCTCCGGCAGTGCCGTCGTCCAGCTCGGCGAGTTGATCTTCAATGACCCTGCGTTCATGTGCGGCGCGCTCGACGCGGGATCGCTCATCCCGCAGCGACCGCTCGAAGGCAGCGTGTTTGGCGCTCGCTTCCGCGAGCTCTGCCTGAAAGGCGACCAGCTCGCGCTCGGCGCTCGCCAGGCGCGCCTCCGCCGTCGCCAGTTCTGCCTTGAGGGCCTTTGCGTCGTCCGTGTCGCCCGAGGCAGCGCTGAGTTCGTCCTGTTCGCCCCGCAGCTTCAGCAGCGTCATCGCCGCGTCGCTACCCGACGCCTGTTCACGCGCCAGATCACGGTCGATTTCGACCAGCCGGCGCTCCAGCTCGGTCTGTCGCTCGCGCGAGCGCCGCTCCTCGCCATCGAGCTCGTTGCGCGCCAGGGTCAAGCGCTGCAGAGCCGCCGCAGCCTCGACCTCTACCTGTCGCAACCCCGGAAGCGCGTGAGCTGCAATGGCCTGCGCCTTGACAGCCTCAGCCTGCGCCTGGGTGCGTTCTGCAACCAGCCTCACTTCAGCAGCCAGCGCCTGCTCGGATTGCGCCACGGTGGCACGCGCCTCGGTGAAAGCAATGAGCAGGATGAGCGCTTCAAGCTTGCGGATGTCGGCCGACAGCGAGCGGTATCGCTGGGCCTGCCGTCCTTGCCGGCGGAGCGCATCGACTTGCGTCTCGATCTCGCGCATCACGTCATCGAGCCGCAGCAGGTTGTCCTCGGCCGCCTTGAGGCGCAATTCGGCTTCATGGCGGCGGGTATGCAGGCCAGCGACGCCGGCCGCATCCTCCAGGATACGGCGGCGCGCCTGAGGCTTCGCCGCGATGATCTCGCCGATCTGCCCCTGGCGCACCATCGCGTGGGAACGTGCGCCGGTCGCCGCGTCCGCGAACAGGAGTTGCACGTCGCGGGCACGGACCTCGCGACCGTTGATGCGATAGGAGGAGCCCGACTCACGCTCAATCCGGCGGGCGATTTCCAGATTGTCGGAATCGTTGAAGGCAGCAGGCGCCGTCCGGCCGCTGTTGTCCACGACGACCATCACCTCGGCGCTGTTGCGCGCCGGCCGACCATTGGTGCCGGCAAAGATGACGTCATCCATGCCCGAAGCACGCAGGGACTTATACGAGCTTTCGCCCATGACCCAACGAAGCGCCTCGACGAGATTCGACTTCCCGCAGCCATTGGGGCCGACGACACCCGTGAGGCCCGGCTCGATCAGGAACTCGGACGGCTCGACGAAGGACTTGAAGCCCGCGATCTTGAGGCGAGTGAGCTTCATGGTGTGACCATAACGGGCTGCCGCCGGGCGCCCGCGGCTCCGGCGGTCAACACACATTGTTCGGCCCAGCCGGAATCAGCGCCGGCTACTAACGCCGGCAGGTCCCGCGATGGAGCATCTTGTCCCATCGAAAGTCCGGTGCGCGGCGCCAGCCACGTGGGAGCGCGCGCCGCCACATACGCCGCGTGATCCTTACCCGCCGACGAGGGGTGTAAGAATCTGCTCCAGACGATCAACCGAAATCGCTCCGTTCTCAGCCTTCCCATTGATGAAGAAGGTGGGGGTGGCATTGACGCCGAGCTTGTTGGCGCCGTTGTCCCTTACCCAGTTCACCGCATCATAGGTCTTCTGGTCCTTCAAGCAGGCTTCGAAACTTTCCTGTGTGAAACCAGCCTGCTTGGCTAGTTGCAGCAAGGCATCGAGCGGCTTGTCGTTGAAGGCCCAGTTGCGCTGCTGATCGAACAGCAGATCCGTCACGGCATAGTATTTATCGTTGCCAGCGCAACGGGCCAACATGAAGCCCGCCGTCGCCAGCGGATCCAGCGGGAACTCGCGCAGGATGAAGCGCACCTTGCCGGTATCGATGTATTTCGACTTCAATGTGGGATAGGTCGCCTCGTGAAAATGCGCGCAATGCGAGCATGTCAGAGAGGCGTATTCGATGATGGTAACCTTGGCATCGGGAGAGCCAAGCACGACGTCGCCGAGCGGCCCCTGCGCGTTGAGATCGGTCGGCGACTGGGCCATGGCCGATTGCAAGGAAAGCCCCGGGAGACCTATGACACCTGCGGCAATGGTACCGACAAGGCAAGCAGCGAAAGTGCGACGGCTGAGCGTCATCGCGATAGTCTCCTTGATAGGGCGCCGCCTCCGGCGGCGAGTTCGAGCTACACAGGCAAGTCAGATTGCTGGCCACGCCTGTTCGGCGCACACCATAGATGCGGCAACGCATCTGGCAAGCGACCGTTCAGTCACGGTTACGTGCAATAGCGGCCTAAAGGCGGCGAAAGGTTGTCTACCGCGACAGCACCGCCTGACCAAGACGTCTGAGCGCCTGTTGCAAGCCTTCGTCGGCCACTTCCGCGATGCGGTCCTCAACAGCGCGCGCGGCCGCCGACGACAGGTGCCGGGGCGGCTCGGCGACCACGGGTCTGCGCTGCAGCGGTCCCTGGCGCAGGGCGAGTCGCGCTACGCAGCGCCAGCCGAAATGGCTGTTCACGCGCTCGATGACGACAGGCGCCATATGCTGCAACTCAAGCGCGAAAGCGCCCGTGACACGCACCACAAGCGTCGCGGGCTCTGCCTCATCGGCATAGCGCCGCCGGGCCCCTCCTGGCCAGTCGAGCCTGATAGGTTCAGCGTGGCGCGCCAGCCGCTCTCCAACGATTTCGGGCCAGGCCATGATAATGTCGGCCGCCGCGAAGCCCTGCTTTGCGAGCACCGGCGCGATGCAGTCATCCACAAGATCGGCTAGAGGCTTCGCCAGAAGCCGCTGATGCGGCCGCGCGAAGGCCCCCCCCGGAGCGCGTGGAACAAGTCGCTGGTTAGACCGGAAAGATTGCGTCATAGCTCGATCCAAGGCTCATCCCGATGTCCGAACGCCCCCAAAGCGGCCAACCCCAGAGGGGCCGAGCGGTCCCTTGAGCCAATCACAAGCAACGGACTTGCTCTAGCCTGACCGCGAGCAGGCCGCTACAGATCACATCATGGTAGACACCGAAGCCGCCGCCGTGAAGCCCGCTCGCAAGCCAGCCCAGTCGAGGCGCCCTTCACGCGCGATCCCGGAACAGGCCGATCTTCTCGCACCAGCGGCCAGCTCGGAGCCTGTGGAGGCCGCGGCCCTGCTCGCCTGGTACGACCGCCACCGCCGCGACCTGCCCTGGCGGGCAAAGCCCGGCGAAACGGCCGATCCCTACCGCGTGTGGCTGTCGGAGATCATGCTGCAGCAGACCACCGTGACAGCCGTGAAGCCATTTTTTGAACGCTTCCTGCAGCGCTTCCCGACGGTCGGTGATCTCGCACGCGCCCCTCAGGAGGCGGTGATGCAAGCTTGGGCGGGGCTTGGCTACTACTCTCGCGCGCGCAATCTGCATGCCTGCGCGCAGATGGTCGTGGCTCGCCATGGCGCACGCTTCCCGGCCGACATTGAACAGTTGCGTGCCCTGCCCGGCATCGGCGCCTACACGTCAGCCGCTGTGGCCGCTATCGCGTTCGACATTCCCGCCGCGGCCGTCGATGGCAATGTCGAGCGGGTGCTGGCGCGCCTTTATGCGGTGGAAGAGCCGCTGCCCAAGGCTAAACCGCTGTTCCACGCGCTCGCCCAGGCGCTTGTTCCGCCCCAACGCGCCGGGGACTTCGCGCAGGCCTTCATGGATCTCGGCGCGACCATCTGCACACCGAAGCGGCCGGCCTGCGTGTTGTGCCCCTGGTCCGCCGCTTGTCTGGCGCGCGCCGCGGGCACCGCGGAAACCTTTCCGCGCAAGGCTGCCAAGAAGGAGGGCACGTTGCGTCTCGGCACGAGCTTCGTGGCCGTGCGGAGTGATGGCGCGGTCCTGCTTCGCACCCGGCCGCCGGAGGGGCTGCTCGGCGGCATGGCAGAGCTGCCCGGGAGTCCATGGTCTCCGGAGGGGCCCGGCCCTGACGTGCTGGCGCACGCGCCGCTGCAGGCGCGCTGGGCTGCGCTGAACGGAGCGGTGCGCCACGTTTTCACGCATTTTCCACTGGAGCTGACGGTTCTGCGCGCTGACGTGTCCCAGAAGACCCCTGCCCCGGTAGGCATGCGCTGGGTGGCCGCCGCGAAGCTCAATACCGAGGCCCTGCCCAGTCTGATGCGCAAGGTGCTCGCCAAGGCTCGGATCGAGACCCGCCGCTCCTGAGCGCCTGTTACCTCACTATTCCGGCAAACGTCTTATCCGGGCGGTAAAATATAGCGCCGATCATGAAGGCCTCGGTGCCCGGTGTGCGGGCCGGATGGACGAAGATCGATGCTGACCGCCGCGAACCGCCGCTCCCTCGTCGATAATGCCATCGACAATATCCGCAGCGCGATCGAGGCCGGCACCTGGTCTATCGGCTCGCGCATTCCAACTGAGACGGAACTTGCGGGCCATCTGAAAATCAGCCGCAACACCGTGCGCGAGGCGGTGAGAGCCCTAGCCCATGCCGGCATTCTCGAGGTCCGCCAGGGCGATGGCACCTATGTGCGCAGCCAGACTGATTCCGCTGCCCTGTTGAAGGCCCTCGCTGACACGAGCTTCGATGACAGGCTCGACCTTTGGCGGATGTTGAACGAAGCCCTGGCGCGTCTAGCGGCCGAACGTCGCGATTTCGAGGATGTCGGCCGCATCACTTCCGCTATCGAGGACATCTTCACCTCCCCGTCAAAAGGTCGCGGTTCCGGGCCCAGTGAATATCGTTTCCACTGCTCCGTCGCCGACGCGGCCCACAATAAGGCCATTTCCTCACTCTATCGCGTCGTCGCGTCATCCGTCAGTCTACTTTCACCGCGCGCCCAAAATCTGCTAGATACGGGACGCGATGCTGGCGCGGCACGTCCCGCGCAAGATGATTATAGGGCGCTGCTCGACGCCATCGTCAGCCAGGCTCCCCAAGATGCCGCGCGGGCCGCGCGACATCTCGTCGATTGTTCTTTTGTGGCCGTGGCCGGGCCTCAGGCGGAAGACCCCTCCCCGCCGCCCTGAAAGCTGATGCAATGACGACAGAGGTAGCGGGACCAACCGCGCCCGGTTTGCCCGAAGGACATATATCGTCCAAGGGCCCAACTTCTCCCACCCTCGCAGACGAACTCCTTCCCGAAGCGTCACTGGTTGAACCACCTCAAGCTCCAGCTGCCAGCCCAGGGGTGCCGCGTTGGTGGCTAGCCATCGTGCTGGTTCTCGTTTCCATCAACCTTCGGCCGGCGCTTTCCAGTGTCGGCTCGGTGCTCGAGGAACTGATGCGCGACACCGGCGCATCCACCACCTTCGTCAGCGTGCTCACCACGCTTCCGGTCCTGTGCCTCGGAGCGCTGGGCCTGACGGCGCCCCCGCTCGCCCGCCGCTTCGGCACGGAGCGGGTCGTGCTGGTCGTTCTTCTCGCCATGGCAGCGGGCCTCGCACTGCGCCTCTTCCCATCCATGCTGCCGCTACTCGGGAGCACGATCGTCGCCGGCGCCGCAATCGGCATCATCGGCGTGCTGATGCCGGGGCTTGTCAAGCGGGACTTCCCAAAACACGCCAGTCTGATGACCGGCGTCTATACAATGGCGCTCTGTGCCGGTGGCGCGCTCGGGGCCGGCGCGACTGTGCCATTGGCCAGGGCCTTCGACAGCTGGCCCGCCGCGCTCGCCTTCTGGGCGGTGCCCGCCGTGCTCGCCGCCATCCTATGGTGGCCCTGCATCCCCAAGCGGCTCAGCGATCACGCCAAGCCCGTCCAATATGCCGTCACCGGCTTGTGGCGAGATCGCCTGGCCTGGCAGGTAACCCTTTTCACCGGCCTGCAATCGCTGCTCGCCTATATCGTCTTCGGCTGGCTCATTCAGATCCTGCGTGACCGCGGCCTCGATCCCATGACGGCCGGGCTCACGGTGTCGGGTTCGGTGCTGGCTCAGGTGCCAGCGGCGCTGATCGCGCCGATCCTCGCCGCGCGGAGGCGGGACCAGCGTGGCATGATCATCATCATCATGTCGATCGGCCTCCTCGGTATGCTCGGTTGCCTTTTCGCCCCCCTCTCCACCGTCGCGATCTGGGCCTTGCTGCTGGGTATCGGCCAGGGCGGGAATTTCGCGCTGGCGCTTCTCACCATCGTGCTGCGGTCCCCCGATGCCCATGTAGCCGCGCGGCTCTCGAGCATGGCGCAGAGCGTCGGCTATACGCTAGCCGCCACCGGGCCATTCGCAACCGGGCTCCTGCACAGCTGGACAGGCTCCTGGGACAGCGTCGCGCTGCTTTACGCCGGTGTCACGATCGCGGGCATGCTCTTCGGGCTCGGAGCCGGCCGCGCGCGGCACGTGAATGTGACGGTGACCGCAGTGCCGCAGAAGCCGGATTCACGCTAGCGGCGGCAGCTGGAGGGTAGGACTGTCTGGAAGAGCCTACCGGGTATCTTGTCCCAGAAGCATCTGCGCCTCCCGCAGCCGGTCCTGCAAAATGGCAAGCTCAGACCGCGCAACGCGAGCGTCTCTTTCCGCCTTCGTTACCCGTTCCTGAAAGGCCGCACGCTCAGCATCCCGATCTTGACGTTCGAGCTCCAGCTTGCTTTGCAAATTCTGTGGGAGGTCCGGAAAGACGAAGGCATCGACGAAGATCAGGTTCACGTCGGTCTTCCCGACCAGAACGTAGTTCTGCGATGCGAGGTAATCGATGATCGCTTGAGCGTTTCCTGAGATATGGTGCTCGGACGGCTCAGCCTGGACGATATACGGGCGGAAGCGACCAAAATCAGTATCCTTCAGCACCTGCAGGTCCATGCCCTCGATGTCGATCGACAAATAGATGGGCGGATCGCTCGCAAAATGCTGTGCCAAGAGATCGTTGATCCGCAGAGCTGGCACATCGACCTCAACGACGAGGCCACCCCCGGCACCTGGCCATCGCGTGACGAAGGCCCGGTCGAGCGAACTTAGCTCGCTGGCTCGAGCAATCGCCAAACGCACGATCTCAGCATCGGCATCGGTGATCGCCGCATGCACAATCTCATCCTGGGGCCGGGCTGCGCGCAGGTCATCCAGCAGGGCCGGATTGGCCTCGACGATGACGCCGGTCATGCCAAGCTTGCGGTTGAGCAGGAAAGTCGCGCTGGTCGCGATCGGGTGATTGCCCCCGATCTCGCAATACCGTTGCCTAGCAGGATCCAGCCCCAGCCTAAGACAGCGTGCCTCGATCAGCGCCGCCACGATCAGATCTTCCGCGCATTGCGCGAAATGCTCTGCAAGATAAGTCGGCAGATCGGGAGGCCTAAGGCCCACGGCAGCGATCAGCTCATATGCAAAAACATTGATACGCCTGCCGGATTCGATCGTCATTGCGATTTAGCCTTTAGACACGTCCCCGCATTTTTGCGATAAAGCGGCGGAATGGATAGAGCTTTCGCCATGCCCAGCGAGGCCCGCGGAGCATCTGGTTAATGGTATGCAACGTGGGTTCGAACTGGCGGAGTTGACTGCTCAGTTGGTCGCTAAGCTGCTGGTTAAGCCAACGGATCTCCTCCTGCTGCTGGCTCATCCGCTTCAGAAGAATATGCATTAGTCCTATATGGCCTGGACTATCACGAAGTAAAGGCCTTATCAAACTATTCGCATAATACACGCCATATATATCGTGCTTTGTCTGGCCCTTGCCCACAGAATTCCCATAAACATTGGCTTCAGCAGAGTAAGATCTTTGATGGTAATAGCACAAATTTTCATTGATCGTTCCAATATCGCCGGCCAGCATAATACGTAGATTATAATCCCAGTCCCCCAATACCGGCAGATGGCGATTGAACTCCCCTATTGTATCCACCACTGAGCGGCGTATGAGCAGGCAGATCGGGGGGATGCAATTCGTATGGAGCATCCCACCAAAATCAATCAGCTCCCTCCAGTATCCCCATTCCATCCGCGCTTCTTCGACGACCATATCGCCCTGGATGCGCTCCATGACGACCTGGCACCGCGCCGCAACCGCTGCACAATTGGCATTGCTTGCATTGTTGAGAAAGCCAACCGTTCTCGCGAGAAAATGGGGGTGCCAAGCATCATCATCATCATGAACCGCGATGAAATCCCCCTGCGACGCGTGGAGCGCCGCATTAGACGCCGCCTCCATTCCCTTTGATGTTTCGTGATGAATCGTCGTCAGACGATCACCGAAAGCGCCCGCATATTGCGCGCAGATTTCATCCACCGGACCCGGCCTGCCGCCATCATTGACGAGGTATAGATGCCAGTCCTGATGGGTCTGATTGAGCACACTGGCAAAGGCGCGAACGAGAAGAACAGGACGATCCTTCGTACGCATAAGTATAGAAACGCGAGATCCAGGGCTCGCATCAACATCATCCATGCTAGTTGGAAATAACTTGCTCATATCTCGACTATTCTACCAGAACTGGCGAAGGACTCGCTCACCCAGATGGGCGAGGTTGCTGCGGGCGAATTCGTTGACGATCTGTCGGTCGACGTCACCGCCGGTTGCGCGCCAATGTCGCAACATGCCTAAACGCCACCCCGTTCTTTGGAAGGCCGCCATACGCTCTTCGGGTGATGCTGGAAGGCTGTTTGGAAAAACCGGATTGAAGGCGGCATGGTCGAACGTTGAGCAGTGGCCAAGCGTCGCAAGCATGTCAAGCTCAGCGCTGCTTGGGGAAAGAATGACCGCTGCCAGCGCGGCCTTGGCGTTCTCGACCGTAAGATCATCGATGGTCAGCCCGCGATAGCTTCCGTTATTGAAAAGCTCAGCAATACCTTCGACTACGCCATCCTGAAAGTGACGGGTCACTGATTGATATTGCTGCTTTTCACCAGGACTATCGGCCAGAGCTGGCTTCCAGCCATTACCTTCGCGCTCATAGCCCCTCACGGTCCCGTGCGGGGCCGAATGAAGCTCCTCAAGCAACTCCACAGCTCCATGGACCGCGGATTGCTCGTTGAAGCTCTGGAATTCGTTTGCAAATGCCGCTTCCATATAGCCGGCGGCGAATCGATTAGCCAAGGCTGTCGGCCAAAGCCCATAGTAAAAACCTGCAATCTCAAAGTCTGTCCGAACCGATCGCCCGACCTTGCGAAGCGACCGCTGCATCGTGCCGTTCCAACCCATGTCGATCATGGCCACCTTGCCGTCCGCGAACAGTCCCTCCTGCTCGAGATAGCCAAGGATGGAATCATAGGCCGGCTTGAGGATGGCGTGAACCTCACTTGCATGGCGCTGAAGAAGCGAGTGGAGCGTCGTAATATGCCCTGCTTTCCAGAGCAACGGCGTATCGGGCGGGCCGATCTCCTGGCGCGCATCGGCGACCAGGCCGGGAATTCCGTCCAGTCCTGCGCGCTTGAGCACGGTATCAACAGTGACGATACCGTCACTCGTTGAAAGAAAATCTATAAGTTCCGACGAAAGCCGCTTGGGCGTACTGTCCAGGTAGCCGCAGGCCAGATTGAGCGGGCGCCGAGCGATATAGAGATAGCTGTCCGTTACGGCGCTGGCATAGTCGAGGCCGGCCGCGCGCCAAGCCCGCTGAATGAGCCAGCCGTCCCGCGCGCAGAAATAGACGCGATCGATCTTGTGTCGGCGCAACCGCTCGTCAAGCCAGCGCACATAGGTTCCGACGACGAGAACGCCTAGTGCCTCGCCCAACTGCCGGGCGGTTGCCTCCTGGCCGAGCACCTTCCCCGCGTCTTCGCGCGCAGCCAGCTCACCGAGCCGCTGGGCTCGCGAGAACGGAAGCAAAGCCGGCGTGAGCGGCGCGCCGACACGACGCTCCGACTTGGCGCGGCTATAGAGCAACGTCGTGACGCCATAATCACGAGGTTTCGTGTAGTCGGCCCAATGATCGTCGCCAATATGGAGGATCCGCCGGTCTGGCGCGCCGACCACCGGCCATACCGCACCGGTCGATTTTGTGACCTTGGCATGACCCGACATCAGAAGTTCGGACCATCCCGCAAAGCCGTTCTCGACAAGCCTCTCCGCCACGAAGGCAACGGGAAGATACATGTCAGAAACGAACATGAACGGGATCTCGCGACGGCGCAGCTCCGCGATCAGTGCAAGCGTATCAGGGACAGCAACGAGAAGCTCCGTCTCGACGGCCAGCTCCAACTGGCGGCCTTCCGCCACAATCTGCGGGTTGCCTTTCCACAGGAGCGCGAAATGTTCGTAGATCTCATCGAATGTGATGTCTTCCGCGCCGAAATTGCCATGATGAATCCGCGCGGCACGCTCAGCGTCTTCACGCGCGAGCGCGAACCCATCTGCTTCAGCATTGAACTGACTGGTAAGACGCCGCTCGACTTCGGCAAATACATCAACAGGACTATCCAACAGTCGCGTCAGAACTGTGTCAAAAATATCAAATGAGACAATGTCAACCGCCTGTGCCTTATCAAGTGCAGACCTAATGAATTGAATATCGCTCTGCCACGATCCTAGAACGTCCCGCTGAAAAACCATTCCCCCACCTATACTCACTCCGCGATAAATCTTGGGCTCAAGAAGGTGCCGCAGATCCCCCAGACCGCCGAAAGAAATACGTCCTCCTTAGGCGACCGCAGTTTGCATAGGATAGTAACGAAATAGTGGCAAGTCGCCGCAAACGATAGCGGCCTTATTGCATTCCATACCTCCGACAAAAGAGCGCTTGACCTACCCATGACAGCGGCGACAGCCGCGGCCGGACTATGGGAAGCACGTCTCCTTCAGGTATATAGTTGTCACTAATGACTACACGGGTGCCGGAGGTAACAACAACGCTCGGGTTTCATCACCTAAGAATGCGATCCTGCCCAGCCCAACCGCCGGAACGGCCATATCCAGAATATGCTGGACGTCTTAGACGCTTGACTAGAATTGCAACCAGCGCGCGCGCAATCCCCGCAACGGAAGACGACCGTCGTCTGATGATATCCAAAATCCTGATCGGGAGCCGGAATTCACATGAGCCGCAATTCATGACCACCCAGCCGGCCCGCGTAGCTCGTGGATTAAGCGCTGAGCCATCACCACGTATGGTGCGTCAAATCCATCGCACCCGATGATATGATCGGTTTTTATCGCTGGCTCCACGCGCCATGACCAGCACCCGCCACTCTTGGGTCGGCGAAAGGCCGGCCTTTCAGCCGGCTCGCCCTCCGCCGCAGGGGTGCACGCATCAAGCCGCCTTGGCGATCTCCGCGCGTATCGTTGTGCGCAGGTCATCGATCGGGATGCGGGCGCCGTTGCGCTCCAGATGCCAGAAGGTCCAGCCGTTGCACGAGGGGAAGCCTTGCACGAGCGCGCCGATCTTGTGAATGGATCCCACCGCCGGGCCGGCGCAAAGCGTGCCGTCGGCACGGACGACCGCGTGATGGCGGCCGGCATGATCCGTCACCATTTCGCCTGGTGTGACCAGCCCTGCCTCGACGAGAGCCAGAAAGGGCACCCGCGGCTCCGTCCGTTTCGCCGGGGCCGCCGCAATGACCGGGCCCGAGAAGCGCTCAATGCCGGCAATGCGCTCGCGCGCAGCCGCGGCATAGCCGGGATCACGCTCCAGGCCGATGAAATGACGGCCTAGACGCTTAGCGACGGCGCCCGTGGTGCCCGTGCCAAAGAAGGGGTCGAGGACAACATCCCCCGGATTGCTGGCGGCGAGGAGAACACGCGCGAGTAACGCTTCAGGCTTCTGCGTTGCATGAAGCTTTTGGCCGTTCGCGTCCTTCAGGCGCTCCTCGCCGGTGCATAGAGGGAAATGCCAGTCCGAACGCATCTGCACGTCGTCATTGCCGGCTTTCAGCGTTTCGTAATGGAAGGTGTAGTTCTTGCTGTCCGCGCTGTGTGCCGCCCAAATGAGCGTCTCATGCGCATTCGTGAAGCGCCGGCCGCGGAAATTCGGCATCGGGTTGGCTTTGCGCCAGACGATATCATTGAGGATCCAATAGCCGAGGTCCTGCAGCGATGAACCAACGCGGAAAATATTGTGGTAGGAACCTATGACAAACAACGTGCCGTTCTTCTTGAGAACACGGCGGCAGGCCGCCAGCCAGGCACGCGTGAAGGCGTCATATTCGGTAAAACTATTGAACTTATCCCAGTCGTCATCGACGGCATCGACGAGGCTATTATCCGGCCGCGTCAGCGTACCCTCAAGCTGCAGATTGTAGGGAGGATCCGCGAAGACGAGGTCAACACTGTTTGCCGGGAGGGAATTCAGGGAGGCGACGCAATCGCCGACCAAAACCTGATCGACAGGGAGCGGATGAAATTCCGCTGCTTCCACTGGCACCCTCGCCCCGGTACGCGAGACCTTACTCCGGGGCGAGGCTCCAGCGGCATGGTTAAAAGCAATACCCATGACGCGATAATCCGGTTACGCAACTGACAATCCGGATCATGCGGGGTTTAGGTAAAAATCAGGTTGAGCAGAAGTAATTCACAATGTGCCGTTTTGGGGCTGCAAATTTTGCAGTGTGCTGAGCCTGCTTTGCGAAGCGCTCAACGCATTGCCTTGAACGGCGCCATGCCGGCCCGGGCCAGCGCGTCGACACGCTCGTTTTCGGCGTGGCCGGCGTGGCCCCTCACCCAATGCCAGGAAACCGTGTGCCGCGCCTGCGCCTCGTCGAGGCGTCGCCACAGGTCCTCGTTCTTCACAGGCTTCTTGTCCGCCGTGCGCCACCCCCGCGCTTTCCAGTTCGCGAGCCACTGGGTAACGCCGGAGCGGACATATTGGGAATCCGTGTAGAGATCGACGGCGCAGGCGCGCTTCAGCGACTCGAGGGCGGAAATCGCGGCCATCAACTCCATCCGGTTGTTGGTGGTCATCGCCTCGCCGCCCGAGAGTTCCTTCTCATGACCTTTATAAGCAAGCACGGCCCCCCAGCCGCCCGGGCCGGGATTCCCGGAACACGCGCCATCCGTGTGGATCACGACACGGTCGGCCGTCACCGGCGCAGCCCGTAGTCACGCGCGTCGATAACACGGCGATGGAAAGCGAGCTTACGGTCGTATTCCAGGGGATCCTTTGGCCTTACCAAGGCACCCGGCGGAACATTCAGCCAGTCGACAAGTCGGGTCAACATGAAGCGCAGCGCCGAACCGCGGCAAAGGATAGGCAACGCCGCCACTTCCTCCGGCGTCAGGGGGCGCTGCGCCTCATAGCCATCGATCAGCGCCTGGCCCTTGGTGAGGTTGAAGGATCCGTCCGCCTCGAAACACCAGGCATTGAGGCAGATCGCCAGGTCATAAGCGAGGGCGTCATTGCAGGCGAAATAAAAATCGATCAGCCCGGACAGCGTCTCTCCGATGAAGAACACGTTGTCGGGGAAGAGATCCGCATGGATGACCCCCTGAGGCAGGCCGGTCGGCCAGTCACGCTCCAGTTCCACGAGCGCGGCGGCGGTGCGCGCGGTTAAGCCGGCGGCCACGCGATCGGCGCCATCGCCCGCCTGCTCGAAAAGGGGGCGCCAGCCGGACAAAGACAGGTTGTTCGGGCGCCGGATGGAGAAATCCGCGCCGGCCTTGTGAAAAGCGGCGAGCGCGCCGCCGACGGCGCGGCAGTGCGTGGCCGTCGGCCGCTTGACCCAGACACCGTCGAGAAAGGTCACGATCGCGGCCGGTCGGCCCGCGAGCCTGCCCAGGGTTTCGCCTGAACGCATGCGCACAGGCTCGGGGCAGATGATGCCGCGCCTGGCGAGATGGTCCATCAAGCCGATGAAGAACGGCAGGTCCTCCTGGCGGACACGCTTCTCATAGAGGGTCAGGATATAAAAGCCGCGCTCGGTATGGAGCAGGAAGTTCGAATTCTCGACGCCCTCGGCGATGCCCTTCACCGAGAGCACCTGGCCAATGTCGTAGCCTGCGACGAAGCTCGCGAGCTCCTCGTCGCCCACCTCCGTGTAAACCGCCATCGCCTACTCCGCCGCCTGGTCCCGCAAGGCCCGCGGCAGCGGGAAGAACACGCTTTCATCCGCAGTCGAGACCGTTTCCACCGTTACCGCGAAACGTTCGGCAAAAGCATCGATAATTTCTTCCACCAGAATCTCGGGCGCGGAAGCGCCTGCGGTCACACCAAGGGTCCTGATACCGGAGAAAAGGCTCCAGTCTATCTCGTCGTTGCGCAGCACGAGACGGGCTACAGGGCAGCCGGCGCGCTCCGCGACCTCGCGCAGACGCTGGGAATTGGATGAATTCGGAGATCCCACCACGATCATGGCATCCACCTGGGGCGCCACGCGCTTCACCGCCTCCTGGCGATTGGTCGTGGCATAGCAGATGTCTTCCTTATGCGGTGCGGCAATCGTGGGAAAACGCGCCTTCAGGGCATCGACGACCGCCTGGGTATCGTCCACCGACAAGGTCGTTTGCGTGACATAGGCGAGATTGTCCGGGTCCGCGACCGCGATCGTGCCAACATCTTCGATCGTCTCGACGAGGGTTATCGCACCTGGCGGCAGCTGCCCCATCGTGCCGACCACTTCGGGGTGGCCAGCGTGGCCGATCAATAACACGTGTCGGCCCTTCTTGTGATGCACCTCGGCCTCACGGTGAACTTTGGTCACCAGCGGGCAGGTTGCGTCAATTCCGAAAAGACGGCGTTTCAGAGCCTCGTCGGGCACGGATTTCGGCACGCCATGGGCAGAGAAGATAACAGGCGCCTCAGTGTCCGGCACTTCATCCAGCTCGTCCACGAAGACGGCGCCCTTCCGCTTGAGGCTCTCCACGACATATTTGTTGTGGACGATCTCGTGACGCACGTAGACTGGCGGACCATAGAGCGCGAGGGCCTTTTCAACCGCGTCGATAGCGCGGACGACCCCTGCACAGAACCCACGCGGCGCACAGATCAGCACCGTCAGTGGCGGCTTTGCAACAGGGGTATCTAAGACAGCGGTCATCGTGCTTTCCGGCTAGGCATAGCTGGATGTGGCGGTAGCAGGCATGGCATGTCAAGCCGAGCGCGGTTCAATAGGTTGAATATCATGTCTCAGTTGAAGCTCGCCATCTTCGATATGGACGACGTTCTCTGCACCTATGATCGCGCGGCCCGCATCGACACCCTCGCCGCCCTCAGCGGCCGCTCCCCAGACTACATCCTCTCCGCGATATGGGATTCGGGCTTCGAGGCGCGGTCCGACGCCGGGGATCTCGACGCGGCCCGCTATCTCGCCGGCTTCGGCGAGCGTCTCGGCTACCCGTTGACCCGCACGGAATGGGTCGACGCGCGACGGCTTGCGATGCATCCCCGTCCAGAAGTTCTGTTGATGGTGGAGGCGGTGAAAACGCGCGTGCCGGTGGCACTTCTCACTAACAACGGCTTTCTCGTCGCAGAGGAAATCGCGACCCTTTTTCCCGCGCTCCCCGCGCTGTTTGGTGAGCGGCTGTTCGTCTCAGCCATGTTCGGCCTGAAAAAACCTGATCCCGAGATCTATCGCGCAGTCGCGAGGCGCGTGGGCGTCGCCCCGCACGAGGCCTTTTTCACCGACGACAAACCGCGTAATGTCCGGGGCGCCGAGATGGCGGGACTTACCGGTCATGTCTTCGTCTCTCCAGAGGGCTTGGCCTCCGCGCTTGCGCGACATGGCTTGATCGACAGCGCCCTCCCCCCGCCTTAGTTCATAGCGACAGAAGTGCAACGACGCCTCCGTCGAGGCATCGCGCGCATCCGGCAATGGCTCCGTCCATCTCTTTCCTTCGAGCTCGCAGAGCATTCCATGAACGACAGCGCCTCCCATGCCAGCTACCTGCTGCCGGTCCTCGTCTTCTGCGGCGCAGCCGTCGTAGCCGTGCCGATCTTCCGGCGCATCGGCCTTGGAGCTGTGCTTGGCTATCTCTGCGCTGGCGTCTTCATCGGTCCGGATGGGCTGGCATTGATCGGCGAGCCTGAAACGGTTGCCGGGGTCGCCGAGATCGGCGTGGTGCTCCTCCTCTTCATTGTAGGGCTCGAACTCAACCTGTCGCGGCTCTTCGCCATGCGCCGCGACATTTTCGGCCTGGGCCTGACGCAGCTTCTGATGACGGGTGGTGTTGCAATGCTGGCGCTTACCGCCGCCGGCATTCCGATGCGCGGCAGCGTTGTCACCGGCCTCGCGCTCGCGCTGTCGGCGACGGCCATCGCCCTGCAGACCCTGGAGGAGCGGGGCGATCTGCATGCCACCTATGGCGAGCGCAGTTTCGCGATCCTCCTGTTCCAGGACCTGTCGATCGTCCCGATCCTCGCACTCGTGCCCCTGCTCGCCACCACGACAGTGCTCAGCGCTGGCGGCGGCAGCCTCGTCATGACTCTCTTCGAGATCGCTCGCGCGCTGATCGCCGTTGCCGCGGTCGTGCTCATCGGCCGCTATCTGCTCAATCCGTTCTTCCGGCTGCTCGCTTCAAGCGGCGCGCGTGAGGTGATGACCGCAGCGGCATTGCTCGTCGTACTTGGTGCGGCTTTCATCATGGAGAAAGTCGGGCTGTCGATGGCGATGGGGGCCTTCCTCGCCGGCGTGCTGCTCGCGGAATCGAACTTCCGCCACCAGCTGGAGGCCGATATCGAGCCCTTCCGCGGCGTGCTGCTGGGCCTGTTCTTCATGAGCGTCGGCATGTCCATCGACATCGACGTGATCATCGCGCATGTAGGCCTGCTGGCGCTTGCTGTCCCGGCGCTCGTCATCGCCAAAACGCTGATTGGGGCCACCGCGGGCCGCATCTTCGGCAGCAGCTGGCGCGATAGCTTTCGGATGGGTGCCTTGCTTGGTCCGGCGGGCGAATTCTCGTTCGTCATCTTTCCCCTGGCGGGTTCGCGAGGACTGCTCGACGGTGATCAGGTGCAGATCGTGACCGCGATGGCCGCACTGACGATGCTCATCGGTCCGATCTTCGCCAAAGTCGTGGACAGGGTCCTCGAACGAACGCGCCCGCAGGTGGACGCCGGAGACACGGATCTCGAGGCGCTCGCCGATGCGAACGGCAAGGTCATCGTCATCGGCTTCGGGCGCTTCGGACAGGTGGTGAACCAGATCCTGCTCGCCCAGCGGATCGACGTCACCGTCATCGATCACGATGTCGACCGCATTCGCGAGGCATCTCGCTTTGGCTTCAAGGTCTATTATGGTGATGGAACGCGGCTTGATGTGCTGCGCGCTTCGGGCGCCGCGCAGGCGACTGTCATCTGTGTCTGTGTGGACAGCCCCGAGACGGCGACCACGATCGTCGAGCTTCTGCGAGCCGAATTTCCCGACGCGGCCGTCTACGCCCGGGCGATCGATCGCGCCCATGCAATCGCACTGATGCAGCAGGAGGTTGATTATCAGCTGCGCGAAACATTCGAATCCGCGCTGACACTGGGGCGCGCCGCGCTCGAGGAGCTCGGCTATAGTCGCGAGGACGCGATTGCCGTTCAGGATGACGTCCGGCGACGCGACGTTGCGCGGCTGATGCTGCAGAAGAGCGATGGCTTCCTGGGGGGAGCGGACCTGCTTCACCACGGTCTGGCGGCGGTCGTCACGCCGGAACCGCTGACGGAACCTCCGACCTCTTCTCAAGCGCTCAGCGCCGAAACACGGGACATTCTCGCCGAGGGCGATGCAGCACGGTAGCTCTGACGAGAGGTCGTATTCCGCGATGGGCGACCGCAACTCCGCTTGCGCTGAAAAGAAAAGGGCCACTGACTGAAATCAATGGCCCTCGTGGTCACCTGAAGTCATGGGACTATGTCGTCCCGGATCTTGTCGCGATGTATTCATGCGCGGCGCATGGATTTACGAACGCGCTTCTCCGCACGCTCGGCGAGAATGACGGAAGGATCGCTATGGAGGGGCTGGGACAACGCGCCGGCCACATCGCTGCGCGACAATCCGATGTCGTGCAGGGCGCGCTCGTCGAACTCCGTCAGCTGCCACACCTCACGCCGGTGACGCAGGGCCCGCGCAGTGCGAGCGATCCGGAAAGCCACAACCCAGCCCAGCCTCTGAAGCCGCGCACCCCAGACTGATGCCTGAACTAGCCTGCCACCCTTCTGGCTGTGCGCTAATCTACTGTTTTCACTGGATAAAACTTCTTCCATCGATCCGATCCTTCTGCCACGAGGGGCGAAAAAAACGTAGCCGCGCGCCATCACGCCTCGAAAAGAAGCGCAACATGGCCACCGCCTTCGGTCCCTCTTTCTGGATACAAGGCCACTATAACCGAAGCGGACGAATCACTACAGAGAATGTTTTTCATTGAAATCATCACGAAATATGATTGAATTCGTTCTCATCGAAATCGCGCGGGGGATGCCATGTCCCATCTTCTCGACTCGGATCAGCTCAAGACCTTCGTTGCCATCGCGGATACGGGGTCGTTCACGCGTGCCGCGGAGCTCGTTCACAAGACCCAGTCGGCAGTCTCCATGCAGATGAAGCGGCTCGAGGAGCGGCTTGGCCTCGCCGTGTTCGAACGTGATGGCCGGCACTCGCGGTTGACGGAGGATGGCGAGCGTCTCCTCGATTACGCGCGCCGCATCATCCAGCTCAACCGCGAATGTCTGGCGAGCTTCGGCGAGGCCGACCTGGCCGGCCGCGTACGCCTTGGGCTGCCCGATGACTATGCCGACCGCTATCTGCCGGAGATCCTGGCCCGCTTCTCGCGCTCGAATCCGAAGGTGGAAGTCACCGTCGTCTGCGAGCCCACTCCTATCCTGCTCGAACGGATCCAGGCGGGAGATCTCGACCTCGCGATCATCACGCATATCGAAAGCCGGCCCCATCTGGCGGAGGTGGTCCGCGTGGAGCAACTCCTTTGGGTCACATCGACACGACATTGCACCCACGAGGAGACACCAGTCCCCCTCGCATTGGGACGCTCGACATGCAACTGGCGGCAAAGCGCAACGGAAGCGCTCGACAGTGCCGGCAAGCATTATCGCATTCTCTATTCGAGCTGGAACTCCACCGCGGTTGGTGCCGCGGTCATGGCAGGGCTCGCGGTGGCGGTGCTACCCGAAAGCGCCGTTCGTCCCGGCATGCGGGTGCTCGGTCCATCGGACGGCTTCCCCGCGCTTCCCTCCTGCAAGATCGGGCTCGTTCGTAACAATCGCGCCTCGTCGGCACTGAGCGCCGCGCTTGCCGAGCACATCATCCAAAGCCTCGACAATCTCCGTCGCGACCGCCAGTTCATCGAAATGGCGGCCGAGTAGCGAAGATCTCCGGCGGCTGGGCGCACCGGGCATCGAGGGTGCGAGCGCTCCGTGCCGGTCGCATCTTTTCACCGACCAGAGGCATCCTTTCCGGCGGGATGATCATATCCCGCCAGCAAGGCTCAGCGCAGCGAGCTGGAGGCGGTCTCGATCAGCCTGAGAATGCTGGGGCCGATGATCGAGAGATTGGCGATGATGCCGACAACGACGAAGGCGGCGATAACCCCGTATTCGATCGTTGTGGCCGCCTTCTCGTTCCGCAAATACGCTTTGAACATGCCAGTCTCCCGTCACGCTGAGAGCATCGGGGGCAAGCCCTGTCGAACACGTTAAAGCCACACCGGCGGGCCGGCTTATCACGGCTCAGGGTATATGAGCGGTAAAGACCGGATCGGACCATTTGCTCTATCCGACGCAGGGAGGCAGATGCTCGCAGCGTTGCTTCACGCGCGTTCCCCTTGACACGTCTCAGCCGATATCATTTAGTTGCATGATACAACTAAATGATATCGGCTGATCATGTCTCCTCCCGCGGCGCCCCGGTTCATCGATGCCATCCGTGCAGCATCGCGTCAGCTCGTGCGGGAACTCGGCTTTATGGGCGGATCCTTCGCTGGGACCGACCTCTCTCCCTCAGCGGTTCATGCGCTGATCGAGATCGACGCAGGGGGGGTCACGGCCCGCGATCTGGCGGAGCGCCTTCACCTCGAAAAATCGAGCATCAGCAGAATGCTGCGCAAGTTGGTGGCTTCGGGATTGGTGGGAGAGGCCCCCGGAGATGAAGATGGGCGCCTCAAAATGCTGTCGCTGACGACTTTCGGAAAAGATCGTGTCGACGCCATCCATGCTTTCGCGCGCAATCAAGTGGCTGATGCGCTTGGCCGCCTCAAGCCCGGCGAGGAGCGCGTGGTCCTCGAAGGCTTGCGCCTTTACGCCGACGCGCTCGCCACTCCGCGTGAAGGCCACGCCGGAGTTAGTTCTATGGAGATCGTGAGCGGATACCGCCCCGGGCTTATCGCGCGCCTCACGCAAATGCATGCGCTCTATTATTCGCGAGTTGCGGGCTTCGGCCAACGGTTCGAGTCCGTCGTCGCGACCGGCGTGGCCGAGTTCTGCAACCGCCTGGATTCACCCCGGAATGCGATATGGACCGTGACGCAAGGCGGGGAAATCATCGGCTCGGTTGCGATCGACGGCGAAGATCTCGGCGCCGACATTGCGCATCTACGGTGGTTCATTGTCGATGACACCGTGCGAAACAGCGGTGTCGGGCGCAGGCTGCTTGCGACGGCGCTGGCCTTCGCCGATGAGAAAGGCTTCTCCGCAACGCATTTATGGACGTTCAGCGGCCTTGCCGCCGCCCGGCACCTTTATGAGAAACACGGCTTCGTCTGTGCCGAGGAGTGGACAGGCACCCAATGGGGCCATGAAGTCCTTGAGCAGCGTTTCGAACGCGCCCGCCCATGAAAGACAAGGGTCCGCTGAACCGGCGGCCACGTATTTGAGCCGGCAGGGCGTTCCGATATCCGCATCGCGTTCACGTCAATAAACGTATGTCTTGAAGACGGGCTCGACGTTCTCCCGCCACGTGTCGGCATAGCGCGCGAGCATGCGCTGTGCGGCATTTTCGCCGCTGGTGACCACCTCATCCAATATGTCCAGGAAATGGCCCTCATCGCGGCCCTGAGCATCGCGGCGGCCTCGCCGGGCGAGGCCCGCGCGCGAAAGGTCAAGCACGTCGCGCGCCACCTCCCGGAGTGGGCGCCCCGCAACGGTCGCGGCCAACCCCCGCACGGGAACGTCGCGACGCAGGGTCTCGCGATCCACGTTGCTCCAGCCCTTGACAAGCTCCCAGGCGCCATCACGCGCGACATCGTCATAAAGCAGGCCGACCCAGAACGCCGGCAGCGCGCAGAGGAAAGGTGTCGAGCCGGTGTCAGCGCCCCGCATCTCCAGATAGCGCTTCAGGCGCACCTCGGGAAACAGCGTAGAGAGGTGGTTAGCCCAGTCGGAGAGCGTCGCGCGTTCCCCCGGCAGGGCCGCCAAGCGGCCGGTCATCAGATCCTTGAAAGAAGCGCCCGTGACGTCGTGGTAAGTGTCGCCACGCTTGACGAAATACATCGGAACGTCGAGCGCCCAATCCACATAGCGCTCATATCCCATGCCGTCCTCGAAAGCGAAGGGTAGCATGCCCGTGCGATCGGCGTCCGTATCGAGCCATATGCGCGAACGCATGGACTGGAAGCCGTTCGGGCGGCCCTCCGTGAAGGGCGAATTGGCGAACAATGCAGTCGCGAGCGGCTGCAGCGCCAGGCCGATTCGCAACTTCTGGACCATGTCGGCCTCGGAGGCGAAGTCGAGGTTCACCTGAACGGTCGCCGTCCGGAACATCATGTCGAGACCATGCTGGCCCACCTTCGGCATGTAGCGGCGCATGATCTCATAGCGCCCTTTTGGCATCACGGGCGTATCGTCCAGGCTCCACAGCGGGCTCATGCCGAGCGTGAGAAACGCAATTCCGAGCGGCTCCGCCACCTCGCGCACCTGGGCGAGATGGGCGTGGGTTTCGCAGGACATCTGATGCAGCGTTGTCAGCGGAGCGCCCGACAGTTCGAACTGCCCGCCGGGTTCGAGCGAGATGGCCCCGCCGCCCGTGACGTCCTCAAGGCCGATGGGATGGTCGCCTTCCATGATAGGCCGCCAGCCGAGAAGGCCCTGCATGCCGTCGAGCAACGCCCTGATACCGCGCGGCCCTTCATAGGGCACCGGACGGTTATCTTTGACATAGAAAGGGATTTTCTCGTGCTCGGTGCCGATTCGCCACTGCTCGGCAGGCTTGGCGCCCTCTGCGATATAGGCAATCAGCTCGTCGCGAGAGGCAATCGGCGACGCATTCGAGGAATCCCGGGCCATACAAAGACTTCCCTGCGGCCCGGCATCGGGCGTGATGACAATTGCAGGAGTAGATAGAGTGCTGAACGCGGCTCGGCAATGGACTCAGGAAAGCGAAATCTGAGCCGCCCCTCGGGCAATGCTAGCCCGCCCGTGGCGCAAGCTCCCGCCAATCGCCCATGACGCTCTGTACCAGGGCCAGCGCGGCGACGGCCGCCGTATCCGCGCGCAGGATGCGCGGGCCGAGCGCAAGCCGCAGCACGCCCGGGTGGGCGGAAAGGAGGCGGCGCTCGTTCTCGTCGAAGCCGCCCTCCGGTCCTATGAGGACCGCGACCTCGTCCGCGATGCCGAGCCCGGTGAGAGCCGCAATGGGATCAGGCTCCGGCGCTTCCTCGTCGCAGAAGATGAGCCGACAGGTCGGGGGCAGGTTTGCCAAGGCTTCGGCGAGGCGCACTTCCGCCCGAACTTCCGGCACGGAGAGGATGCCGCATTGCTCGGCCGCCTCGATGACATTGGCTACGAGGCGATCGTGATTGATCCGCGTGACCTGTGTGTGCTGCGTCACGGTCGGCGTCAGGCTTGCGACGCCCATCTCCACGGCCTTCTGGACGACATAGTCGAGCCGCGCCTGCTTAAGCGGCGCGAAGAGGTAGTGGACGCCTCCAAGACCCGTTTGCTCTCTGGTCTTCTCGCGGATTGCAAGTGCTAGTCCCCTTCGCCCCGACGATGCGATGTCGGCGCGCCATTCGCCGTCGCGGCCATTGAAGACGAGGACAGATTGGCCAGCCTTCAGGCGCAGCACGTTGCCGAGGTAGTTTGCCTGCGCCTTGTCGAGCTCCAGCACCCTCGCGCGCGCGAGGCCCGTATCCAAGAACAGGCGCGGCGCCCGGGCTGAGCGATGCGAGGATTGATATGCGGTTCCGCTCACGTCATTGACCGTCATGCAAATGGAGCCTTGCGTGTGGGTGATTCGGCTGCACCAAGGCCCGCCGACCTCACCGGAAGCCAGTGATCACGACATTGTAAGGTGGGTAAAGCCGCCGCCTCGGTTTTTTACGCCGTTGGCAGGCGTAGTGGATCCGCTCGAAAACGGCCACAATCCTGCAGCATCTGTGGCGGCGGGTTGGAAAGAGCGGGTCAAGGCGTTTCAGTGGTTTGCCTTTCGCGCCCGCTTTGTTCATAGACAGATGCAAGCTGTTTTTTCGCATTCGTGCGGACGACGCGGCGCGTCATTTGGAGTGGAGATCATGCATCTTGAGGTCAATCTCTCTTCGTAGAGCTCGGCCCCGGGGTGGCATTCTTCCCTGTTGCGAATTAAACTTATCGTTAATAGCGGCAAACGAGGGTTGGTTGATGAAACGGTTGGATGGTTTGCGGGTCCGTCACCTGGCTCTTTTCGCTGGGCTGATGCTCGCGCCGTTCATGGGCCCTGCGATTTCTCCCGCTGCAGCGCAGGCGTCCGGCTGCGAGCAGATCAAGACTTTTCTTGATCAGCGGAAGGCACTTGTCGAGCGTCTGAACAAACTCGGAAAGAAGCCCGACGCGAAATCGGCCTGCTCGCTTTTGACGAATCTCGCCAGCAATGGTTCGAGCACGTTGAAATGGGTCGATTCCAACAAGGCCTGGTGCCAGATTCCGGACGAGTTCGTGAACGGCTTTAAGGCTGATAACTCCCGAGTGACCAAATTCCGCGGGCAAGCCTGCAACGCGGCAGCCCAGCAAGCGGCGATGCAAAAGCGGGCCCAGCAGCAGCAACAGTCGAACTCGCCTTTCAACGTTCCGCCCGGCGGCGACGTCCTGACAGGCCCGATGCGGATTCCGCAGGGAGCGCTTTAACCCTTCGGCTACTGCCCGAGCGAAGTCGGGGCGTTCGTGCGTGATCGCCCCGCGTATTTCGCCCTCGAACGCTTCTTTTCCCATGCCTGTTACCAACTGGTGTGGGATTTCTCCGCCCGCAGGCATGATCGCCCATGATCGACAGTATCGACCGCCCCCTGCCCGATGCCCCCCTTGGCAACTGGGTCGATCGATATGCCCCGCAGGCCTGGCGGCCCTATCTGCGTCTCGCACGCATGGACCGGCCGATCGGCTTGTGGTTGCTCCTGCTGCCGTGCTGGTGGTCAGCGGCGCTAGCTGCCGGCGCGCTCGGACGCTCAGGCCCGGACCCCTGGCATCTCGTGCTGTTCATGATCGGCGCGACAGCCATGCGCGGGGCTGGAAGCACTTACAACGACATCGTCGATCGCGATCTCGACGCCATGGTGGCCCGCACGCGCCATCGTCCTTTGCCGTCAGGGCAGGTCACGCCCCGCCAGGCGCTCGTGCTTCTCGTCGCCCTCTGCCTGATCGGACTTGGCGTCCTCCTGCAATTCAACCGCTTCGCCATCATGGTTGGGCTCGCGTCGCTCATCATCGTCGCGATCTATCCGTTCATGAAGCGGGTCACATCGATGCCGCAGCTCGTGCTCGGCCTCGCCTTCGCCTGGGGTGGCCTGATGGGCTGGGCTGCGCTCGCCGGTCGGCTCGATCCACCCGCCTTCCTCATCTATGGCGCGGCCATCGCCTGGACGGTGGGTTATGATACGATCTATGCCCTTCAGGATATCGAGGATGATCCCATCGCCGGGATCAAATCCTCGGCGCGACTGTTCGGCGCCCATGCCAGACTTGGCGTGGGATTTTGCTATGCGCTGGCCGTGCTGCTCGCCCTCGCCGCTGTTGTCTTGGCGCATGGGGGGGCCCTCGCCTACTGCGGCCTCGCGGCTTTCGCAGGGCATCTCGCGTGGCAGCTCTCTCGGATCCGCCTGGGGGACGAGGCAGGCGCGCTCAGGCTCTTCAAATCGAACCGCGACGCAGGCCTCCTCCTGTTTGCGGGATTGACGCTGGATGCCATTCTGCGGAATGTCTGATCACGATCAGCGCCACACGAGCGGTGGTGCTTGCAGGGAGGCGGTCTTGCGGCGCACGAGGAAGCGAGGCCGGCGGCCTGAGAGCAATGCATGGCGGCGGCTCGCTCCGACGGCGCCAAGCCGCACTGCTCCGACATTGTCGTAAAGCCGCTCATAGATCTCAGCTCCGGGTGCGTTCCGGACGTCCGCACACCCAGTCGCTCGTCGGCCAATCGGCAGGAGCAATAGGAGGCCTGTTGCCTTCGCGCAAGCCTGCCATTGGGCCACGATCTCAGTCGCATCAAAGAAGCCCACAACATCCTGCCGGCTACCATCGACGACGATGAGAGCGAAGCGCTCCTCCAGGTGGGTCACCGAGGGGCTTGAAGGCGAGGCCCTGGTACCGTCGCCGGTCGGCGCCTGCGCCTCCCGGGCGGACGGCCAAGCGGGGGAGCGACGCCACCGGAGGCTTGGGTTCCGCTGATCGCGCCGCCCCGGGTTCGGGCTGCATTGAGCAGTTGTCGCCGGGGCGGCTTTTCCTAAAGGATGGAACGCCTGGCATTATCTGACACCTTCTGCTTGACGAGCTCTGGCTTTCTTGGATGAAGCCCTCGCATCGACGCCCGCATCATGCGCCAATCAATGGTATATTGGGTTAAAGTGTTGGGTTAAGATGCTGTAACTGTGTGAAACGTGCGGCGATGCTCAACGAAATCTTTCCGTGAGTGGGTTCTGCTCGTCGGAATACCTCCGACGGGCCGGTGATCAAGATGCTGCTCCTGCCCTGCAGAGCTGCGTTGCAGAAACGCCGGCAAACGCCCGCGCCCGGCCGTTTCACGCGGTTGCCGGAACAGTTGCCGGAACACGGGCGCGGGCGTAGAAGGCCCGTGCACTGGCGTTCTCATCCACAGCTCGGGACCGATGCCGCTTTCCTTCAACGAGCCGACCCAATTGCGAACCTTCCTGCGCGCGACGGCCGAGGAGGCCGGCCGTGTAGCGCTGGCTCATTTCCGCGAGGGATTGGCCACGACGGCGCGCACGTGGGCCAAGATGGGCGGCTCGCCGGTTACGGAAGCAGACATCGCTGTCGACAGGCTCCTTCGCCAGCGATTGTCCGATGCCCTGCCGGAAGCCGGCTGGCTCTCGGAAGAGACGACCGACGATCCGATCCGGCTTAACCAGCGGATCATGTGGGTGGTCGACCCGATTGACGGCACGCGCGCCTTTGCGGCAGGCGACCCGCGCTGGGCCGTGGCGATCGCCCTGATGGTGGACACGCGGCCGATCGCCGGCATCGTGCACGCTCCGGCGCTCCGGTCTAGCTACGAGGCGATCCGCGGCCATGGCGCCCTTCACAACGGGCGGCCTCTTCATGCCCGCTCCCAGCCCCTGGGTGAAGGCCTCCGCATCGCGGGCCCAAAACCGGAGCTCGAGCGCGTGGCACGGCACGTGGCCGGAGCACTGCCACAGCCGAAAATCCCCTCCCTCGCGCTGCGCCTTGCGTTCGTCGCCGACGGCCGCCTCGATGTGGGGGTGGCCTCTTCCAATGCGCATGACTGGGATATTGCCGCTTCCGACATTGTTCTGTCCGAAGCCGGCGCCATACTGACGGAGGCGGACGGCCGCCATCCCGTCTATAACAAACCCCGGCCAACCCATGGCATACTTGTCGCAGCAACGCCTCAGCTGCACAGGCAAGCTCTGGCGGCCTTCACAGCGTCCCGGCGGCCTGGTGCCACAACCTGACCCCAGGGCGCTTCACGCGGAGCTAGACCATGAGCGAAACCGGCAGCAGGCAACTTCTCCACCTCGTCTTCGGCGGCGAGCTGGAGCATCTGGACGGATATGACTTCCGCGACTTGTCGAAACTCGACATCGTCGGCATCTATCCCGACTACAAGAGTGCCCATGTCGCGTGGAAGGCCAAGGCGCAGTCGACGGTCGACAATGCCCACATGCGCTATTTCATCGTTCACCTGCACCGGCTCCTGACGCCGGACGCGGTTTGAGCGCGGGACTCTCGCGGACATAATGGCCAAGCCCCTCAAGCGGCTACTGCGATCGCGGCCGGTCCAATCCCTGCTCGGGCACCTGCTTGCGGGCTACCTCCGGCTTGTCCAGCGCACCAACACCTTCGTCTGGGACCGCGACGGCAGCGCCGACGCTGCCTATGCCCGCATTGGGCCCCTGCCAGTTATCGTGGCCATGTGGCACGGGCAGCATTTCATGATCCCCTTCGCGAAACGGCCAGGGGATCCGGCCGCCGCCCTCGTCTCACGCCATGGCGATGGCGAATTCAACGCCATTGCGCTGGCGCGCCTCGGCATCCGCGCCATCCGCGGCTCTGGCGCGCGCGGTACGAAGGTCCGAGAAAAAGGCGGCGCAGCAGCCTTGCGAGGCCTCCTCAAGACACTGGCCGACGGCGAGATGGTCGTGCTGACGGCCGATATTCCCAAGGTCTCGCGCGTCTGCGGAGAGGGGATCGTGATGCTCAGCCGATTGTCCGGAAGGCCGGTCGTGCCAGTGGCGGTCGTCACGAGCCGGCGCATCGATTTTCGTAGTTGGGACCGGGCCTCGATCGGGCTGCCCTTCGGACGAGGGGTCATCGCCGTCGGAGACGCAATCACTGTTCCACGCGACGCTGATCCCGAAACACTGGAGGCCTGCCGGCTCAGGATCGAGGAGGAACTCGACGCGGTGCACGCTCGCGCCTATGGCGGCATCGGCACTGTGGATCCCGGCGCACGCTCCATGGCGGCTGACACAAAAAGCCATGCCGCCTGATATTTTCACCGCTATTCAGTACGTTACATTCACGTGTTGTCGATCAGCGCATTCCGTACTTGCAATGGGATGCAAGAGGCTGTTGACGGTCAGGAATGACTTGAACCTCGCAGGAGTCAGTACTGTTTAACGCGGACCGGCCCTGACCATAACCGCCTTTGCCCGGCCTGCATGCCCGAAGCCTTTTGGCCCCATTTCTTTAGCCATATCTTGACGATTATCTCGTGGATGAAGAGCACGTGAGAGACTGGATAGCCCGCCCCTGGAGCCGCTTGGCAGGAGCCCCCGTCGCATGAGCATGCGTGACAGCTTTTTGCTTCGGCTCTACGGGACGATCATGGCGGCGCTCGAACCCGTTGCGGCGCTCGCTCTGCGCTGGCGCCAGAAGCGCGGCAAGGAGGACCCGACGCGCCTCGCGGAGCGGCGCGGCTTTCCCGGCCGCGCCAGGCCAGACGGGCGCATCGCCTGGGTGCACGGCGCGAGCGTCGGCGAGATCGTCTCTCTCCTGCCCGTCATGGAGCGCCTCACGCGCCGGGGTTTCACCGTGCTTGTCACGTCAGGGACGGTGACCTCCGCCAAGATGATCACCCGGCGCCTTCCGCCACGCGCGCTCCATCAGTTCATGCCGCTGGACGTTCCGCGCTACGTGAGGCGCTTCCTCAACCATTGGGAGCCCGACCTCGTCCTTATCGCCGAGTCAGAGCTATGGCCGAACATGATCAGTGAGGTGCATGATCGCGGCATCCCGCTCATTCTGGTCAATGCCCGGCTTTCGGAGCGCGCGCTCCGCCGCTGGCGGCGTTTTCCCAAGAGCGCTCGCTATCTCCTGCAGAGTTTCGATCTATGCCTGGCGCAGTCGAAGGCTGACGCCGAGCGCCTCGCAACGCTCGGCGCGCCGCGTGTCAACATCGCCGGAAATCTCAAGTTCGACGTGCCGGCTCCGCCCGCAGACGCATCCTCGCTCGCAACCCTGACGGGCTTGATCGGTGACCGACCGGTCTGGGTCGCGGCCAGCACCCACGGCGGCGAAGAGGAAATGGTTGCCGCGGCCCATCGCATGCTCCTCGCGTATCAGCCCGACCTTCTGACGATCATCGCCCCCCGCCACCCCGAGCGGGGCGAGGCCGTCGCCGAGATCGTCCGGCGGGCCGGGCTCACGGTGGCGCAACGGTCCCATGGCCTTTTGCCTGACCGGCACACGGACATCTATGTCGCCGATACGATTGGCGAGCTCGGCCTGTTCTACCGGCTGGCCACCGTTGCGTTCATCGGGCGCTCACTGGTGCCGCTCGGTGGTCAGAACCCGATCGAACCCGCCAAGCTGGGCACGGCGATCCTCCACGGTCCTTATGTGCACAATTTCGCGGATGTCTACGCGGCCATAGACCGTCGCGACGGCGCCTTGCCGATCTCCGACGAGGAAAGCCTCGCACGCGCGCTTTCGCTCTTATTCTCGGATGCCGCGCGCACCCGCTCGATGGCGAGGGCTGCGGCGGCGACGGTGGAGGAGCTCGGCGGCGCGGTGGAGCGCACCATGAACGCGATCGAGCCCTATATCCTGCAGATGCATCTGGAAGCACGCGCATGAGGGTTGGGGTATCTCAGTGCCGTGCCCTACGGCTGGCGGCCGATTGATGCGCACGCCGTCTTTCTGGTGGCGTCCGCAACCCACGCTGCTGGCCCGCCTTCTGCAGCCAATCGGCTTTATCTATGGCGCGATCACGGCGCGCCGCATGGGCCGTCCCGGCGCTAAACCGCCCTGCCCTGTGATCTGCATCGGCAATCTGACGGCGGGAGGCGCCGGAAAGACACCCGTCGCCATCGCCATCGCGGATCTGCTCAGCGCCCGCCAGGAAAGGCCTTACGTGCTGAGCCGCGGCTATGGCGGGCATCTCGCGGGTCCTGTCATCGTAACACCCGGCCTACACGACGCGGAAGCCGTTGGCGACGAGCCGTTGATCATCGCCCGCCATGTGCCTGTGGTTGTCTCGCGTGACCGGCCAGCCGGCGCGACCCTCGCCAAGGCTGAAGGCGCGTCGGTCATCGTGATGGACGACGGGCTGCAAAACCCCTCCCTTGCCAAAACGGTTACTTTCGCCGTGGTCGATGGCGCAGCCGGTTTCGGCAACCAGCTCTGTGTTCCGGCCGGCCCTCTCCGCGCCGCCCTGCCCGTTCAGTTACCCCATGTCGACGCGTTCCTCGTGGTCGGTCAAGGCCCAGCCCGCGCGGCTGTCATGGACATTGCCCGCCACCGCCCGGTCTTTACCGGGGCGCTCGTCCCAGACCCAGAAGCCGCTGCCGGCTTGCACGGCAAGCGTGTCGCGGCCTTCGCCGGGATCGGCCGGCCGGAGAAGTTTTTCGCAACCCTGCGGTCTATCGGAGCGGAGGTCGTCGACGAAGCAGCATTCGGTGACCACCAGCCCTACACGCCGGCGGATTTGCGAGCATTGGCGGCCCGCGCCAAAGCTCTGGACGCCCTGCTCGTCACGACGGAGAAGGACCTAGCGCGCCTCGGCGACGATATCAGCCATCTGCCAGGCCTCGTGGTGTTGCCGGTGCGGTTCGTGCCTGACGACGAAAAGGGTCTTGCCGCATTCGTGTTGGGCTGGCTGCGCAAGACGAAGAAGGGCCGGAAGCGGACCGCCTAGGAGCCGTCGGATGACACCGACATTCCGACATAACCTTCCATCTGAGAGTGCTGAATACCGAGTGACCCTTACGCCCGGCGAAGAGCCTTGTAGCGCTCGAGCACGGCCTCGGGCGAGGCATAGGCCTCTTGACGGTCGACACTCCAGTAGCGGAGCTTATCGAGGGGAATGCGCTCGCCCGTGACCGAGCAGACCACATAACTGCCGGGCTTCAGCACGCGAAAGTCCGCGTCGAGATATTGGAGACTGGCCTCACCATTTCCGTTGAAGCGATAGTCATGCCGGTTCATCGTGACGCCCTTGCTCGATCTGCCGCGATCATGTGTCGAACAGGCTGCTCTGCTTGTCCGAGCCGGCCTTTCCCGCCTCACCCGTCTTTCGGGTCGTGGTGCGGCCGCCCCGCGTTCCCCTTCCGGCGCCCTCCGCGCCATCAACCGCGACGGCGCCAAACTCGCCATCGGACAGCATGATCGTCATCGGCATGCCCGCCGCCACCGTGCTTGCACTCCGGACAGGGTGCCGCGCCTCATCCAGCACCAGCGCATAGCCCCTGGCGAGCACGCCCTTGTGGCCTAGACTGTCGATCAGTTTCCAGACGCTTTCAAGCTGCTTGCAACGGCGCGCCACGATTTCCGGTGCTATCTCTTCAAGGCGCCCCCCCGCGATCACGAGCCGATCGCGGCCGCGATCGAGCCTGTGTCTCAGGCCCTGGCTCGATAGCCGACCCGCTACCCGCATGAAAGCCCGGGCGTAGCGATGGCTGTTGGCTGCAAAACAGCGATCGAGCTGCTGCCCAGCCCGCGCCAGCCGGGCCCGCGACTGTTCCAGCTGCAGATGGGGCGAGAGGCGCACGAGACGCCGTGCAAGGGCCGTGAGCGCAATTTCGTGCCGGCGCGCGTTGACACGCAAGCCATGGACGAGCTTGCCGGCAGCGAGATCGAGCCGCTGGCGCGGCCCGGCGATAAGATCCTCCGGCCGGCGCAAGGCTCGCGTCAGGCTGCGCAGATCGGTTCGGCGGCGCTCACTGAGCCGCGCCATCGCCTCGCCGTGGCGGCGGCCAAGATCGGCAACGCGCAGCGCGAGATCCCGCCGCACGGGCACGACCTTCTCGGCCGCACCGGTCGGCGTCGGACAGCGCAGATCCGCGGCATAGTCGATGAGGGTCCAATCCGTCTCATGGCCCACAGCCGAAATGAGCGGGATGTCGCTGGCGGCGGCGGCACGCACGACCGCCTCGTCATTGAAGGACCATAGATCTTCCAGCGAACCGCCGCCGCGCGCGACGATGATGACATCGGGCCGAGGGATGGGACCGCTGGCGGGAAGCGCGTTGAAGCCGTCGATGGCTGCCGCCACCTCGGCGGCGCTCGTCTCCCCCTGCACGCGTACGGGCCAGACGAGTACATGGCTCGGAAAACGATCCTCCAGCCGATGGATGATATCGCGGATGACAGCGCCCGTCGGTGACGTGACGACGCCGATGACGTTTGGCAAGAACGGCAGAAGCTGCTTGCGCGCCTCGTCGAACAACCCCTCAGCCGCAAGCTTGCGCCGGCGCTCCTCCAGGATCGCCATGAGCGCGCCGACGCCCGCCGGCTCGATAGCCTCGATGATGATCTGGTATTTCGAGGAGCCGGGAAAGGTGGTGATGCGGCCGGTGACGACCACTTCCAGTCCTTCCTGCGGCTTGATCTTGAGGCGATTGAAGACACCCTTCCAGATCACAGCCTCGAGCTTGGCGCCCTCGTCCTTCAACGCGAAATAACAGTGGCCGGAGGAATGCGGTCCACGATAGCCGGAGACCTCGCCCTTGAGGCGGACGTGGCCGAACGCATCCTCCAACGTCCGCTTCAGGGCGCCGGACAGGCTCGATACCGTCCATTCCTGAATGTTCGTCGCGGAACCTTCACCCGCGAAGTTCTGACCCGTCATGCTGTCGCTCATGGCGGCACGATACCGGCTGCCGGGACGCGATCAAGCAGAAAGGCACGCGGCCACACGCCCTCTCAGGCAACGACGTCCCGCTCAGGCGACGCTCGGGGCAACGCCGCGCTTGCGCTCGCGATGGAACATGTAGAGCACCGAGGCGATGACGATGGCGGCGCCGAGCAGCATGTGGACGGTCGGCAGATCTCCAAACAGCAACGCGCCAACGATCAGCGCCCACACGAGCTTCGTATATTGCATCGGCGCGACGCTGGAGGCAGGCGCCAACCGCAGCGCTTCGAGAAAGAGGAACTGAGCCGCAACATTAAGAAGTCCGCCAACGACCACAAGGCCGATATCGAAAGCCGACGGCGGGGAGAACCAGAGGAAGGTACCTGGGATCCCGGCCATCAACTGGCCCGCGAGCACGGCCCCAACCATCATGTTGCGGCTTTCGGTGGCACCGATGGACCGCATGATCAGCACGACCGCAGTCGACACGAAGATGCTGATGAAGGCCGCGATATGGCCCATGTTGACCGCTGCATATCCCGGCCGGACCATAATGAGAATGCCGATGAGGCCCGCGATCACGGCAGCCCAGCGCCGAATACCGACTTCCTCCCGCAAGATAAGAACAGACGCCAACGTAACCAATAGAGGCGACGCAAAAGTTATCGCATAGACATCGGCAAGCGGAAGCAAGGAAAACGCATAAAGACCCGCCGTTGATCCGATGCCGGCTAACAGGCCGCGCAAAGCCAGAAGCTTCGGATTACGGACGTGTCGATCATGCACGAGCCCGCTTCTTTTGGCGATATAGCCACCCCGCATGAATATCAGCAGCACAACGACGGACGCCACGCAGGCCTGCATCGTGATGATCTGAAAAACCGGATGACGGGTCGAAAGGAGCTTTACGACCGTATCGCAGCCTGCGAAGACGAGATTGGCGAGCACGGCATAGAGCATTCCGCGCGCATGCATTGACAGTATCACGGCAATAGCTGGAGACGGCTCTCGCCGCTCACCTCTGGACGTTCCCTGGACGTCCTATCATGCACGCTCCGCACCTTTTGGGTTATTACAATTCAGCATGGCAGCCCAGCGTCAGGATCCTCCTTTAACGATCTGTTCATCATGCTTTTTTCGCGAGGCGAAACAGATCGAATCACACGGCGTCAAACGCCATTCAGCCGGCCAGGTGACGCGATCAATGCGGCGCGGCGCGAACCCCGCTTCAGATCCAACCGACGCATCCGCGAACTACCGCGCCGACCATTCCTCTTCGAAGTCAGCGCTTCACTCCCCCGGATCAACGACCGACGGCATGACGGAATCGAACCCTTCCCATCATGAAAGCGGCTTCCGCTTATGCCATTTGATTTTTGCAACTGCCTTGCTTGCGGTGATCGCATATGAATGGAGAGACAACGGGAGCCCTCTCGCGTCGTGCCATCACACTATGACAGGATGCCTGTAATTTGACTTTTCTTGATCCGGCCAATCTCGTTTGGCTGACGCATGGCGCGGTCATCGCGGGGATTTCCATCCACGTGATCATGAAGCGTCCGGCCACGGGCGTGGCGCTCGCGTGGCTCCTTCTGATCGCGCTCCTGCCCTTCGTCGGCCCTCTTCTCTACTTCCTTATCGGCAATCGACGCATCAGCGGCCGCCGCTCACGTGGCTTCCAGCATCTGCGCCAGGTTTATGAGAGCGATGCCGACCAGACCGACAGTGACGTGGTGCCCGAGATCGACTGGTCGGACCTTCCGCCGAGTGCTAACGGCATCCATCGCCTCGGCCTCCTCACCGCCGGCAGCAGCCTGACGAAGGACAACGCCTTCACGCTCCTCTCGGGTACCGACGAAATTCTCGACAGGATCACGCGGGACATCGATGGCGCCAAGACCAGCATCCTGATGGAGTTCTATATCTGGAACGCTGGCGGAAAGGCGGACGAGGTCCTGGCGGCGCTGGTTCGCGCCGCAGAGCGCGGGGTGAGCTGCCGCGTCCTCATCGATGCGCTCGGCGCACGGCCCTGGTGGAAGACCGGCCAGCCGCAACGGCTGCGCGATGCCGGCGTCGAGCTGCGCGAGGCATTGCCCGTCGGCCTGCTGCGCAGCGCTGTCGGCCGCACGGATCTCAGGCTCCACCGCAAGGTTGTCGTGGTCGACCAGGCCATCGCCTGGACGGGCAGCATGAATCTCGTCGATCCCGCGTTTTTCAAGCAGGATGCCGGCGTCGGGGAGTGGGTCGATGCCATGGTCCGCCTTGAAGGTGGCGTGGTGACCTCCCTGGCCGCCGTGATGATCGGTGACTGGTCGCTGGAGACCGGCGAAAAGCCCCTCATCCTCACGCCGCGACCGCAGATGGTTCTCACACCCGCGACAACCGCCGATGCGCTCGCGGGCGACGGCGCCTATGACGAGCCGATGCCGGAGAGACAACGGCCAGGCGCGGCGATGCAGGTGGTCGCCTCAGGCCCCGGCGAGACCGGTGATGGGCTTCTTCTGATGCTGATCGCGCTCGTGAGCGCCGCCACGTCCGAGCTCGTTCTGACCACGCCCTATTTCGTGCCGGACGAGTCTTTATTGCGCGCCCTACGCGCCGCCTCTGGTCGCGGCGTCAAGGTTTCTCTTGTCCTTCCGGAGAAGGTCGACTCTCTGCTCAGTCGTTATGCCAGCCGATCTTATTACGATGAACTTCTTGAGATGGGCGTGAACGTCTACCTTTACAAAGGAGGGCTTCTGCATACCAAGTCGATCACGGCGGATGGCGAGCTCGCGATGTTCGGAACCGTCAATCTCGACATGCGCAGCCTCTGGCTCAACTACGAGGTCGCCCTGTTCGTCTATGATCAAGATTTCGCGAGGACATTGCGTCGCCTCCAGGAAACATACATCTCGGATTCCGAGCTGCTCGAGCGGAGCAGTTGGTCTGCACGACCTTTCCTGGAGCGGTTCGTCGAAAATGTTCTGCGCCTGTCCGGTCCACTCCTGTAAGTCCCTGTCACGAAGGTGCGCGCCTTGATCAAGCGCGTCGCCCTGCTGATCCTCATCCTGTTTCTCATCCCGCTCGCCACCCACGCGGCCTGGTGGCATGAGCAGGGCTGGCCGCGTTCCTGGTCGGAAGCGGACTGGACCTCCGCCCGCATCCTGCCAGAAGCAACCGCCGAGCCCGAGGCGGTCGTCCATGTGCTCGCCGCTCGCGTCGGGCGCTGGCGAGGCATCGTGGCGCATCACAGCTGGATCGTGCTCAAACAGGCGGGTGCTGCGCGCTATACGCGCTACGATGTGGTGGGCTGGGGCAATCCGGTCAGAACCAACCATCGCGAGGCCGACGCCCGTTGGTTCGGCAACGAGCCCAGCATTCTGTTCTCGCTGCGCGGGCCGGAGGCAACAGCGCTTATCCCACGCATAGAAGCAGCCATAGCGGCCTACCCGCACGCTGCGTTCGGCAGCTATGCCGCATGGCCGGGTCCAAATTCCAATACATTCGTTTCATATCTCGCGACCCGGGTGCCGCAGCTTGCGGGCGCGCTGCTGCCAACGGCACTCGGTAAGGATTTCCGCGGCGACGGCTGGTTCAATGGTGGCCTGTTCGCGGGGCTGGCTCCGAGCCGCAGCGGCCTGCAGTTCTCCGTGCTCGGCGCCCTCGGTCTCACCGTGGCATGGATCGAAGGTATCGAGATTAATGTTCTCGGCCTCGTCGCCGGGCTCGACATCCGCCGTCCGGCCCTGAAACTGCCCGGCTGGGGCCGCATCGGCCTGTCGCCAGCCTGATCCCCCTATTGGCCGGATCCTTCCCGGCCCGCCCCATTGGCCTGACGACCTCAAGCCGCGGTCAGCCGCTGATGGATTTCAAGGCGGCGATTTCCTCCGCGCCGTTTCGGATAAGCGCATCGAGAATATCCGCGGTCCATCCGCCTGCTTTCCATACAATTCGACACTACCCGCGCCGCCACAAATTGAGCGAAATTTTACGTAAAAGCTAACTAATAATAGTAAATATATGATTTATAATTGTTATATTTTTAAAATACCTATCATATTATATTCAGGATTATTTAATAATGCCTACTATATATGATTTTATCCGCAACCTGCCCGCCGGATATGCATACAGATACGATGCGCGCCCACCTACGGAGATTCTGAAGAGAGGCTTCGAAGGAACCAACTCGCATGATCACGCGATTCTTACATTTGAGAATAGAACAATATTCGCATCACGAACCGCCGCTGGAGCGTTTTCTTTCCGAGAATCAGCATTAAACGTGGGTATACACCTAGACTATCTCTACAGAATAAATATTACCGGCCTTCGGTGTTTGGATTTTTGCAAATCATACTACAGTCGACGAGATGCGTTACTCAATGCGATAACAGATATGTCGTTCAATCAAAAAATTGAATATTATTCATCATCGAAAAAATACAGAAATATGGGACATAGGGCGTTCTTTCTCTACTTGAAGGAGAGAATCGATGCCAGGCTGCGAGCTGCCTTTTTGCAAGTGGACGAGATACATATTCAAGGCCCGATTGAACCCCTCCGGATAAGGCCGACAACCGCACATTTCGAGCTCGAAAGACAGAGCAAGGTCTGATGGATGGAGCCGACAGGCACCATCTGTCTCGCTCTTAGTTCATGGCAAGTCGCAGACTGATCTCCTGTGTCAAGGCGGCGATTTCCTGCGCGCCCTTGCCTGAGGGCTCGATCTCCTGGACGCTCAACCCCCGCCCGATACTGGCAGCGAAGGCCACCCGGTTGCCAAGGCTGGTGGCAGCCGTGTCCCTACCTAGCGCCTGGACCGCTTCCATCATCTCGCTGGTCAGGCCAGCGCGCTGCACCACACGATTGAGAACGATGAGCGAGGGCGTGCCCTCCCGCGCGATGTTCTGCAAGGTGGGGTCGGTCGCCCAGAGATCGATCTGCGTGGGTTGCACGGGAACGACCACGAGGTCCGCCGCCTCGATCGCCGACCGGGACTCGACGTCGGACTTCGGAGGGGTATCGACGATGACGATGTCATGGTTGCGTGCCAGGCTGCGGGCCTCGCGCCTGGCACCCCAACCACTCGCCGTGCCGAAACGAATGTCGATCACGTCAGAGCCAAAATGGCTCTCACGACGCTCGAACCATTGGCCGAGGCTCCCTTGCGGATCCACATCGAGGATAGCGACAGCACGGCCGAGGCGGGCGAAGGCAACGGCCAGATGCGCCGCAAGCGTCGTCTTGCCGGAACCGCCCTTCTGCTGGGCCAGGGTAATGATTCGCCCATCCATCGCCGTTGTCCCTCCGTGTGTGCGAAGGTTGCATCGCCCTCCCGGCCCTGCAACGGAAATGTGAGCTCAAGGGAGTATCGGCATGATGACAGCCGCGTCAGCCTTGTCGCTGCTTCCCTGACGCGTTAGACCGCGAGGATCCGCATGTGAGGTCGGGCAATGCGGGCCCGCGCATCGCACCAGCTCTGGCAACGATCATCGAAGAGATCCTACAGATGAACATACTCCTCATCGGCTCCGGCGGGCGCGAGCACGCCCTGGCATGGAAGATCTCCGCGAGCCCCCTGTGCGATCGGCTGTTCACCGCGCCGGGCAATCCGGGGACGGCTCAATGCGGCGAGAATGTCGCCCTCGACACCACGGATCACGCGGCTGTCATCGCCTTCTGTGACGCCGAGGCCATCGATCTCGTGGTCGTCGGGCCCGAGGCGCCTCTCGTGGCCGGCCTGGTCGATGATCTGACGGCGGCAGGCATCCGGGCCTTCGGACCGACGAAAGCGGCCGCCCAGCTCGAGGGATCGAAAGCCTTCACCAAGGAACTCTGCGTCGAGGCCAACATTCCCACGGCCGCTTTTGCGCGGTTTACGGACGAGGCGGCTGCGCGAGCCTATGTGGCGGAGAAGGGCGCGCCTATCGTCATCAAGGCGGACGGTCTCGCCGCCGGCAAGGGCGTTGTGGTGGCGATGGGCCAGGCGGAGGCCAACGAGGCGCTCGCCATGATGTTTGCCGGCGGCCTCGGCGAGGCCGGGACAGAAGTCGTCATAGAGGAATGCCTCGTCGGCGAGGAAGCGAGCTTCTTCGCTCTCTCCGACGGCACCAATGTCGTGGCATTGGCCTCGGCTCAGGACCACAAGCGCGCCTTCGACGGCGACGAAGGCCCCAACACCGGGGGCATGGGCGCTTATTCACCGGCCCCCGCGCTCACGGCGGCGCTGGAAGCGGAGGTGATGGAGCACATCATCCGTCCGACCGTCGCCGCGATGAAGGCGCGCGGCACTCCCTACAAGGGCGTGCTCTATGCCGGACTGATGCTGACCGCCGATGGCCCCAAGCTCATCGAATACAACGCGCGCTTCGGCGACCCGGAATGCCAGGTGCTGATGCCGCGCATGAAAACCGATCTCGTGGCTGCGCTCCTTGCCACGGTGGACGAGGAGCTCAGCAGCTTCGACGTCCGCTGGTGGGACGATGCCGCACTCACGGTGGTTATGGCAGCGAACGGCTATCCCGGCGCTTACGAGCGCGGCAGCGAAATCGGGGGCATCGACGCCGCTGAGGCGATCGATAATGTCATCGTCTTCCATGCCGGCACAAAGCAGGATGGGCCGCGCTATCTCGCCAATGGCGGAAGGGTGCTGAACGTCACCGGTCTCGGCCCCTCGATCGCTGACGCCCAACGCCTCGCCTATAGGGCAGTGGCCGCAATCGATTGGCCGGAAGGCTTCTGCCGCAGCGATATCGGCTGGCGCGCGGTGGGGCAGGATGCTGTAGGGCAGGACAAGGCGTGAGGGCATTCCTGCCCTGACGCATCAATCTAGGGTCCGGGGAGCGAGACCATGGCACGCGGCGTGGTGGCTAAATCTGACGCACCGGACGACACCATCGCCACCCGGATCAGCCGGATCCTCGCGGACCGGATCGTTTCCGGCGCCCTCGAGCCAGGATCGCGACTGAGACAGGATCATATTGCTGCGGAATTCGGCACCAGCCATGTGCCGGTGCGCGAGGCCTTCCGGCGGCTGGAAGCGCAGGGCCTTGCCATCAGCGAACCCCGCCGGGGCGTCCGAGTCGCGTCCTTCTCGCTGGAGGAGGTGAAAGAGGTGGCGGAGATGCGCGCCGCACTTGAGGGCCTCGCACTGCGCCATGCCGCGCCGCATCTGACCCCGGCCATTCTCGAGGCAGCCGAGGCTGCCACGAAGGCCGGCGACCTCTCCCGCGACGTGCGCTCCTGGGAGGAGGCCAACCGTCGCTTCCACCGGCTGATCCTGACCCCCTCCGCAATGCCCCGCCTCCTGGCGGCGATCGACGACCTGCACGCGGCGAGCGCACGGTTCCTCTTCGCGAGCTGGCAGACGCAGTGGGAAGCGCGCACGGACCATGATCACCGCGCCATCCTCGCCGCCTTGCGGCAGGGCGACATCGACAATGCCTGCGGACTGCTGGCCCGCCATGTGCGCTGGATCGGGCAGCGCCCCGTCGACGGCCCTGCTGGCCAAAGACGCAAGGCCTTCGTCGTCGGCTGACGGCCGAACTAAGCGTCGCGGCGATCGAACGCACCACCAAATTATCTACAATTTTCTCAAATTGCAGTACACGGCCGCTGTCTCTGGGCTCTCACTGCCAATAGGGCTTGCACGCGTGCGCCTTTTGTGGATTCATCCATAGATCGAATGTTGATTTTATCTATAATTTGGAGAAGCGGTATGACAGACCTCACTGCCTCAGGCTCCTCGTCCCCGCTGCTGCTGCAAGGGCGCTCGCTTCCGGTCCAGCTCGGAGCCATCATCCTGGGCACTGTGTTTCTCGCCATTTCCTCCCAGATCGCTGTGCCGATGGTCCCTGTGCCGGTGACGATGCAGACCTTCGCCGTCACCATCATCGGCGCGATCTTCGGCTGGCGGATGGGCGCCATTACCGTGCTCGCCTGGCTCGCCGAGGCCATGCTCGGCCTGCCGGTGCTCTCCGGCGGAGCGAGTGGTGTTACGCCGTTCCTCGGGCCGACGGCCGGCTATCTCCTGGCCTTTCCTTTCATGGCGGCGGGAGTCGGTTTCTGCGCCGAGCGCGGATGGCTCGGAAGTCAATGGCTGCTCGCCTTCGCAGTCATGCTCTCCGCCAATCTCTTCGCGCTGCTGCTCGGCACCGCATGGCTCGCGGGTATGCTTGGCCTCAGCAAGGCCATTGCCGTCGGCGCGGCGCCCTTTCTCCTGGGCGCGGTGCTGAAGTCAGCCTTGGCGGCGGCGATCGTCAAGGCAGGCGGGCATCTCTGCAAGGCGCCCCGGGGGTGACCGTCCGGCTGCGCCCGCACCATCTCCTCTGCATGCTGACCTATGCCGGCCGCGGTTATTCCGCCGCCTTCACCGCCAATTTCGACGCAATCATCCAGCGCCTCGGCGCCGAGGACATCCTCATCGTGGCCGGCCCCGACGACATCTGCGCGCCGCTCCTATCGGGACCGGATATTGACGACGCGCATTGCCGAGCCGCGCGTGTCGAGGCTCGCGACGGCGCAGCGGCGCAGGCCGCCGCGTCTCTGCTGCAACGACCGGTCAATCCCGGCGAGCGTCTCGCCATCGGCCAAACCGAGCTGGAGCGCCTGAGAGATGCCTTCAAAGCCGGCACATCGCGCTCCGCCTGTGCCGGCTGCAACTGGGCGACTCTCTGCAGCGAGATCGCCGCTGCGGATTTCGCCGGCACCCGGCTGCTGTGAACGGAACTCAAGTAAGCGGGATCGCCACGATCTCCCGGAAGGCCGGCCGCTCGTTCAGCCGCGCGAACCAGGCCGCGAGATGCGGCAGCTCAGGACGGTCGATCGACACGCCGAGCCAAGCATAGGCATGTGGCCCGAGCGCGATGTCGGCCACGCCGAAGGACGCGCCCGAAAGATAAGGCTGCTTGGCGAGAGCCGCATCAGCGATGGTGAAAAGCTTGGCGCAGCCTGTGAGCCCGCGCTCGAGCTCAGCATTGTCCCGCTCGGCGGGCGCACGTCGCAAAACGTTCCAGATCACGCAGCGGAAGGGCTCAGCGAGCCCTAACACCCAGTCCATCCACTTTTCCATGGACGCGCGCCCGACCGGATCGGCTGGATAAAGCGCGCCGTCACCATAGCGCGCCGCGAGGTAGCGTACGATCGTGTGCGATTCCCATAGGACGACGTCGCCGTCCTTCAAGGTTGGGACGAGGCCATTCGGGTTCATCGCCCTGTAGTCGGGATCGTTGACAACGCCGAAGACACCACCCGCGTCTATTCGCTCGAAGGGCAGATCAAGCTCCCGGGCGCACCACAAGGCCTTCTTCACATTGGTGGAGTTGGTTCGGCCCCAGATCGTCAGCATCACCCATGTCTCCTTCATGCCTGGAGCGGCAGTGAAGAGCGCCCGCGCTGCAAGGTCAAGGCCGCCGCTTGGATGACATGGATTCCGAAGACATGGAATACGCGGAGCGAATACCGCGTGTCATTCGCGTCGGCGCCGAGCGCGAAGACGCGTTGTCTCCGCTCAACCGCTAGGGCGCATCGACCGGCCCGATCAACTCACGCCGCCTTAGCGCTCTTCTGGTAGTCCTTCACGTCAGTGAAGGTGATGTCCGGCCAGCGGTCCTGCTCGTATTTCAGCGAGAAGGCGTTGGAGGCGAGGAACACCGGATCGCCGTCGAGGTCATTGGCGATCGAGGAGCCATGGGCGTTCAGGAAGCGCTCGTGCTCGACCTTATCCTTGGCCTCGATCCAGCGGCAGATGGAGAAGCGCGTCTGCTCATAGTCGATCGGCAGGCCGTATTCCGCCTGCAGCCGATCCTTCAGCACGTCGAGCTGCAGCGCGCCGACGACGCCGACGATGGCGCCGGAGCCGTCATGCGGCAGGAAGAGCTGCACGACGCCTTCCTCCGCCATCTGCTGCAGCGCCTCGCGCAGCTTCTTGGCCTTCATCGCATCGGTGAGCTTGATACGGCGCAGGATTTCCGGCGCGAAGCTCGGCACGCCGCGGAAGACAATGTCCTCGCCCTCGGTCAGTGTATCGCCGATGCGCAGCGTGCCGTGGTTCGGCAGCCCCACCACGTCGCCGGCAAAGGCCTCGTCCACGATGCCGCGCTCACGCGCGAAAAAAAACTGCGGCGCCGACACCGTGATCGGCTTGCCCGTACGCACGAGCTTGGCTTTCATGCCGCGCGCCAGCTTGCCCGAGCACACGCGGATGAAGGCGATGCGATCGCGGTGGTTCGGGTCCATGTTCGCCTGGATCTTGAAGACGAAACCCGTCATGCGCGGTTCGCTCGCCTCGACCATCCGCTGGTCAGCCTCCTGGTCGCGCGGGGCGGGCGCCATTTCGGCGATGGCGTCGATGAGATCGCGGACGCCGAAGTTGCGCAGCGCGCTGCCGAAGAACACCGGCGTCAGGTGCCCCTCGCGAAAAGCTTGAAGGTCGAATGGCTTGCAAGCTTCGAACGCGAGCCCCGCCTCCTCGCGCCAGGCCTCGATTTCATGAGCGGGCAAGAGCGTATCGATGAACGGATCATCCGGCCCCGACACCGGGGTGGGCGCCTCGTCGGTGTCGATGCGGCGCATGACGTTGTTGCGAATGTCGAGCGTGCCCGCGAAGCTGCGGCCAGATCCCACCGGCCAGGTGACGGGGGCGGTGTCGAGCGCCAGCGTCTTCTCGATCTCATCGAGCAGCTCGAACGGGTCCCGGGTCTCGCGATCCATCTTGTTGATGAACGTGATGATCGGAATGTCGCGCAGCCGGCAGACCTCGAACAGTTTCTTGGTGCGCGCCTCGATGCCCTTCGCCGCGTCGATGACCATAATGGCGGAGTCGACGGCGCTCAGCGTCCGGTAGGTGTCTTCCGAGAAGTCCTCGTGGCCAGGGGTGTCGAGCAGGTTGAAAACGCGATCAGCATATTCGAAGGTCATAACCGAAGTCACGACCGAGATGCCGCGCTGTCGTTCGATGGCCATCCAGTCGGACCGCGTCTGGGCGCCGCTGCGCTTGGCGCGCACCTCGCCGGCCATCTGGATGGCACCGCCGAACATCAGCAGCTTTTCGGTGAGCGTCGTCTTGCCCGCGTCCGGATGCGAGATGATGGCAAAGGTGCGCCGGCGCGCCACCGGGGACGTCTCAGTCATGACTTTATCTATGATCTTGGCAACGAGGGCCGCCGCGCGGCATTGGCGAGAGGCGTAGGCCCTCCGCGCCCAGAGATCAAGCCAAGAGATAGCCAAGAGATAAACCAAGAGAGCAGGCTCCCGAGATTGGCGCTCTCCAAAACCGCACATCTCGTTGGTCTGACGCCGCGGGTTTAAGCGATCGCCTTGCTGGTTTCCGGTGCGCAGACCACGCACGTCCTCCTCCCTTGGAAGGAGGCGCCGTTTCGCTCCCTCACCCCGGCGGGGAAACGGCTAGAGTGAGAGGTTGATCGGTGTTTCCCGGCAAGTGTCCCTCACCCGCGCCTGCGGCGCGACCTCTACCGCCGGGGGAGGTGAACGCGGCTTGTCTTCCCGCATCATCAAGTCATTTGTGTTAATCCTGAACGTCGATCCAGCCTTGCGGGAACCGGCGCGGAGCCGCATGAATTGCCCCGAGAGGCACCCGAAGGACCGCGCCATGCCCGATCTCGCTGATCTCTTCCCCGACTTTCAATCCCACTGGATCGATGTGGAAATGGGGCGCATCTTCGCCCGCACTGGAGGCTCCGGTCCGCCGCTCGTGCTGTTGCATGGTTTTCCGCAGACCCATGTCTGCTGGCACCGGGTAGCGCCGCGCCTAGCCGAGCATTTCACCGTCGTCGCCATGGACCTGCGCGGCTACGGCTGGTCCACGGCGCCTGAAAGCGACCCGGCTCACGAAATCTATTCCAAGCGGGCGATGGGTCTTGATGTTGTCGCGGTCATGAGCGAGCTGGGGCATGCGCGTTTTGCCCTGATGGGGCACGATCGCGGGGCGCGGGTGGGTTATCGCCTGGCGCTGGATGATCCCGGCCGCCTGACTGCACTCGTGCTTCTCGACATCGTCCCGACAATGGTGCAATGGCAGCGGATGGCGCGGGACGAGAGTGTCGCACCGCACTGGCGTTTTCTGGCAGAGCCCGCGCCTCACCCCGAGACCGAGATCCTGAAGAACCCGCAGCGCTATTTCGATGGGCTGCTGGCGGCTTGGTCGGGCACGGGGGATCTCAGCGCCTTTGATCCGCGCGCGCTCGCCCATTATCGTGCTGCCAGCAACGAACCGAACCGGATCCATGCCTTCTGCGAGGACTATCGCGCAGGCGCGGGCCTCGACCGCGAACAGGACGAGGCCGACCTCGGCGCGGGCCGGACAATCGCCTGCCGGACCTTTCTCGTTTGTGGCGAGAGCTACCTCTCGGGTGGGGCCGGGCCGGCCTTGGCCGCGTGGCACAAGACCTTTGCGCCAGACATGACCGGAACAGGCGTTGCAGCAGGGCATTTTGTGGCAGAAGAAGCGCCTGAGGCGGTGATCGACGCCGTTATTCCTTTTCTCTCAGGTGACCAATGACGTCCATCCGCGATGCAACAAGCGATGACCTCAGAACGATCATCGGGCTGCTGGCGGAGGACCAGCTCGGCAGGACGCGCGAGATCCTGCCGGAGGACGTCTTACCCGCCAGCTATCTTGCGGCTTTTGCAGCCATAACATGTGATCCCAACAACCGGCTCATCGTCATGGAGGACGGGGGCCGGGTCGTCGGCTGCTGCCAGCTCACATTTATTCCCGGCCTGAGCTACCAGGGATCGACGCGCGGGCAGATCGAGGGCGTGCGGATCGCTGAGAGCCACCGCAACAAGGGGTTGGGCCGCGAGCTCATCACATACGCCATCAACGCCTCCCGCGCCCACGGTTGCCGCTTCGTGCAGCTCACCAGCAACGCTGTCCGCACCGACGCCCGCCGGTTCTACGAGCGCCTCGGCTTCGTCGGGAGCCATGTCGGCATGAAGCTCGACCTGGGCTCCTGACGCTGCGGGGATGACAGCAGGGCCTGCCTGCGCTAGGACGCAGGGAAACGCGGACGGTCCCGCGTTCAGATTGTCATTACGGCGCCATTCCATGTCAGACCAAGCTAAAGCCCAGAAGCTTCTCGCCCGCCTGCCCCGCGGTTTCGGTGACCGCGGTCCTGCCGACGTGGCGGCGACCGAGCATATGCTGGCGAAGATCCGCGAGACCTATGAGCTCTACGGCTTCGAGGCGGTGGAAACGCCCTTCATCGAATTCACGGATGCGCTGGGCAAGTTCCTGCCCGACCAGGACCGGCCGAACGAAGGCGTGTTCTCCTTTCAGGACGACGACGAGCAGTGGCTCTCGCTGCGCTATGACCTCACGGCGCCGCTCGCCCGCTATGTCGCGGAGAATTTCGACGTGCTGCCGAAGCCCTACCGCAGCTATCGCGGCGGCTGGGTGTTCCGCAACGAGAAGCCCGGCCCCGGCCGCTTCCGCCAATTCATGCAGTTCGATGCCGACACGGTGGGCGCGGCCTCGGTCGCGGCCGATGCCGAGATCTGCATGATGGCGGCCGACACGCTGGAGCGCGTCGGCATCAGCCGCGGTGACTATGTCATCAAGGTCAACAACCGGAAGGTGCTCGACGGCGTGCTGGAGGCGATCGGCCTCGGGGGCGACGCCCATGTCGGCCAGCGCCTGACCGTGCTACGCGCCATCGACAAGCTCGACAAGGTTGGAGCCGACGGCGTGCGTGATCTCCTCGGCAAAGGCCGCATGGATCCCTCGGGCGATTTCACCAAAGGCGCAGGGCTCGAGCCAGACGCCATCGAGCGCGTTCTCGCCTTCACTGCCGCGCGCGGCGCTGACGCCATTGCCACCTGCGACAATCTCGATGCGGTCGTAGCGGGTTCACCCCGCGGTGCCGAGGGCGTCACCGAACTGCGCGAGATCGCTGCCCTGATTACCGCCGCCGGCTATGACGACGGACGCATCCTCATTGATCCCTCGGTCGTGCGCGGCCTCGAATATTACACAGGCCCCGTGTACGAGGCCGAGCTCACCTTCACGGTCCAGAACGATGAGGGCCAAACGGTGCGCTTCGGCTCCGTGGCGGGCGGTGGACGCTACGACGGCCTTGTCTCGCGCTTCCGGGGCGAGCCGGTGCCGGCGACCGGTTTCTCCATTGGCGTGTCTCGGCTCCTCGCTGCGCTCAAGGCTGTCGGAAGCCCGCTCGTGTCCGCGGCCGCCAGCCGTGGCCCCGTGGTCGTCCTGGTGATGGATCGCTCCGAGATCGGCCACTATCAAAAGCTGGTGGCGACCCTGCGTCAGGCCGGCATCCGGGCAGAGCTCTATCTTGGCTCGTCCGGCATGAAGGCACAGATGAAATATGCCGACCGGCGCGGCAGCCAGTGCGTGGTCATCCAGGGCTCGGATGAGCGCGCCAAGGGCGAAGTGACGATCAAGGATCTCGTGCTCGGCGCGGAGCTCGCGGGCTCAGGCAAGGACCGCGATGATTATCTGCACCGCCAAGCCGAAGCGCAGTTCGCCGTTCCGGAGGCCGATATCGTGGCTGCCGTGACCAAGGTGCTCGCCCGCCACGGCTGACGCGCAGGCATCTTTTCGCGTTCCCGCTAGCCGCCATTCACCCTTCCACGAGAATTGGGTCGCGCGTGACAGGCGCGCTTGCTAAAGACGCCTGCAGTGAAGGTGAATGGGTTTCGTCATGCTTGAACTCGATCAGGCGAATGCGCTGGGTGCGCTGTTCGCACGGGCCGGCTACAGCCGGGTCGAGCCGGCTGTGTTGCAGCCGGTCGATGTCTTCCTCGATCTTTCGGGCGAAGACATCCGCCGGCATATGTTCGTCACCCAGGACGCCGCGGGCCGGGAGCTCTGCCTCCGCCCGGATTACACAATTCCCGTCAGCCGCGACTATCTCGCCTCGCCCGAGGCGGGGAGCCGGGCGTCCTTCAGCTATCTCGGCCCGGTGTTCCGCCTGCGCGCCGGCACCTCGGGCGAGTTCCCGCAGGCCGGCGTCGAGGCCTTCGGCCGGACCGACGCGGAAGCGGCAGACGCTGAGATCATGGCGCTCGCTCTCGAGGCGCTGGCGTCGCTCGGCATAACTCATCCCGTGATACGGATGGGCGATGTCGGCCTCCTCACCGCGCTCCTCGACAAGCTCGATCTCGCGCCGCCGGTACGCCGCCGCGTGCTGCGGGCGGTCGTCCAGGGCCGGCTGGAAGCCGTGCTCAATGGCGAGGATGGCAGCGGCCGCAATGGCCAGGACCATGCGGGACTGCTTACCGCCATCGAAGGACAAGATCCGCAGGCGGCCCGCGCCTTCGTCGAGGACGTGATGGCGATCGCCGGCGTGACCAGCGTCGGCGGCCGCTCGGCCGGCGAAATCGCCGAGCGCTTCCTGGCGCGCGCCTCCAGCCGCAATGCGCAGATCAGCGACGAGCTTCGTGACATTCTGAAGCGCTATCTCGCCATTTCCGGCGATCCCGACACGGCTATCGGCGAGATCCGCGCGCTCACCCGCGACGCCGGCCTAGACCTCGACGCAGCGCTCGATCAATGCGAGGCGCGCACGGGCTTCATGGCCGCGCGTGGGCTCGATGTCAGCAGCTTCGTCTTCGCCGCTGATTTTGCCCGCAATCTCGATTACTACACGGGCCTCATCTTCGAGGCGCACGATCCCGGCCGCCCTGAAACGAAACCGATCGTCGGCGGGGGCCGCTATGACGGCTTGCTGAGCCATCTCGGCGCCAGCGAACCGATCCCGGCTGTCGGCTTCGCCATCTGGCTCGACCGGCTCAGCGGCGGAGCGCCTCGATCCACTAGCGCGGGAGACCGGACATGACGGCGCCGCTCGTTCTGGCCGTCCCTTCAAAGGGGCGCTTGCAGGAAAATACCGCCCGGTTCTTCGCCCAGGCGGGCCTCGAATTCGTGCAGCCACGCGGCGCGCGCAACTACCGCGCGTTGATTTCCGGCGTGCCGAATGCGGAAGTCCTCTTCCTGTCCGCCGCCGAGATCGTGACGCAGCTCGCGGCTGGGACGGCGCATCTCGGCGTTACGGGCGAAGACCTGATCCGCGAGGAAATCTCCGACGCGGACAGCGTCGTTGAGTTGCTCACGCCGCTCGGCTTTGGCCAGGCTAACGTCGTCGTCGCCGTACCCCAGGCGTGGATCGACGTGCGCAGCATGGCCGACCTCGACGACGTGGCGGCGGACCTGCGCCACCGCCATGGCCGGCGACTGCGGGTCGCGACCAAATACATCAATCTCACGCGGCGATTCTTCGCCGAGCACGGCATCGCCGACTATCGGATCGTCGAGAGCTTCGGCGCCACGGAAGGCGCGCCGGCCTCCGGCACCGCCGAGCTCATCGTCGACATCACGACGACGGGCACGACCCTCGCCGCCAATGCTCTCAAGATCGTCGATGATGGCGTCATTCTGCGCTCGGAAGCCAATCTCGTCGCGTCAGTGACGGCCGAATGGAGCCTGGAGGCGCAGGCCGCCGCCCGCACCATCCTCTCCCGCATCGCCGCCGAGGAAGAGGCGCGCACATCGCGACAGTTGCGGGCCGTGCTGCCGAACTTCGACGCGGCCCTTCACGTGGAGATCGAAAGCCGCCTTGGCTGTCGCCTGCCCTTCGGCGGACCGGATGAACGTGGGCTCGTGACAATCCACGCGCCGGTCAAGAACGTCTTCGCGGTCGTTGATCTGCTCTCTGCCAAAGGCGCCGATCCTGTCACGGTGCAGCGCGTGGATGCGGTTTTCCGCGCCGCCAACGCCCTCTCCGACCGGCTGTTTGCGCGAATCGGCTGACGCCTTAGCTCGCACGGGCTGCGTCGATCCGTCCTGCCAGATGCCACGTCTTCGCCACGGAGGTGTGGCCCCTTCCGGCTTGGATGCGCCGGCCTCTTGCATTTTGCCTCTGGCGATTGGCGGCCGATATGGTTAACAACACGAGGAATATGAGATGCGGCGATCAGCAATAGGCTTGCACGAGGCGAACCGCTGATGACGGACACGTGATCGGACCAATGAACCTGATCATTTCCAATGGGATAGAGTTTCAGACCCCCTGAAACCGGCTTTCCCTGTGCGGTATCATACTCTAAGGTCCGGCTGAGATTGGTTGGAAGAATCCATGAAGTTTCGCTACGCTCTGATTGCCCTCTGCCTTCTCTCGGTCGTGCCCGCCCAGGCCCAGGAGGGTGGCTCCCGTGGTGGGAAGCCCCAGGAAACGAAGCAACAGCAGCCTCGACGCGAGAAGCAGTTTCCCCTCGGGGCATCCTGGGTGGCCGTCACCCTGAATGACAAACCCCTGCCACGTGGCGCGGCGCGTCCTTCCTTCACGGTTGACCAGACGCTGCGCATGCGTGGTTTCGGCGGCTGCAATACCTTCTCGGCCACGGCCTACCCCTTGCGGGGCCAGACCTTCGCCGTTGGCCCGTTCGCGCTCACGAAGCGGTCGTGCAGCAAGGAGATCGAGGCTGCGGAGCGGGCGTTCTTCATTGCTTTGAGGACGGCGCAGCAGTGGGACATCGTCGGCGGGCAACTCGTGCTGCGGGGGCAGGCCGGTGTTGTGAAGGCTGAGAGATCACTCTGAGGCTGACCAAGATTTGAGGATTGCCCCGCGTCGCTTCTCCCAGGATGGACGGCTCCCGCCCGGGATTCCGTAAGGGCCTCTCTTTCTGCAGCGGCAGGTTTTCCGGCTTCCCGCCAACGCCTTCACCGTCTCGGGCGACGCGGAGCCTCCCTTCCAAACAGCTCGCGAGCAGAATACGCCAAGGCTGCACCGGATGACGCGCGTGCATCAACAATCCGGCGCTACGCAGGACCTGCCTTAACCTTGTCTGTATCGCTCCTCATTTTTCGCGCATTTGAAGCTTACGCAGCTCCTTGACTCCTCTCAGGGACATGCTTATCTCGGTGGCGCGTTAGCACTCCTCGACAATGAGTGCTAACAAGCCCAACAATTCAGCCCCCCATCCATGGTGGGTCTGCCGAGAGGAATAGATTCATGGCTTTCCGTCCCCTGCACGACCGCGTGGTCGTTCGCCGTCTCGACAGCGAAGAGAAGACCAAGGGCGGCATCATCATTCCGGACACCGCGAAGGAAAAGCCGCAAGAGGGCGAGATCGTGGCCGTGGGCTCCGGCGCTCGCGACGATAACGGCAAGCTCGTTGCCCTCGACGTCAAGAAGGGCGACCGCGTCCTGTTTGGCAAATGGTCGGGAACCGAGGTCAAGATCGATGGCCAGGACCTCCTGATCATGAAGGAATCCGACATCATGGGCGTGATCGGCTAATCGCATAGCGACCGGCGACGTCATTCCCGTCGCCTTTGGCCAGAACGTCTTTCCCCACATTCAGGTTTGCTCAGGAGCTATCCATGGCTGCCAAGGAAGTAAAATTTTCGTCCGACGCCCGCGAGAAGATGCTGCGCGGTGTCGACATTCTCGCCAACGCCGTGAAGGTAACGCTGGGTCCCAAGGGCCGTAACGTTGTCATCGAGAAGTCCTTCGGCGCTCCGCGCATCACGAAGGACGGCGTGACCGTCGCCAAGGAAATCGAGCTTGACGACAAGTTCGAGAACATGGGCGCCCAGATGGTGCGCGAAGTCGCCTCCAAGACCAACGACCTGGCTGGTGACGGGACGACGACCGCGACCGTGCTCGCCCAGTCCATCGTCAAGGAAGGCGCCAAGGCTGTCGCCGCCGGCATGAACCCGATGGATCTGAAGCGCGGCATCGACCTTGCCACGACGGAAGTCCTCAAGGACATCGAGAAGCGCGCCAAGAAGGTGAAGTCTTCCGAGGAAGTCGCGCAGGTCGGCACCATTTCCGCCAACGGCGACAAGTCGATCGGCGAGATGATCGCCCATGCGATGCAGAAGGTCGGCAACGAGGGTGTCATCACCGTCGAGGAAGCCAAGACCGCCGAGACCGAGCTCGACGTCGTCGAGGGCATGCAGTTCGACCGCGGCTACCTCTCCCCGTACTTCATCACCAACGCGGAGAAGATGGTCGCCGAGCTCGAGGACCCCTACATCCTCATCCACGAGAAGAAGCTCTCCTCGCTCCAGGCCATGCTGCCGGTCCTCGAGGCCGTGGTGCAGTCCGGCAAGCCGCTCGTCATCATCGCTGAGGACGTCGAAGGCGAGGCTCTCGCCACGCTCGTCGTGAACAAGCTCCGTGGTGGCCTCAAGGTTGCCGCCGTCAAGGCTCCGGGCTTCGGCGACCGCCGCAAGGCCATGCTCGAGGATATCGCCATCCTCACGGCCGGCCAGGTCATCTCCGAAGACATCGGCATCAAGCTCGAGAACGTGACCCTCAACATGCTCGGCCGCGCGAAGCGCATCCGCATCGAGAAGGAAAACACCACGATCATCGACGGCACGGGCAAGAAGAAGGACATCGAAGCCCGCGTTGGCCAGATCAAGGCGCAGATCGAGGAGACCACCTCGGACTACGACCGCGAGAAACTCCAGGAGCGTCTTGCCAAGCTGGCGGGCGGCGTGGCCGTCATCCGCGTCGGTGGCGCCACCGAGATCGAGGTTAAGGAGAAGAAGGACCGCGTCGACGACGCCCTCAACGCCACGCGCGCTGCGGTGGAAGAAGGCATCGTTCCCGGTGGTGGCACCGCGCTGCTGCGCGCCAAGGCCGCCGTCGGCAAGCTGAAGGACGACAACGCCGACGTTCAGGCCGGCATCAATATCGTTCTGAAGGCTCTTGAGGCCCCGATCCGCCAGATCGTCGAGAACGCGGGCGTCGAAGGCTCGATCGTCGTCGGCAAGATCCTCGACAACAAGTCGGCCACCTTCGGCTTCAACGCCCAGACGGAAGAGTACGTCGACCTCCTCGAGGCCGGCATCGTCGATCCGGCGAAGGTTGTCCGCACGGCTCTCCAGGACGCGGCCTCGGTCGCCGGCCTCCTCGTCACCACCGAGGCGATGGTTGCCGAACTGCCGAAGGAAAAGCCCGCCATGCCGATGGGCGGTGGCGCCGGCGGCATGGGCGGCATGGACTTCTAAGGAAGCCCCGTTCATCAGCCAGCTTGGACAGGCAAACCTGTCCAAGCCGACAGGACGTTTCGAGAAAGCGCGGCTCCGGCCGCGCTTTTTTTGCGCCGTGGTCTCCCGCTGAGGTGACCTGACCGCCGCCGAGAAAGCCAAGCCCATGCGAGCGATGCTTATGGCCGGCCTATGCTTTCAAGAATACTAAAGCTGTTACTTTGGACCAAGGCTCCGTCCAAGAAGAACGGACGTCACCCGCTGTGCGCTGACGGCAATACGGAAAGCGCGACACTCAAAACGTCGCACGGGAATATATGTATAACGGCACTACTAATTATCAAAATTGAGGTAATAAGGGTGCTTAATCTCAGTAAAATTCCTAGCCGCGCCACCTTCGAGGGAGATTTACCTACTTTCGTGGCGAGCGATGATCTTATCGAAATACCGTCGAGCGAATTTGACGTGATTGAACTCTATGCCGGAAACCACATCGTTCCACTCACCGGAAATGTAAATACTCTTTATGGCGACGGATACGACGTTTTTGTAGCTACAAATGACACGAATTTTGCTTGGATCGATTACTTCAACGAAGGCGACACGATCAACCTCTATGCCTTTGGCTTTACCGACAATAAACATGTCGTTGAAAACGCTAAAGACTGGGAGAATGACGAGGATCTGTCTGATGAATACCATTACACGGCTGTGACGATTACATCGCCATCCGGCGCCAAGGTGACGATTAACAACATGACGTTCGCCGACTTTGAAAAGAACGTCGACGCGATCGTGGATCTGACACCGACGCTGCCTGACTTGGTCTAGCTTCTCGCGGCAAGGCGCGGACTGCCAGCGATACCCATTACAAATCCTTAACGCACTCGCAATCCAATCGAGAGTGCAGGTCGCACATTGTCGCCTTCCGATCTTCGCGCTAGCTATGGCGGGGGTCGGGTTGCGACGCCGCCACGCCACACGGCATGGCGGATGGAGCGATTTGGGCGAGTACTATGTTCGGGCATCGCGCAGCCGCGCCAAACACGGGGACATCGGCCATGCATTTCCGTGCATGGCCGGCACAGGCATGATCGACGGATTGAAAAGCTTCCTTCTTGCCATCTGGCATCTCACCAAGCCCTATTTCAACTCCCGCGAAATCGGGGAAGTTCGGGTTTGGCCCCTCGGCACCTTCCGCGCACAGGAACGTTGGATCGGGCTCTTCATGCTGACGACCGTCGTCCTGCTTGCGCTGGGTGGTGTCGCGCTCAACGTCGTTCTGTCCTACTGGAACAATAATTTCTACACCGCGCTGCAAGGCAAGGACGAAAGCGCATTTTGGCGGTTGCTGGGCTTTTTTTGCATTCTCGCGACCGTCTGGGTGACACGCTCTGTGATCGCCTATGTCGTGCGCTCCTATCTCGTCATCCGCTGGCGACGCGTAATGACGGATCTTTACCTCGACCGCTGGATGCGTAACAACGCTCACTATCGCATGCGCTTTCTGGGTCAGAAGGCGGACAACCCAGATCAGCGTATTCAGGAAGACATCGACCAGTTCGTTACCACGACGATGACGCTCTTCCTCGGATTGCTGACATCGGTCGTCACGCTGTTTTCCTTTGCCTTCATCCTTTGGAATCTCTCCTCCAGGATGACGTTGCCCTTCACGGACATCACCATTCCAGGCTTTCTTTTCTGGGTGGCGCTTATCTATTCGATCGCCGGCACCGCGGGCGCGCATTATTTTGGCCGCAAGCTGATCCACCTCAACTTCATGCAACAGCGCTATGAGGCGGACTTTCGCTTCGGCATGGCTCGTGTGCGAGAGTATGGTGAACAGATCGCTCTAGTAGGCGGCGACCAAGCCGAGCGTCGTAATCTCGGCCGGCTATTTGGCTTCGTGGTCAAGAACTTCCTACAACTCGTCGGGGTCCAAAAGATTCTCACCGCCTTTACCTCCACGTATGGGCAGGCGGCGATCGTGTTCCCATTTCTTTTGACGGCACATAATTATTTCAGTGGCCGTGTGACCTTCGGCGACCTCATGCAGACGAGCCAAGCCTTTGGGCAGGTGCAGGATTCGCTTTCGTTCTTCGTCGATGCTTATTCCACTATGGCTGCCTACAAGGCGGTCGTCGACCGTCTCACCGGCTTCGATGAGACCATGGAGCGGGCGACTGTGGTTGGCACTGATACTCATGTGCTCGCCCGCAGCGAAACCGCGAGCGGCGACCTCGTCGTCGATAACGCGACCCTCTCGGCGCCCACCGGGGAGACGATCCTCACCGTGCCGCATCTCGCATTGGAGGAAGGCCGTGAAACGTTGATCGCCGGCCCTTCGGGCTCCGGAAAATCAACGCTTTTCCGGGCGATCGCCGGCATCTGGCCCTATGCGGAAGGCAAGCTGACGGTGCCGGCCGGAAAGAAGCTCATGCTCCTGCCGCAGCAGCCTTATATTCCGCTTGGCACCCTTCGCGAGGCAGTCACCTACCCGGCGCAGGAAGGTGCTTATGACGACGCGGCCATCCGTGAGGCACTCGCCGCCGTGCAATTGCCGCATCTCATTCCGCAGCTCGACGAGGCGCATCCGTGGCAGCAGCGCCTGTCGGGCGGCGAACAGCAGCGTCTGGCCATCGCGCGCGCGCTGCTGGCCAAGCCTGACTGGCTGCTTCTCGACGAGGCGACCGCGGCCCTCGACGAGCCGCTCGAAAAGGCCGTTTACGCCGTGATCGCCGAGAAGCTGCCCAACACGACTGTCGTGTCGATTGGCCATCGCTCCACGCTGAACGCGCTGCATGACCGCCGCATCATCATGGAGCGTCACGCGGACGGCATCTTCAGCCCGGTGACCACAGGCCGGCCGATGAGTTCGGCTCCCGCCTGAGCCCCGGAAACGACGGGCGCGTTTAGATGAAATTCATCAAAACGCGTCTTTTCTCTGGCGTGGGCCGCGCTCAGTCCAAATGACGCACGGATCAGCCCACGCTCCAGAAGTCGAGGCTTGGATTAAGACGGCATGACGATCATCTTGACCTTTGCCGTCAACTCCATCCTCAATTTTCTACTCGGGCTCCTGGTCGCCAAATTCCTGGGGCCCGCGGAGTTTGGGCGCTATGCCATAGCCGCGGCGATCGCCACCGTCGTCAACACGATTTGTCTGGACTGGTTACGGCTGTCGGCCACGCGCTTCTATTCCGAGCGGACGCGGCGGGAGGAGCCTGCGGTCCGCGCGACCCTGGAAACCAGTTTCGGGATGATGGCGCTGGTCGTCTTCCTGGGGGCCGGGCTCGTCATTCTCTCCGGTATCGATACCGGCTTCACCCCAGGATTGATCGCCGCCACCGCCGCAATGTGCGTGGCTATCGGGATCTTCGATTTCCACACGGCTCTCGCCCGCGCACGCTTTCTGGAACGCGGCTACGCGCATCTCGTGATCGTCAAGAATGTCGCGCTGTTCATCTTGATGGTCGGCAGCGCGATGATGTTCGAGAATGCCACGATCGTCGCGCTCGGCTTTGCCGCCGGCTCGCTCATCGCCATTGTCGTCGGTCGCGTCGCCCTCAGGGATCCCGAGGTCAGCCCGCGAGCGGCCCGCTCCGCGTTGGCGCGGAGCTTTCTCGCCTATGGCCTGCCGCTCGTCGGGGCGAACGCCATTTTCCAGCTGATGACGATCCTCAATCGCGGCGCGGTGGCTTCACACTACGGCTTCGCCGAAGCCGGCTATTTCTCGCTCGCCGCCGACCTCGGCATCCGCATCTTCGCGGTTGCGGGCTCGGCGGTCGACATCCTTCTGTTCCAGCTCGCCGTCCGCACGGACGAAACGCATGGTCGCGAGGCGGCAAACCAGCAGGTGTCCCGAAATCTCGTCATTATCCTGGCTTTCCTTGCGCCGCTGGCCGCCGGCTATTTCGTGCTCCTACCGCCGTTTCAAAGCCTGTTCATCCCATCCGATTTCCAGGGACCGTTCGCACGCTATTCGCTCGTGCTCATCCCGGCGCTTCTGTCCTTCTCGCTGCTGCAGTTCGCTCTCAACCCTGTCTTCCAGATAGAAAAGCGGACGAGACCCGTCATCGTCGCCGCCGGCTTCGGCCTTGCGGTCAATCTCGCACTGATGGCGGTGCTGCCAGCCCTCTACGGCCCGATCGGCTTCGCCCTGGCGCAGATGGGAGGCATGCTGGCGGCGCTGGGCCTCACCTTCGTGCTCGCCTTGCCGTTGCTGTCGGGTCGCCCACCGGTGAAGGATGTTCTGGTCATCATCGGCGCCACCGCCCTCATGGCCGCTGCAGTTTGGTCGCTGCGCGGCATCGCGAGTGCGCCCGTAGCGCTTGTTGCCGGTCCGCTGATCGGCGGCGCGATCTACGCCGCCCTTATCCTTGGGCTCGACGTGGCAGGCCTTCGTGCCGCTATCCTTCAGCGGCTCAAAGCAAAGTTATCCTGATGGCATTGTTGATTGCGCGCATCAGCGCAAGAATACTCTAACCTTGTTGCCGATTTCTCGCCCGTGTGGCGATGAGAGAAGGTAAATCAGTAAGGGCGGATTCACCACTCGGCCCGCTATCCTTGTCCAAGCGGACATCCGAAACGAGGACAGCCGATGCGCCATCGCCAACTTCTGCCAGCCGTCGCGCTGACATTGAGCCTCATTGTGCCGTCACTCGCCCTCGCCCAGCAGGGAGGCTATTCCGGGTCGAACGGCAATCTTGGCGGTGGTTTCCTGGAATTCCTGGCGACCGGCGGCCGACAAAGCGGCACCCAGGCGCCAGAGTACTTCTATCAGCCTGCCCCGCCGGCCGGCCGCGGCGCGCGAGCCGGTCGTGCGGATTATGGCGACGAATACCTGCCCATTCAGCGCGATCCCCTGGCCGATGCGCTGAATGGTCCGGCGCGCGATGACTACTACGGCTCTCGCCAGGGCAGACGCTACGATGGCCGCCGCATGCGAACGGCGAATGTGCCGCCGGACGGCATCGACGCCCGCCGCAGCTATGCGCCGCAGGCGGAGATTGCAGGCCGCCTTCAGCGCCAGGAAGTCGCCTATGACGGCAAAGAGCGGGCCGGCACGATCATTGTCGACACCCGCACACGCTATCTCTATCTCGTCCAGCCCGGTGGCCGGGCGATACGCTATGGGATCGGCGTCGGCCGGCAAGGCTTCACATGGAAGGGACGCGAGACGGTGAGCATGATGCGCGAATGGCCCTCATGGCGGCCACCGGCGGAGATGCGCAAACGCCGGCCCGACCTGCCGCGCTACATGGACGGCGGCCCGAACAACCCACTCGGCGCACGTGCGCTTTATCTCGGGAACACCTTATTCCGCATCCACGGCACGAATGAGCCGCATACGATCGGCCGGGCTGTCTCGTCCGGCTGCATCCGGATGATGAACGATGACGTCATCGATCTCTACAACCGGGTGGGTATCGGCACGCGGGTTGTGGTGAGCTAGGGCGGATCGACAATCAACGAGGTTGTGTGGACGGTTGCCACGGTAAACCTCCGCCGTCATTGCGGGGCGGGCCGCAAGGCCCGAGCCCGGAACCCATGAACACGACGGGGAACGAATAAGGTGCCCGGCCCGACCCGTCTTCCTGTCCAACGCCGTGTTCATGGATTCCGGGCTCTTCGCTGATGCGAAGCCCCGGAATGACCGCGACACTGTGACAAGGCTGACGTGACCAACTGTCCACACGGCCTGGGAGGGTCCGTTCTCGGCCCGTGTCATCCCCGGCGGGCTGCCGAAAGCCCCTTCGGCAGCCCGCTGCGCCCCTGGCCGAGCCTACAGCCAGTCTGAGGTGTCGCCGCCGTTGTCGTACCCAGCGTCGTAATCATCCTCAGCGGAATCAGACTCGTCGTAGTTCGCCTCTTGCACCTGAGGGCTGTCATCCCTCGTATCCGCCCCCGAGGCCGGATCGGCCTGCGGCGTCGAGGCAGCCGAGGCGGTATCTGCCGAAGTGCTCGCCTGGCCGTGCGAACCAAGGCCGAAGGCATCGGCGAGGAGATTTCCGGCAACGAGGCCGCCCGCGACGCCAGCAGCTGTGGTCAGCGCCGAGGACAGGAATCCGCCCCCACCCATGCGTTGCCCCCAGGGACCATTCGCGCCCGCACCGAAGCCCGGCGCGTTCGCGCCACCCCAGGGGCCGGCTGGGGGTTGGGCGCCCTGGAAATCCGTCTCCGTCTGGCGCGCGCCGGGCCGCGGGAAAGTCTCAGGCGCCGCGGGCGCCGCGCTGGCGCGTGCCGGCGCGCCTGGCGCACCGCCGCCGAACAGTCCGGAGAGAAACCCGCCTGCCTGCTGAGCCTGCGGCGCATTGCGCGCTTCCGCGAGCTCGGCCTCAAGCGTGGCGACACGCTCGCTCAGGTTGGCGAGCGCCTGCTCCTGCACATGCACGACCTGGGCCATGATATAAGGAGCGCTGGGCTGGGCGGCGATACGCTCGCGAATGAAGGCTTCCGCCTCGGGATCGCGCGGCTGGTTCTCGGCCTGCCGCAGGCGGTCGAATATCCCGCCGATAACGTCCTTCTCCTGCTCATTCATCGCGCTCGTTCCTCACATGTTATGCGCGGTACATCCCCACCGACGCATAGAGCTTTCTAAAGGAAAGACGTGACGAAATTCGGACCGAGCGGAGAGAACGGAACGGGGACGCGCTGGACACCCCCGTCCCTTATTCAGCTTACGCGACCGCGCGGATGACGGCCTTTAGCTTGTCGGCGATCTCGCCGATCTGGCTCTCGGTGATAATCAGCGGCGGGGACAGGGCGATTGTATCGCCGGCGGTGCGGAACATCAGGCCATGCTCGTGGAACGCGCGGTCCAGCGCCTCATAGCCTCGCGTGCCCGGCGCGCCATCGCGCGGCTTGAGATCGATCGCGCCGACTAGGCCGATCGACCGGATGTCCTCAACGTTGGGCTCACCCTTCAGCCCGTGGATGGCGTCGGCCCAGACGGGTTCGAGCTCGCGGGCCCTTTCGAACAGCCCTTCATCGCGATAGATGTCGAGCGTGGCGAGGCTCGCGGCGCAGGCCAAGGGATGAGCCGAATAGGTGTAACCGTGCGTCAGCTCGATCGCATGCATCGGCCCGCCCTGCATGAATGCCTCATAGATGCCCTTGCGAACGAAGCAGCCGCCCATCGGAACAGTGCCGGAGGTAACACCCTTCGCAAAGGTCATGATGTCCGGCACAACGCCGAAACGCTCGGCCGCGAAGCTTGCGCCCAGGCGACCGAACCCGGTGATGACCTCGTCGAAGATCAGCAGGATGCCGTGCTTGTCGCAAATCTCGCGCAAGCGCTTCAGGTAACCCTTCGGCGGCGGCAGCGCGCCCGTCGATCCCGCCATCGGTTCGACGATGACGGCCGCAATGGTCGAGGCATCGTGAAGCGCGACCAGACGCTCGAGGTCATCGGCGAGATGAGCGCCCCACTCCGGCTCGCCGCGGGAGAACGCCTGCTTTTCGCGGTTGTAGGTGTGGCTGATGTGATCAACACCCGCGAGCAGATTGCCATAAAGCTTGCGGTTAGCGACGATGCCCCCAACAGCTGTGCCGCCGAAGCCGACGCCGTGATAACCGCGCTCTCGGCCGATGAGGCGCGATTTCGCACCCTTGCCTTGCACGTTCCAATAAGCCAAAGCGATCTTCAGCGCAGTGTCGACGGCTTCCGAGCCAGAGTTGGCGAAGAACACATGGTCGAGATCGCCCGGCGCGAGCGCCGCGAGACGGGCAGCCAGGGTGAAGGCCTTTGGATGACCGAATTGGAAGCTTGGCGCGTAGTCGAGCTCGGCCGCCTGCTTCTGGATGGCATCGATGATCGCATCGCGATTATGGCCGGCGTTGCAGCACCATAGGCCCGACGACCCGTCAATGATCCTGCTGCCGTCATTGGCGATGTAATGGATGTCCTTCGAACTCACGACCAGGCGCGGCTTGGCCTTGAACGACCGGTTCGCCGTAAAGGGCATCCAGAAGGCTTCAAGGTCGTTCGGGGTGGAAGACGCCGATCGACCGGCGTGATCGTAGGCAGAGGACATGAAAAGGCTCCGTGGGTGACGTAACCACCGCTAAACACCCGCAATCTGCGTTCGCAAGGCCAGTCGGCAGCCAGGAGAAGCGGGGCTGAACTCCCTTCATGACACCGGCATCAAGGAACTTCAAACGCGATTTTGCTCAAGCCGGTTCGACCTTGCCTATGGCACCGGCAGCCGAGATGTATTAGGCGTGACAAATTCCAACACTACGCTGCTGCGACGAGAGCCACACCGGCTTCCTGTTGCTCGATCATGGAATTTTATACTGAAGCGCCGATGCAGAAGGGGATATTATGTCAGACGCGGTGGGGCCCATTCCAGTGATCGAGGGCCTGTCTTCGGTCGCGGATCGCTATGACGTCATTCTATGCGATATCTGGGGGGTCCTCCACGACGGCGTGCGCGCTTTCGCCGCAACCGGCGACGCGTTGAACCGATTCCGCGGCAAAGGCGGCACCGTCATCCTCATCTCCAACGCGCCGCGTCCAGGCCAGGAAGTATTGCCGCTCCTGGATAGCCTCGGGGTCCGGCGAGACGCCTATGACGACATCATCACTTCGGGTGATGTTGCGCGGCGCAGCATTGCCCAGCATGGCAATGATCCGCTCTTTCACTTGGGGCCTGAACGCGACCTGCCGCTTTTCCAGGGCCTGCACGCGCGCCTCGTGCCGGTCGAGGAGGCACGCTACGTCGTATGCACCGGTCTGTTCGACGACAACCACGAGACGCCCGAGCACTACCGCGAGCAGTTCGAGGCCATGCAGGCCCGTGATCTGGCGATGATATGCGCCAATCCGGATCTCGTCGTCGAGCGCGGCCATCATCTCATTTACTGCGCCGGCGCGCTGGCGGCACTTTACGAAGCACTTGGCGGCACGGTTACCTACGCGGGCAAGCCGCATCGCCCGATCTATGATGCAGCCTTCGAGCTCGCATCAACGGCCCGCGGAGCGCCGATCGACGCTCGTCGCGTGCTCGCCGTCGGCGACGCCATCCGCACTGATGTCGCGGGCGCCGCTGCGATCGGCATTGATGCGCTTTTCGTCAGCCGCGGCATCCATGCACGTGAGTTTGCGGACCCGGCTGGAGCCCTCGATACGGCCGCGCTCGGTCGCTGGATCATGGAACAAAGCCATCATCCCGCGATGATGATCGATATGGTGCGCTGGTGAGGCGAATGGCGGCTCGGGCCCTGGGGCGCCGTTTAAAGAAACCTGGCTCGGCTGGCCATAAGCCAGTCGGCCTCTCCCGCCGGCGCTTGTCGTCGAGATCTGTCCGCGACAAGGTTCTCTGACCGGCCGAATCGCCGGGAAGCCAATACGCAGACACATTTAGTTATTTAGCCGCAGAAAATCGCCAGCGGATTGCAGCTAAAACACAATCAAGGCACGTCAAATTACACGAGGGACTTCGACAACTTTCGCGGCCGAGAACTGCTCAACCTATGCCGCAGGTCGCTTCGATCTTTGCTTTCAAGATCTGGGCATTGAAGGGTTTGACAATATAGTTGTCGACGCCGGCGCGCTTGGCCGCGATGACGCTCTCCGTCTTGGATTCAGCCGTCACCATGATGAAACGCATGCTGTCGAATGCGGGATTGGCCCGAACAAGCTGGACGAGTTCGAAGCCACTCATCGGCTCCATGTTCCAATCGGAAATAACCAGTCCATATTGCTTGAGTTTAAGCTTGGCCAAAGCGCTTTCCCCGTTCGGCGCTTCGTCAATGTCATGAAAGCCAATCTGCTCGAGGAGATTTCGAACAATGCGGACCATCGTCTGGAAATCATCGACGATGAGAATCGGCATTGCAAAGTCAAGCATCACAGCCAGCTCCAAATGGATTCGTCATGCGGTCTGGAACAATCCAAACCAAACCGGGGACCGAGCAAGAAGCGCAATTCTTCTTGCCCGTGCCAGCGCATTGAACGGATCACAGCCCCCAGCGCGGTTAATAGAGAAATGGTGGTAGGACGCAACCAAATCTTTACTCTGCGCACAAACATCAAACGGCTCGCTCCCAAAGCTGCGCCAGCGCATGGCGCCGAAATGAGCGGGCGTGCGGCTTGAACCCGGACGTTTTACGACGACCTGCCGCTTGACCATGATACGGGCATGGGGGCAGGGTTCGACGCCGGCCGGCATTCGTTGTCCAAGATTGATCGCGACTGAACCATGACCCAAGATACACCATTTCTCGTAACGCGATCGAGCACCCTGCCGGCAGGTCTCGCGAGCCCAATTCTCGCCATCGGCAACTTTGACGGAATTCATAGGGGCCATCAGGCGGTCATCCGCACAGCGGTTGAATTGGCGCAGGACCGAGGCCGCCCGGCCAGCGCCCTCACCTTTGACCCGCATCCCAGCCTGTTCTTCGCGCCGCAGCGGGCGGCGTTCGCGCTCACCCCGCTGCCGCTCAAGAAACGCCTGATGGCCCATTTCGGTCTCTCCGGCGCCATCGTCCTTCCCTTCGATCACAAGCTTGCGGCCACGACTGCCGAGGAGTTCGTCGACCGATTGCTAATCAGCGAAATCGGCGCTGCCGGCATCGTTATCGGCGGGGACTTTCATTTCGGACGCGGCCGCGAGGGCTCCCCGGACTTTCTCAGCAAGCGCGCTGCACACCATGGTATTCCGGTCATCATGGTGACAGCGGTCGGTGATGGGGAGGATCAGAACGTCAGGGTATCCTCCACCGCGATCCGTGAGGCGCTGGCGCGCGGCGACATAAATTCGGCCAACAAGATGCTCGGCTACCGCTGGCTCGTGAGCGGCACAGTCGTGCACGGCGACAAGCGAGGTCGGCTTCTCGGCTTCCCCACCGCAAACGTGCATCTTTGGAAAGACTTCGGCCTTCGCTATGGCATTTATGCCGTTCGTGTGCGCCATGGCGAAGAAGTATTTGACGGCGTCGCCAGCTTCGGACGCCGCCCCACCTTTGACAACGGGCCTGCGTTGCTCGAAGTTCATCTCTTCGCTTTTTCCGGCAATCTTTATGATGCGCTGATCGACGTCGAGTTCGTGGCGTGGCTGCGGGGCGAGGAGCGCTTCGATGATGTCAATGCGCTGATCGCCCAGATGAACCGCGATTCAGAGGACGCTCGCGGTCACATCGCCCATCCGGACGGAGCAATTCCGTCGCTGATCGCTTCACTGATGCCACCCGATCTGACAGACCGCTCCGCCTGCCATTCTCCCTATTCCGCCTGATACGAATCCGCCTAAGAGGCGCGACGGCCTTTCTGTCTCGTTCCCGGGACGAACGCGGCTGCTTTCATAAGCTCCACAGTGTCCTACAGTGGTATTTCTCCACATTTTTTTAATCATGTTCGGTAAGATGGACCATCCTTGTAACGGACGGTCGCTTTGCCAATGCCCCTGACCCGAATTGTAAAGGCCACGCCCGGCGAGCTCGTTGTCCGTTTTGGCATTCTTTTCGTTGCGTTCGCGGCTGTGATGGCGATTGCGCGTCGTCTGGAGGGCGCTCTATCGGTCGATTCGATGATCGTGATGCTCCCAATCGCAGCCATTCTCGCCCTGATCTCCCTGTTTCTGCCTCTTCCCGCGTCTCCTGGCCTCAGTACCCTCGGGGCCAGGCTCGTCGCACTCGGCGAGGGCGACCTGACGAGCCCTGTGCCGGACAGCGCAAGATCCGGTGAGGAAATGCGGCTGTCGCAGGCGTTGGAGCGCGTGCGTCAGGAATTGCTCTCCACCAAGGCTGCCGTCGCGAAGCTCACCGAAGCGCAGGCAGCGGCAACGCGTGAGCAGCGCATCAGCCTTGATCCGCGCGGCGTCGAGCGCCTGACGCGTTTGGCGAATGCCGTCGCAGAAGCAGCCCGCTCCATCGATGCATCCTCCAAGGAAACGAGCGACATTTGCGAAACGACGATTGCGCGCATCCGCGAAAGCGTGCGCTCCGCGCACCTGTCCACGCATGGGGTTCAGACAGCGGCCGCGGCCGCCGTGGAACTCACGAGCTCGATCAATGAAATCGGCCGGCAGCTTTCACAAGGCTCCGACATCGCCGCCCGCGCCGTACGCGAGGCCGAAGGAACGAGCGCGCTTGTCGGGGCGCTTGACCGTTCCAGCGCCAAGATCGGTGAGGTGGTCACGCTGATCACAGCCATCGCCGAGCAGACCAACCTGCTGGCGCTCAACGCCACGATCGAGGCCGCGCGTGCCGGTGAGGCTGGCCGCGGCTTCGCAATCGTGGCGCAGGAAGTGAAGGCGCTCGCCAGCCAGACCGCGCGAGCCACCGAGGACATCCGCGGGCAGATCAATTCGATGCAGTCTGCGACGTCGCAGGCGGTCGCTGCGATCGGCTCGATCACCGGCACCATCGCGTCCATCGACAGGATGACCATGATCATCGCCGATGCGGTCGGACAACAGAGCGCCGCGACGCAGGAAATTGCCCGTTCCATCGAAACGGCCGCTGCTGGCGCCGGTGAGCGCAGCGATACGCTCGCCCTGGTCGAGCGCACAGCCGAGGACACGACACGTACCCGCGAGAGCCTGGCGCGCGGGGTCACGAAGCTTCGCACGGATCTCGAGAATTTCAGGTCGCATTGTGAACGGTTGCTTACGCCTTCACAGGGCGCCTGAGGCCAAGCGTGGCCAGACCGCCGCCCAAAGACTGCGCGCCCCATCGGGTGCCACGGGCCGGGGCTGCGGCGCCCCCGGGATAAGCTTCCGCACGGTCTTTATTCTGGCGGAGGCTGCTGCTAGAAGACCTTGCATGGACAGGTTTCTTGCTACGCGGCGAATTAAAAGCCCGGCTTTCGCCTGAGCGCACGGCTTCTGGAGCATCCGCCTCCCGGGCCGCACCTCGCGAAGGTCCGGGTTATCATGGGCTGGGACAGCCCATCCGCTATGATTTCATGCTCAGCGCCTCTGCGGTAATGCAACGGGCGCATTCTTCAACCGGCCAGGCTCATGACCGATTCACCTGTTTCACCCGCTGACCCGTCCCCCTCTTCCGCGCAGCGGGACTATTCCGAGACGCTTTTTCTGCCGCAGACGGATTTCCCGATGCGCGCAGGGTTGCCCCAGCGGGAGCCCGAATTTCTGGAGCGCTGGGCGCGCATCGGCCTCTTCAAGAAGCTGCGTGCCGCTGGAAAGAACCGTAAGCGCTTCGTCCTGCATGACGGCCCCCCCTATGCGAACGGCAACATCCACATCGGCCACGCGCTGAACAAGATCCTGAAGGATCTCGTCACGCGTTCGCAGCAGATGCTCGACCACGACGCCAATTACGTCCCCGGATGGGACTGCCACGGTCTGCCTATCGAGTGGAAGGTCGAGGAGCAGTACCGCGCCAAGGGCCGCGACAAGGACGACGTGCCTATCATCGAATTCCGTCGCGAATGCCGCGCCTTCGCCCAGCATTGGCTCGATGTCCAGCGCGAGGAGTTCAAACGGCTCGGCGTCGAAGGAGACTGGGACCACCCTTACGCAACCATGACCTTCGACGCAGAGGCTCAGATCGCCTGCGAAGTCATGAAATTCGCGGCGAGCGGCCAGCTCTATCGCGGCTCCAAGCCCGTCATGTGGTCCATCGTCGAGCGCACGGCCCTCGCGGAGGCCGAGGTCGAGTATCAGGAACACACGTCTCCGACGATCTTTGCGAAGTTTCCAATCGTCACGAGCGCTGACCCCGCGCTTGTCGGCACCTCGGTGGTCATCTGGACGACCACGCCCTGGACGATCCCCGCCAACCGCGCCATCGCATTTTCGAAAAACATCGCCTATGGCCTCTACCAGGTCACGACCGCCCCGGAAGGCAACTGGGCCAAGCCTGGAGACCGCTACATCCTGGCCGACAAGCTCGCGGCCGAGGTGCTGAATGCAGCGAAGGTCGAGTCCTATGAGCGCCGCGGCGCCATCAGCGCTGAAACGCTCGCCGGCATCCATGCCGCGCATCCTCTGCGCGGGCAAGGCTATGACTTCGACGTGCCGCTCATTGCCGCCGACTACGTCACAGACGACGCCGGTACGGGCTTCGTGCACACCGCGCCGGGGCATGGCGCCGACGACTACATCACCTTCATCAACAACCGCGCGACATTCGAGCGTGCCGGCACGTCGGTCGTGCCGCATACGGTCGGGCCGGACGGCGCGTATTATGCCCATGTGCCGCTGTTCGCCGGCGCGCGGGTGCTCGACGACAAGGGTAAGGAAGGTGACGCCAACAAGCGGGTCATCGAGGCGCTGGTCGCCGCCAACGCCCTGATCGCACGCGGCCGCCTGAAGCACCAGTATCCGCATTCCTGGCGCTCCAAGGCCCCGCTCATCTTCCGCAATACGCCGCAATGGTTCATCGCCATGGACAAGGACATCGCCGGCCCCGGCGACACCTTGCGGCAGCGCGCCTTGACCGCGATCGCCGCGACCGAATGGGTGCCGGAGACGGGCGAGAACCGCATCAATGGCATGATCCAGAACAGGCCCGACTGGGTGATCTCGCGCCAGCGCGCCTGGGGCGTGCCGATCGCCATCTTCATGCGTGAGGATGCCGCGGGCAATGTCATCGACCTCGCGCCGGGACCAGACTTCAAATTCAACAAGGAGCTGTCGGACCGCGTCGCGGCGGCCTTCGTCGCGGAAGGCGCCGATGCCTGGTTCGCGGCCGATCCGCGCCGGTTCCTCGACGGTTTCGTCGACAATATCGAGGACTGGACGCCGGTGAACGACATCCTCGACGTCTGGTTTGAATCAGGCTCGACCCATGCCTTCACGCTTGAGGTACGGCCGGAATTGAAGGCACGCCGCGCCGTCGACGGTGGACATGACAAGGTCATGTATCTTGAGGGCTCCGACCAGCACCGGGGCTGGTTCCACTCCTCACTGCTGGAGAGTTGCGGCACGCGTGGTCGGGCGCCGTTCGACATCGTGCTGACGCACGGTTTCACGCTCGACGAGCAGGGCCGGAAGATGTCCAAATCGCTCGGCAACACCGTTGCGCCGCAGGATGTCATCCGCACCGCCGGCGCCGATATCCTGCGCCTGTGGACGGCCTCGGTCGACTATTCAGACGACCAGCGCATCGGTCCCGAAATCATCAAGAGCGTTGTCGACCACTACCGCAAGCTCCGCAATACCATCCGCTGGATGCTCGGCACGCTCCATCACTTCAAGGGGCATGACCTCGTTCAGGTCAGCCAGATGCCCGAACTGGAGCGGCTGATCCTGCACCGCCTCGCCGAGCTCGACGAGGAGGTCCGCAAAGCCTATGCGGCCTTCGACTACAAACGCGTCGTCGCGGCGCTTTCGGTCTTCATGACCTCGGACCTGTCGGCCTTCTACTTCGACGTGCGCAAGGATGCGCTCTATTGCGATCCGGCCAACAGCGTGACGCGGCGGAGCGCGCTCACCGTTATCGATCAGGTGTTTCGCTGCGTGACGACCTGGCTCGCACCGATTCTCGTGTTCACAGCCGAGGAGGCGTGGCAGGCTCGCTTCCCCTCAGAGGAAGGCTCGGTGCACCTCGAGCTCTTCCCCCAGATCCCGCCGGACTGGCGCCACGACAGCCTCAAGGCGAAGTGGGATAAAATTCGCCGTGTCCGCCGCGTGATCACCGGGGCCCTCGAGATCGAGCGCGCCCAGAAGCGCATCGGCTCCAGCCTCGATGCCGCGCCCATCGTCTTCATCGAGGATGCGGAGCTGATGGCCGCTCTCAAGGGCATCGACCTCGCGGAGGTCGCGATCACCTCCGCGATTCAGGTCATTTCCGGCGTTGGTCCCGCGGACGGCTTTCGCCTTGATGATGTGGCGGGTGTCGTCGTCGTTCCCGGGCTTGCGCCGGGGCGCAAATGCGCCCGCTCGTGGAAGATCTCGCCTGACGTCGGCAGCGATCCGGACTATCCGGACGTGACGCCGCGCGACGCCGAGGCGCTGCGAGCTTGGGATGCGGCCCATAGGGGCGCATGAGCGTGCGCGCATGAACATGTCGCCCGCCCGCCTGGGGACCCTCCTGGCCGGCCTGACCTTCGTAGCCGACCAGGCATCGAAGCTCTGGCTCTACCATGTGGTCGATATCGGCGCCCGACCACCTATCGCGGTCACGCCGTTCTTCGACCTCATGCTGGTCTGGAACAGGGGTGTCTCCTACGGGCTCTTCCAGCAGGAGGGGCCTATCGGCCCATGGGTGCTCGTGATCCTGTCGCTGGCAGCAGCCATCGGGTTGAGCATTTGGCTTAGGCGTATCAAGACGGGGCTTATGGCTGTCGCCATCGGTCTCATCATCGGCGGGGCGCTTGGCAATGCCGTTGATCGGGCCGCTTACGGCGCGGTGCTCGATTTTGCCCATCTTCACGCCTTTGGGTATAGCTGGTATGTCTTCAACATCGCCGACGCGGCGATTGTCGCGGGCGTCATAGGCATCCTTTATGATGCCTTGTTCCTGGAGCATCGACGGGCGAATGCCCCGGGTTCCCATGCGTCCGGTCCAGACACGACCTCGTGACGGGAGCTTCCTCGCATGGGCTTCTCGCTGAGCGGTTCGGCTGGTATGAAGAGGGCATCGAGCTGCCCGTCACACCACGGATGGGTTATTTTTGGGGGAGATGTAGCCCGATCACAGTGTTTGTTATGATTTCGTTGGGCGGCGCCTCACTGTTGCCGCATCATGTCAACAACACTGATCAAGCGCTGCCGACATGAGAGTAGGACTGACATCATGACGCGTCTCGACGTAAGGACATGGGGACTGCCGGTCGCCGCCTTGATGCTTGGGCTTATGGCCGGCGCGACCCCTGCCTCGGCGCAGGACACATCTGGCGTCTTCATGAAGGACGTCCTGGGTAAACTCGGCATCATCGATGAGGAGCGCCCGCCGATTGAATACCGCGAGCGCGCACCCCTCGTGATCCCTCCGGGTGCCGGCAATCTGCCACCGCCCCGCGCTGCAGCCAATGCCCGCGACGGTAATTGGCCGAATGATCCGGACGTCGCAGCAGCCCGCCGCGCGCAGCGAGAGGCGCGCCAACCGGTTCCTGTTCGTAATGACAGCTACGACGGCCGCGCGCTGAGCGTGGATCAGATCCGTGCTGGCCGTCGCGCCGGCTCGGGAGCATACGCGCCTGGAGAGCGCGCCAGAAGCTGCATGGGCGACAACTGCCGCGACGAGCTGCTCGTCAATCCTGACGTGCTTCGCAACAACGGGCACCCGATGGAGCAGAAATCCAACCTCGCCTATGGACAGGAACCAGGCCGCGGCTCCCTCGCCGAGCCCCCGAAGGGCTATCGCATCCCGTCGGCGAATGCGCCGCTCGGTGACGGCAAGGCCTCGCCGATCGTCCGCGAATCACCAGGCGATGTCGAGCGGGAATTCATTCGGCAGCAGGCGGGCAGCCGCTAACCGTACCGCTCGATAAAACGCGACGTCGCAATCGCGCTTCATTGAAATTGACATCAACGAAGCTTAGCTTTTGGCAACGCTCCCCTTTGCAGGGAGGGCGTTGTCTGGCGTTGGATCGTGGCTTCTACCGCCCGCACGATCCTGTGTTGTACCCCAAAGCGCGATCGCGTTACGGTAGCGCGGTTCACGTCCTGATCCTGAAGAGCTGCTGATGCCCTCAACACCGCTCGCCGGCCTCAATCCCGCTGTTTCCCCTTCGGCCACGGGTGGCGGCCCGCAGGTGTCCTCCTTCACTCTTGCCAATGGGCTTGAAGTGGTCGTCATCCCGGACCGGCGCGTCCCCGTGGTGACGCACATGGTTTGGTATCGGAACGGCTCAGCGGATGATCCGCCGCTCAAGTCCGGCATCGCCCATTTTCTTGAGCACCTGATGTTCAAGGGTACGGCCACCCATCCTGCCGGCGAATTCTCACAGGTGGTGGCGAGCCTCGGCGGACAGGAGAACGCGTTCACCTCCTACGACTACACCGCCTATTTCCAGCGCGTCGCAAAGGAACACCTCGGCACGATGATGCGCTTCGAGGCGGACCGCATGAACGGCCTTGCTTTTGACGAGGACGTCGTCGGCCCCGAGCGCGACGTGGTGCTGGAAGAACGGCGCATGCGGGTGGAGACGGATCCCGGCGCCCAACTCGCCGAGGCGCTCTCCGCCTCGCTGTTCGTGCATCATCCCTATGGCACGCCCATCATCGGCTGGATGCACGAGATCGAGGGCCTGACCCGCGACGACGCGCTCGCCTATTACAAGCGGTTCTACACCCCCGAAAATGCGATCCTCGTCGTTGCCGGGGATGTCGAGGCGGAGACCGTACGCGCGCTGGCAGAGGAAACCTACGGCAAGGTGCCGGCTCGCGGCGCGCCTCCAGAACGACGCCGCCCGCGCGAGCCTGTTCTCAATGCCTCGCGGCGCGTGACCGTGACGGACGAGAAGGTCGAGCAGCCGTACTTGCAGCTGAGCTATCTGGTGCCCTCATCCCGCACGCAGGAAGGGCGGGAGAGCTACGCGCTCGAGCTTCTGGCCGAGATCCTCGGCGGAGGCCAGACCTCGACCCTCTATCGCAGCCTTGTTCTGGAACAGGAACTCGCCGTTTCCGCAGGCGCTTATTACTACGGCTCGCTGCTCGACGCCGGCCAGTTCATCATCCATGCGGCCCCCCGGCCGGGCGTGACGCTCGAGGCGCTTGAAGCCGCCATAAACAAGGCCGTCACAGCCTTCCTCGAACGCGGCGTCTCAGGCGAGGAACTGGAGCGCGCCAAAACCCGCTTTGTCGCCGAGATGGTCTATGCACAGGACAGCCAGGCGCATCTCGCACGGCTTTTCGGCTCGTCACTCGCCATCGGCGAAAGCGTCGAGGACGTGAAGCTGTGGACCCAGCGCATCGAAGAGGTAACGGCTGACGAGATCCGCGACGTCGGGGAGCGCTTCATCCATAAGGGACACGCTGTGACCGGCTATCTTGAGCCGCGCCGCGCCTGACGCCATCCTAGAAGCGAGATGCATGATGACCGTTCGTGAATCCTCCGCCGCCTCGCGCGCCGTGCAACGGGTCATTTCGCCCGGCGGCATCGAGGCCTGGCTCGTCGAGGAACATGCCATTCCGCTCATCGCCATGGAGGTGGCCTTCCTCGGTGGCGCGGCGCAGGATGCAGATGGCAAGGCGGGCACCGCCGCCCTGATGGCCGGCCTTCTCGACGAGGGGGCGGGCGAATTATCCGGCGACCAGTTTCAGGAACGCTTGGCGGATCGCGCCATCGAGCTCCACTTCAACGCCGATCGGGATAGCTGGCATGGCGCCCTCAAGACCTTGACGCGCCATGCGGATGAGGCCTTCGACCTGTTCCGGCTCGCGTTGACCCGACCACGCTTCGACACCGATGCGGTGGAACGCGTCCGCGAACAGATCCTGGCCGGTCTCCGTCACGAGGCGAAGGACCCGGACAGTCTCGCGAACCGCGCCTTCTTCACGGAGGCCTGCAGCGGGCATCCCTACGCGCACCCTGTGCGCGGCACGATCGAGAGCCTCGGGACCGTCCGCCGGGACGATGTCAGCGCACTGCACAAACGCGGTTTCTCACGCGCCAATCTGTACGTCGCCGTCGTGGGTGCGATTGATGCCGACAGCCTCGGCAAACGCCTGGACCAGCTTTTCAGCGAGCTGCCGGCGGCGGCGGAACTTGCGCCAATCAGCCCGCTCACCCTCGGCAATCTCGGCAAGCATGCCATCGTCGATCTCGACGTGCCGCAGTCCGTGGTGCGCTTTGGCCTGCCAGGACTGGCGCGGCGGGACCCGGACTACATGGCCGGCTATATCGCCAATCATATTCTAGGCGGCGGCACGTTCACCTCCCGCCTGTTTCAGGAGGTGCGCGAGAAACGCGGCCTCGCCTACAGCGTTTGGACATCGCTTCATCCGCTGCGCCATTGTCCGCTCTTCATGGGCGGCACGGCCACCAAGAACGAGCGCGCGGGCGAGGCGCTTGACGTCATCAAGAGTGAAATCGTCCGTCTGGTGAAGGATGGCGCGAGCGAGGAGGAGTTCGCCAAGGCGAAGCAGTTCCTCATCGGCTCCTATGCGCTCCATTTCGACACCTCGACGAAGATCGCCCGCCAGCTCGTGCATATCGCGATCGACGGTCTCGGCATCGATTATATCGATAGGCGCAACGCGCTGGTGGAAGCCGTATCGCCGGATGATCTCAAGCGCGCGGCACAGCGCCTCTTCGGTAATGGCGATCCGCTCGTCGTGGTCGCCGGTCGGCCTGTCGGACTGTAACAATCCGGCGGTATCAGACTTGCACATCTGCCGACTCGCAGACTTGCGGAACCTGCCTTAGCTCGGGGCCGTTCCCACCCATAGCCTTATCGGCTGACAGGAGTGACGCATGAGTTTCACCCAGTCCATAGATCTTGCCCTGGCCGCACAGGTCGGCGGACATGGTCTGCCGGCGACGGCCATCGAGGCCGCCCTTTCGGCCGTCGGCACCGCCGCCGATCGCCTGCGCGAGGATCAAAGCAAGGGCACCCTCCCCTTGCTTCGCCTGCCGGCGACCACGGATGATCTCGACAGCATACGCGCCACGGGCCGCAAGCTCCGTGATGGCGCAACCGATATCGTCATCCTCGGTGTGGGCGGCTCGAGCCTCGGCGCTCAGGCGCTGGCGCAGCTCGCTGATTATCTGGTGCCCGGCCTCGGCCGCTTGGGCGATGGCCCGCGCATCCATTTCTTCGACAACCTCGATCCGCTCACATATGAGGCCGTGCTTGAGCGGCTGCCGCTTGGCACGACGCGCTTCTTCGCCGTGTCGAAGTCCGGCGGCACCGGCGAGACGCTGATGCAGGTGATCGCCGTGCTGACGGCGCTCGACCGAGCGGGACTCAGGGACCGCGCCAAGGACCTCATCTTCGGCCTGTCCGAGCCGCAGAAGGACGGGAAGCGCAACGCCCTTCGCGACCTGCTCGCCCCCGAAGGCGTGAGCTTCCTTGAGCATGATCCGAATGTCGGCGGGCGCTATTCCGTTTTGAGTAACGTCGGCCTGGTACCAGCGGCGGCGCTCGACATCGATGTCGCGGCAATCCGCGCGGGTGCGGCCAAAGCCCTCGCGCCGTTTGCCGACGGCACCGATCTCAAGGACAACCCCGCTGCCGTGGGAGCCGCGCTCAACGTGGCAGCCACCCTCGAGGGCAAGGGCATCGCCGTCGTGATGGCCTATGCCGACCGCCTCGAGCGCTTCATGAAATGGTGGGTGCAGCTGTGGGCGGAGAGCCTCGGCAAGGATGGCAAAGGCACGCAGCCCGTGGGTGCGCTTGGCCCGGTGGACCAGCACAGCCAGCAGCAGCTTTATCTTGCCGGCCCCAAGGACAAGCTCTTCACGGTGATCACCACTGACGTGGCCGGCAAGGGATCGGTCATCGATGAGGCGCTGTCACGGCGCGCGGGCGAGCCGGGCTTCGCGCACAAGCGCATCGGCGATTTCGTGGCAGCCCAGGGGCTTGCCATGATCGATACTTTCGCCAAGAACGGCTGCCCGGTCCGGCGCATTCACGTGCCGGTGCTGAACGAGACGGCGATGGGCCAGCTTCTGATGCATTTCATGCTGGAAACGATCCTCACCGGCTACGCGCTTGGCCTCGATCCCTTTGATCAGCCCGCCGTCGAGGAAGCCAAGATCCTCGCGAAGAAATATCTGACCGAAGGCAAGGGCTAAGCTCCGGCGCCATTTTGCGAGAACTGACCCGCCCTCTACCATCATGGCCGGGCAAAGGCCCGGCCCTCTCAATGGTAGGCACCATGATCACCGCCACTCACCTCTCCCCGCCGGGGGGAAGTCGGCACGAAGTGGCGTGTGAGGGGGGTGAGCGTCGTGAGGAGATAGCCCTCACCCTGCCCTCTCCCGCACGGGAGAGGGGACGTCGGCGATAAGCGTTCACGGACATCTTCACGAGGTGGGCTTTCCTCATCGTGTCGTCGCCGCGGGGAAATCACAGCCCGAGCTCATGCGAATCATCCGTTGTGGGCGAGCAGTCATCCGGCCTCCCGCCATACCGCGAATCGTCTAGACTGTCCGGGTGATGCGTCCGCTTTCCCTTGACGAACGGCCGGCTGGCCTTGTCCGGCGCCTCGAGCCCGTGCTCATCGACCAGATCGCGGCGGGCGAGGTGGTCGAGCGGCCAGCTTCGGCCGTCAAGGAACTCGTGGAGAACGCGATTGACGCCGGCGCGACCGCCATCGAGGTGGTCATCGACGGAGGCGGCCGCCGCCTGATCCGAGTCACGGACAATGGCATCGGCATGTCAGCCGAGGATCTGGCGCTCGCCGTCGAGCGGCATGCGACGTCCAAACTGCCGACCTCTGATTTGTTCTCCATCAATTCTCTCGGCTTCCGGGGCGAGGCCCTGCCCTCGATCGGTGCCATCGCGCGCCTCTCCATCACCACGCGCCGGCGCGATGGTGCGAACGGCTGGCAGATCATGGTAGATGGCGGGCAGAAGGGCGATGTCCGACCTGCCGCGGCCAATCCTGGCACGCGTATCGAGGTCACGGACCTGTTCTCAGCCACCCCTGCCCGTTTGAAATTCCTGAAGACCGACCGCGCCGAAGCGCAGGCCGTGGTCGAGGTGGTCAAGCGGCTCGCTATGGCGCATCCTAACGTGCGCTTCACGGTTGCTGGAGAGCACCTCACCACCGTCGACCTGCCGGCGGAGGGCGCCGATGACGAGGCGTTGCTGCGGCGTCTCGGCCGGCTGCTCGGACCGGAGTTCCTCGCCAATGCCATCCCGATCGATGCCACTCGCGAGGGCGTGATCCTAGGCGGCTACGCGGGCCTGCCCACCTTCCATCGCGGCACCGCTGCCCATATCCACGCTATCGTCAATGGTCGCCCGGTTCGCGACAAGCTGATCTTCGGCGCCGTGCGGGCTGGTTACATGGACGTGCTGCCCTCGGACCGGCACCCCGCCATCGGCCTCATCGTCACTTGCGATCCCCGGCTGGTGGACGTGAATGTGCATCCCGCCAAGACCGAGGTTCGTTTCCGCGATCCCGGTCTCGTACGCGGCTTGATCGTCGGAGCCCTGCGCGAAGCCTTGGTGCGGGCAGGCCATCGTGCTGCGTCGACGGTTGGGGACCGCACGCTTGCCACCTTCCGCCCCGCTACGCTCCCGCCACCGGCTGATGCGGGGCGCCCCGCCGCCTTTCCGCAGCGTGCCGTGCTCACGCGTGATTTCACACCCCGCCCCAGCGTGACCGGCTGGCAGGCGCCGCTCACGGGTTTCGGCGAGCTGACGAGCCTTACCCTGCCGCCGCTCTCGGCTGATGCCAGCGCCGATGCAGCGCCGATACGCGAGGAGGACCTCGACCAGCCGCTCGGCGCCGCGCGCGCCCAGATCCACGAGAACTATATCATCGCGCAGACACGCGAAGGTCTCGTGATCGTCGACCAGCACGCAGCCCATGAACGCCTCGTCTATGAGCGCATGAAACGCGAGCGGGCCACTAATGGTATCGCACGCCAATTATTGCTCATCCCGGAGGTAGTCGAACTGGATTCGGGTTCGGTCGAGCGGCTGGACGGGCAGGCCGAGGTCCTGGCAGGATTAGGCCTTGTGCTCGAGAGCTTCGGGCCGGATGCTGTTGCCGTGCGCGAAATGCCCGCAGCGCTTGCTGGCGGCGACATCCGCCGGCTGGTGATGGATGTGGCCGACGCGCTCACGGAATGGGGGGACGCGCGCGCTCTCGAGGAACGATTGGACCATGTTCTCGCAACGATGGCGTGCCATGGCTCCGTGCGCTCCGGCCGCCGCCTGAAGCCCGAGGAGATGAATGCTCTTCTCCGCGACATGGAGGTGACGCCGCTATCCGGCCAGTGCAACCACGGCCGACCGACGTATGTCGAGCTCAAGCTTGCCGATATCGAGCGCCTGTTCGGCCGGCGCTGATATCAACGACATCCTGCGACTGATCGGCAATGTTGGGTGCCGGGCCTCCGAATCGAGGTCGAGCGTCTCTCACCGTTACAGGGTCAGCACAGGATAGCCATGACGAAGCAACTCAATGGCCTGATGATCGCTTTCGCCTCCTTGACGATTTCAGGAAGCGCCACCCATGCGGGCTCATTCGAGCGCGAGCTTCTTAAACAGGATCCGCGAACACGGGCGGTATGGGTCTGCGAACGGCTTGGCCTGCAGAAAATGAAAAAGGACCGCTCGCTCAGGAAGCCTGACCGCCTTTTTCTCGACGTGCCCGTGAACTCCGCCAGCCTGTCGGAGAATATCCTTACCGGAAATGGCCAGATCCGCGACGAGCGAGGCTGGACCGACCTCTCCTTCCGCTGCACTGTCAGCGCTGATCGGCTGAAGGCACAGGCGCTCACTTATACGCTGGGCAAACTCACGCCTTGGGAGGTGACGAGCCCCAAGCCATGAAGACGACTTCGGTCTCGCCATAGTCGCGGCGATCGAGCAGCGCGAACCCGGCGGGCACAACAAAATTAGCGCCCGCCGCCTCCTCCACGAGAACAAGCGCTTCCGGCGCGATCCAGCCGCCCTCGGCGGCCGACGTCAGCGCGCGTTCCGCCAAGCCTTTGCCGTAGGGCGGATCACAAAAGACGAGGGTGGAAGGTTCAAGCGGTTTGGCCGGGCCCATGTGCATTGCGTTGCGGCGCAGGATGCGCGTAATGCCCGCCACTCCGAGCGCCTCGACATTGGCGCGCATCAAACCGCGCGCCTCAGTACCATCGTCAACCAGGATGGCGAAGGCAGCGCCGCGGGACAGCGCCTCGAGCCCCATAGCGCCGGTGCCGGCGAAGAGATCAAGCACCCGCGCGCCGGGAACCGGATCATCATAGGCATGCGCAAGAACGTTGAAGATCGTCTCACGCAGGCGATCGGACGTCGGCCGTACCGCGCTCGATTTCGGCGTGGCCAGCCGGCGCCCCTTATGGTCTCCACCGATGATCCGCATGGCAAGGGGACCGCCTCACGAGGACCTTGGCCGACGTGGCGGCCCGCTGAAACCTCCGGGCTTGCCCCTGCCGCCGCCGGGGCGTCCGCCGGGCTTTCCGCCCGCGGGGTTGCCGCCGACAGGCTTGCCGCCGAACGACTTGCCGCCGAACGACTTGCCGAACGACTTGCCGCCCGGCCTAGCCGGGGAAGCCGTGCCGCCAAACGATTTGGCACCACCCTCGTCGCGGCCCTTGCCCGTGAAAGACTTAGCTCCAAAGGACTTACCACCGAGAGATTTGCCACCAAAAGATTTGCCGCCCGCTGGCCTGTCGCCGAAGGACCTGCCTTCTGCGCCAGAGCGTTTCGGCCGGGCATCCCCGCCATCTCTCACCCGGCGAGGTGCCCCCTCGGCCTCGTCACGGTGGAACGACCGTGAGCTTCGGCGTGCGGGCTTGGGCTCGGCGGGCGCCGAGACGATCCGTTCCACCAGGACGCGGCGTCCCTTCGGGTCGCTCACAGGGCTCCCGCGGCGATGCTCGCGGGCAGCGCTCTCCTGGCGCGCCGTCTGCGGGTCTGAGCCCCGCCGTGGCAGGCGCTTGCCTTGCGGGCGGGCTGCCTCAGTCTCCTCGTCGCGCCAAATGCTGCGCGAGGGCCGACCAAGATCGTCACGGCCACGGCCCCTACCGCCCGCCCTGTCCTCGAACCCTTCGCTGCCACGCTCCGCGTCCCGCTCCAGGCGCTCCCCCGATCGTTCGCCACGCGCGGGGCGCGGGGCGCGGGCAGGCGGTGTTACGCTTCCTTCGAAATCAACGCCCGCTTCCGCTGCCAGCGTTGGCCCAAGCTGATCGCGCAGAATGGCGGTGCGCAGTTCCTCCACCGCACCTTCGCCGAGATCGCCGAGTTGGAACGGACCGAAGGACACGCGGATCAGGCGATTGACGCGCAGCCCGAGATGTTCGAGCACGCGCTTGACCTCGCGGTTCTTGCCTTCGCGCAGACCGAGCATGAGCCAGACGTTGTCACCCTGCGCGCGTTCCAGCTTCGCCTCGATCGGCCCATAGTGCATGCCGTCCACGGTCACGCCATCGGCCAACGTGTCGAGAATGGCCTGATCGATTTCACCGAAGGCACGCACGCGGTAGCGACGGAGCCAACCTGTGGTGGGATGCGCCAGCACCTTGGCGAGACCGCCATCATTGGTGAGGAGTAGAAGGCCCTCGGTGTTTATATCGAGCCGGCCGACAGTCACCACGCGCGGCATGTCGGGCGGCAGCGCCTCGAAAACGGTGGGGCGCCCCTCCGGATCCCTGGCTGTCGTCACAAGACCGCGCGGCTTATGGAAGAACCACAGACGCGTACGATCCCGGGACGGCATCGCCGCGCCGTCGATGGCGATCTTGTCGTGCGGGCCGACGAGGGTTGCCGGGGTGGTCAGCACTTCGCCGTTCACGGCGACGCGGCCCTCCTCGATCATCACCTCTGCATCACGGCGCGAGGCAACGCCGGCACGGGCCATGACTTTCGCGATACGTTCGCGCCCGTCGGACTGGCCCTCTTCGTCGCCGACTGCACTGGTTGGACGCCGCGCGGGTTTGCGCGCGTTGAAATCAGCGCGATCAGTACCGCCCTTCGGCTTTTCCCCGAAATGCGGTTTATCGGCAAAACGAGGTTTGCTCCCCAAAGGCTTGCCTTCGGACCTTGCATCGCGCTCCGCTCGCGGACCACGCGCTGGGCGACGCGCATCGCCGGCGGGGCGTTCACGACGCCATTCACTGGATGCTCCGTCACGGGGCGCGGTTGACCTGCCAAAGGGCCGATCTTCGCTGGAGTTCTCTCCGAAACGGGATTTGGCTCCGAATGGCTTGCCGCCTACCGGCTTTTTACCGGAACGCGGCTTCTCACCAACACGCTTGGCGCCAATGGCTCGACCTTCAGGCCGCCCCTCGCCTGCGTCCTTGTCCTTGAAGCGGCCCGTGCGCGGCCGCTCGCCACGCGTCTGCCCTTCGCGTTCATCCCGGGGGGACGAAGCGCGCGGCGGCCGCTTGAAATTGCTGTTGTCGCGGGGACCGGCGCCGCGCGGCGCGTCCCGGCGGCCACGCCCCTTTGGGCGTTCGTCTTCCGGCTTGTCGTTCATGGCGCCGTGATAGCAGAGTGTTCTGCCGGAAGCGAGAGTCCCATGCTGCGGCGCAATGCGGTCTCGCAGAATTATTTCAGCGCGGCCCTCGAACCATGTATAGGCACGGGAAGACCGGCTCCGCCAGGGACCACGACAGTACCTCGCGGCCTCCGAAGACGACTCCAGGAAAGACAGATCTCGGATGAAGACCGCCTGTTGATGACGACAGCTCCGGATAAAGAGATGCCTCCATCAAAGCCCGATCCTCTCTCGCTTGCCTTTGACGCGGCCCGCGCCGCCGAGGAACGCGGTGAGGTCCCGATCGGTGCTGTCGTCACCAGAGATAGCGAGGTGCTGGCGATTGCCGGCAACCGCACGCGGGAACTGAACGACCCGACAGCCCATGCCGAGATCCTCGCCATCCGCGCGGCTTGCGCGAAGTTGCGCGACGAACGGCTCACCGGCTGCGACCTTTATGTGACGCTGGAGCCCTGTCCCATGTGCGCGGCGGCGATTTCTTTCGCGCGAATTCGACGGCTCTATTTCGCCGCAAGCGATCCCAAGGGCGGCGGCATCGAGAGCGGCCCGCGGCTTTATCACCAGCCGACGTGCCACCACGCGCCGGACGTCTACGGCGGCCTTCGCGCCGGCGAGGCAAGCGAGATGCTGAGCCGCTTCTTCAAACAGAAACGTTAAGACCATGCGGTATTTGATGGACGCGCCGGTCCCCTCCTCAGGGGGGAAATCAACGCGTCGCGACTGACTCATATTACGTGTGGGACAGATATCCCCCCGGCCGCGCGCAGCGCCCGGGGGGAACACCTTGGATGCAATCCCGTCCGGCCGACCTCAAGCGATCAGCTTGTAGGCAGGCAACGTCAGGAATTCCTCGAATTCCTTAGCGAGCGACATGTCTGCGAAAAGCTTGATGGCCTCTGGGAATCGTCCCTTGTCGTAAACCTCCGGGCCGAGCACCTTGCGCAGTTCGGCCATCTCGTCGTCGAGCGTGGCCTTGAACAGCTCCGGCGTCACGGCGCGGCCGTCGTCGAGTTTGGCGCCGTGGAACAGCCACTGCCAGATCTGCGCGCGGCTGATCTCCGCTGTCGCCGCATCTTCCATGAGGTTGTAGAGCGGCACGGCGCCACGGCCACGCAGCCACGCCTCTATATATTGCACACCGACCCGTATGTTCTCGCGCAGGCCAGCCTCGGTGCGCACACCATCATGCACCTCGAGCAGGTTCTCGCGTGTGATGGTGACGTCCTCCCGCAGCTTCTCGAGCTGATTTGGCGTCGGCATCAGGCGGTCGAACACCTCCATGGCGACAGGCACGAGATCAGGATGAGCCACCCAGGTGCCATCGTGTCCGTTGCCCGCCTCGCGCTCCTTGTCGGCGCGCACCTTGGCGAAGGCAGCCTCGTTGGCAGCGGGGTTATTCTTCACCGGGATCTGCGCCGCCATGCCCCCCATGGCGAAGGCGCCGCGACGGTGGCAGGTCTTGATCAGGAGCAGTGAGTAGGCGTTGAGGAACGCCTTGCCCATCACCATCGCCCCGCGGTCTGGTGTGAGGAAATTGGGATTCTTCCCCAAACGTTTGATGAACGAAAAGATGTAGTCCCAGCGGCCACAGTTGAGGCCGGCCATGTGGTCGCGCAACTCGTAGATGATCTCATCCATCTCGAAGGCGGCCGGCAGTGTTTCGATCAGCACGGTCGCCTTGAAGGTGCCCTTGGCAACTCCGAGCACCTCTTCCGCATGGGTGAAGACGTCGTTCCACAGCCGCGCCTCGATATGGCTTTCCATCTTCGGCAGATAGAACGCCGGCGTCGCGCCCTGGGCGATGATGTCTTTGGCATTGTGGAAAACGTAGAGGCCGAAGTCGAACAGCGAGCCCGACATAGGTGCGCCATCGACCGTGACATGCTCCTCCAGGAGGTGCCAGCCGCGCGGGCGCACCAGCAGGGTCGCCGGTTTGTCCGCGAGCTTGTAGTGTTTGCCGGAATTTGGATCGGTGAAGTCGATACGGCCCTGCCAACGGTCGCGCAGATTAGCCTGGCCCTCGACCATGTTCTCCCAGGTCGGCGAGGAGGCGTCTTCGAAATCCGCCATGAACATCCTGGCCCCGCAATTCAGGGCGTTGATGATCATCTTGCGATCGACCGGCCCCGTGATCTCGACGCGGCGGTCCAGAAGGTCCCGGGGGATGGGCGCGACCTTCCAGTCGCCGTCGCGGATATGCTTGGTCTCGGCCAGGAAATCGGGCGTGTGGCCTGCGTCGAGAGACTTCTGCCGCTCTGCGCGCAACGCGAGCAAGCGGCGGCGTGTGGCGTCGAAGCGGCGGTGCAGATCCGCCAGAAAGCCTAAGGCGGCCGGAGTGAGTATCTCATCGCGGCCCGTGACCGCAGCGCCGGTGACGACGACACCGGCTGGCGCTTCATGATTGGACATGCGCTTTCTCCCTGAACTGGGGATGAGTGTCCGCCAAACCGCTTATGATGAAAAGGTACGGAACGAACCATCATTTATGCAAATTTGGAAACAATGTCGCGCTGCCGCGCCATCAAGCCGCCTCCGCCGGTTCTCATCTCCCGTAGACATTCATAAGGTTTGACCCGCCCGAATGAGCGCAACGATACCTGAGGTCGCAAGAAGAATGCCGGCAGAAACGATATGCCGCTCAAGAAGCGGCCCGCGCTTTCTGCGAGGACGAACGGGCCTGCGCCCTCAAATGATCCCGCCAATGGAGCCGGACCCTAGCGTACCCCCCCTTTAACCGTTTACTAGTCATGCATAAGTGAAAGTAAAGTGGCGGGCCTTCATCGGAAGGAACGCTGTTTTTCCTAGTGGGGACGCGTGTCGATCGTCAGCCTGTTTCGACATCGCCGCCAAGATGCGGAGATGGAAGCTCCTGTGCCCGCAGCGCAGGTGGCGGAGGAAACGCCTGCGCCGCTCGCGGGCATCGATGCGATGCTGCGGCAGCTGGAAGACGACACCCTGCTCACCATGCGCATCATCGGCTATTCGGCCGAGCAGGTTCAGTCCAAGGTCGATGAAAGTGTAACGCTGGTCGACCATATTCGTGATGCGAGCTCGGAACTCTCGTCCCTTTCCGCGACGGCTCACGACCTCACGATGGGCCTGGTGCGGACAACCGAAAAGCTCGACCAGGCGAGTCAATCCATCGAGCGTGATATCTCCGGCACCGATGACTTCATCCGGGAGGCCCACGCCCTTGCGAGCGACGTGACGAGCCGGATGGAGCGGCTTGGCTCGGCGGTCGAACGTATCGCCAGTGTCGTCGCTGTGATTGGTACGGTCGCGCGGCAAACGAACCTTCTCGCGCTGAACGCGAGCATCGAGGCTGCCCGCGCCGGCCCGGCTGGCCGCGGATTTGCCGTCGTTGCCACCGAGGTCAAGCTGCTCGCCAATGAGGTGCAGGACGCAACCGGCGACATCTCATCGCAGATCGAGATGTTGCAGACGTTCGCCAGCGAGAGCCACGAGGCCGTCGATCGCATCGCGACCCTCATCCGGCGTATCGATCCGGTGCTCGGTTCGGTGCGGGACGCCGTTTCCGCGCAGATCGCCGGCACGCGTGACGTCGCCGACCGCGCAACCCAGAGCCTGTCCTTCGTAGGCTCGGTGTCCAGCAGCGCCAAGACCATGCAGGAAATGACGGAACTGGCGCGCGCCGCAAGCCGCTCAGCAGGCAGCGCTACCGGCAACATGGAGCGCTCGCTGCACTGGCTTACCCAGCGCTCCATGGCCGCCCTGCGTGACACGGTCGTCGGCAACCGCCGCCGTTTCGAGCGCGTTCCGATTCTGCTTGAGGCTGTACTGTCCCTCGACGAAATCTCCTTGCCCGTGCAGGTCATCGACCTGTCCAAAGGCGGGTGTCTGGTGGCTGCCGACGTCACGTTATTTGCCGTTGGCATGACGGGGCGGCTCGAGGCGGAAAAGATCGGAGCGATCAATTTCACCATCGTCGCGCTCAGCGACGATGGTGTGCACGTGCGGTTTGAGAACGTCCGCCCCGAGACGACGAAACGGATCGAAGCAGCTATCGAGGAGGTCCATCACGCCAATCAGCCGATCATCACGATCATTCAAGGCGTGGCAAAGGAGATCAGCGAAACCTTCGAGGATGGGGTCAATTCTGGTGAAGTCCAGCTGACGGATCTCATCACCTTCGATTATCAGCGTATTCCGGGCACTGATCCCATCCAGTACGAGACACGGGCCACGCCCTTCTACGAAGAGGTCCTGCCGCCAATCTACGAACGCTGGAAGGATAGATGCCCATCCAGCCTGTTCATGCTGGCCTGCGATCGAAATTCCTATATCCCCATCCATCACCCACAGTATTCGCTGCCGCAGAGGCCCGGCGAACATCAGTGGAATGATCTCAACTCGCGGAACAAGCGCATCATGGAACGATCCAAGATGCTTGTTGCCGTTCGTAATCGCAATCCCTATGCGGCGACGCTGTTCCAGCGCCATATGAGCGACGGACGCATCGTGCCCACAACTCTGATGGCCGCGCCAATTTTCGTGCGTGGGCAACTGTGGGGAAACGTGTATCTCGCGAAAGAGCTTTAAGTCGCTTGCAAAGACACCGGGCCGTTGCTGGATCCGTCTGACGCATCCATCAAGGATGGGTGATCACGCGCGGCGATGTCGGCAACCGGACCAGTCAGCTGAAAGCCGACCGCAGCGGCGTGCTCTCTGTGAGTCCGAGCATCAGCTTATCGGAGCACCAATCATCCAGCACAGCCTTCCTAGCCCTGTGATCCGAAAAGGACGCCGGCAGGTTAATATTTGAGACTACTTGGAGCGCAATCTGCTTAGAAGAGTGGATTAGCTGTCGAAAATACAATGTTCAGGGCTCTATTGAGTGATCAGCCGACAAGTATTCGAGCACGCCGATACGCTTGAGTATCATTCGACGCGATCTTCAGGGCCTGGTGCAATGCCTAGTCCCAAATAAAATGACGCGAACGGAAGCATTATAGCCTGCTCCGTCCGCGTCACAACAGTCAACAAAGTCATTTATTGGCGCCTGCACGCAGGCACATCACTTGAACCACGTCGCCACACGGCGCACATCTACCCCCCGGTCGATGGCGCGGGGCGAACTGTGATCAGTGCTCAGCCGGAGCCGCGCACATGACCAGGCTGACCGTCTTGTAGCCAGCGCGCGTCTCGATACGACCCCAGGTGTCGATGCCTTCAGCGCCGAAGATGCCGTCATCTTCCGGCGGGATGAAGTTGTTCTGCGCGTCGGCGATGTGGATGTGGAAACCTTCCGGCACCTCGAACCCGTTGATGGCGCGCGCCGTTGCCTCGGGATCCTGCGCGAAGGCCTCGAGCAAGGACGGATCGTCATAAACCGCCTTCGCGACACCGCGCATCTTCGCATAGTCGACGTTGGCGAGTTGTCCGGCATTGGCAGCGACAAACTCTCTCAAGGTGTTCGTGGTGGTGGTCATGGCCCGCCTCATTGGGAATATGGTTAATAAAATATTAACGCTTTATTTTTCCCGAAATGACAAGAGCTTCTGTGATAGTTTTCCATGCAACTAACATTGGCAAGGGCAAAAATGCCCTTCGCGAGCGCAGCAAATGGGTGCGTTCACGTGATTGTGATTGCGGTCAAGCTTGCAGAAGGATGGAGGCATTTTCCCGCGCAGCCGCGCGTCACCGGCCGAGCGATTCGGCAGGTAATTCAGTAATATCGATGTGCTTTTCCTGCTTCGAAGCGAAGCGATAAGCCGAGCTAACGCGTCCCCAGCGCGGCAGGTATTGGGCCACCATCAGCCCAGTCCAGAAGCTCAACTGTATGCAATAAAATCATATCAGAATTGCGCTCAGCGAAGCCCTTTCGGAGCTGTTCCAAGCACCCGATGTTCCCAGTCGCGACGATTGTCGCGCCCGTGCGAGCGATATTGGCCGTCTTGCGGCTGCGGAGCTGTTCAGAAAGCTCAGGCTGCAGGAGGTTGTAGGTTCCAGCAGATCCACAGCAAATGTGCCCTTCCGGCACATCCTTCACAGTAAAGCCGGCGCGCTTGAGCAGTGTTTTGGGCGCTTCCTTGATCTGCTGGCCATGCTGCATCGAACAGGCCGAGTGATAGGCCACGACATAGCCCTCGCCCGCGGTGGCGCGGGCTAGATCGAGAGTCGTGAGGTACTCCGTTATGTCCTTGGCGAGCGCTGCCACGCGTGCAGCCTTGTCCTTGTAGGCGGCATCCTCACGAAACATGAAGCCGTAGTCCTTGATCGTCGTACCGCAGCCAGAGGCTGTGATGACGATGGCATCGAGTCCCTGCCCGTCGATTTCGCGAGTCCATGCGTCGATGTTGCGTTTGGCGAAGGCGTGGCTTGCCTCATCGCGCCCCATATGGTGCACCAGCGCACCGCAGCATCCCTCACCCGCGGCAAGGACCACTTCAATTCCATTGCGCGTGAGGAGCCGAACGGTTGCCGCATTGATGTCCGGGTTGAGCACGGGCTGCGCGCAGCCGCTCAGCAGCGCGACACGCCCCCGCCGCGGCCCTATCGCCGGAATAACGCGCGGGCCGGCCTCCGCGGCGCGGGGGGGCAGACGGCTGGGTGCCAGCGCAAGCATCGCGGAGAGGCGCGTTCCCACCTTCGGCAGCTTACCCAGGATACCCGCGAAAGGCTTGCCCAGCCGGGCGGCCGCCAGCGCCAATCGGAAACGACCGGGGTAAGGCAGCACCTGCGCCAGAACGCTACGCAGCAGGCGGTCGTGCCAGGGGCGTTGATAGGTGTCCTCGATATGCGCCCGGGCGTGGTCGACGAGATGCATGTAGTTGACGCCAGACGGGCAGGTCGTCATGCATGAAAGACAGGACAGGCAGCGGTCGATATGCTTGACCACCTCCGGCGTCGCCGGTTTGCCAGATTCAAGCATGTCCTTCACTAGATAGATGCGTCCGCGCGGGCTATCGAGCTCGTCACCAAGCAGGAGATAAGTTGGGCAGGTCGCCGTGCAGAATCCGCAATGGACACAGGTCCGCAAAATCGATTCAGACTCCCGCATCTGAGGGTCGATCAACTGCTCGGGCCTGAAATTCGTCTGCATGGCAGTCTCTGCTCTACTTGGATATAGGCTGGAACGCCCGTTAGACGCCGTCGTACATACGGCCGGGCTCAAACACGCCATCGGGATCGAAGGCGTGCTTGATGTCCTTGCTCAAGCGCATCAAGGGCGCCGCGATCGGATGGAACACGGCCACACTGGCGCGGATTGCCGCCGGGGCGCGAATCAACGTCGCATGGTCGCCCGTCCTCGTCACGATCGAGCGAATGACCGACGCGCACGCGTCGCCGTCCGCCGACACGCTGAGCCAGATGAGCCCGCCGCCCCAATCATAGATGAAGCGGCAATCGAGCGCTGCGGACAGCGCCGCCGTGACGTCTGGGCCGCGCGAAGGCGCGGTCGAAATGCGCCACACGGCATCGCCATCCCGCATGAAATGGGCGACATCCCGCACATTCCGCCAGAGCGCGGCGCCCTCGGCATCGTCCAGGATCTCTCCATCGCCGAAATGCGAAAGCAGTGCCTGCAACGATTTCAGCCGATAGTCCACGGAGAAGGCAAAGCCTTCGGTACGCAACAGCGTGCGCGCGCCCCTGCCATCCATGGCAGGCACATGTGCAGCGCCACTCACCTCGAACGGCGAGCCCAGCGCGGCTGACAGGGCAGCGATAGCGCGCCTGTCGTCAAGGCCATGCAGCACCAGGGTCGCGCGACGTTCGGGCCGCGGCAAAACCTTGAAGGTGACCTCCGTGAGAAAGGCCAGCGTGCCCCAGCTGCCCGCGAGCAGCTTGACCAGGTCGAGGCCCGTCACGTTCTTCATGACGCGACCGCCGGATTTGACGGTCTCGCCACGCCCATTGACGGCGCGTATCCCGATCAGGCTGTCGCGGCAGGCACCTGCCATGATGCGCCGGGGGCCGGAGAGATTGGTGGCTGCTAGTCCTCCGATCGTCGGCTCACCATCGATACAGAGCAACGCCCGAAGGTCCGGCGGTTCGAAGGACAATTCCTGCCCGTTACTGGCCAGCGTCCGTTCCACTTCGGCAAGAGGCGTGCCGGCGCGCGCGGCGATCACCAGTTCTGCCGGCTCGCAAAGCGTGATCCCGGAGAGGCCTTGCGATGACAGGCTCCCGCGATGGCCGACAGCGCGGCCGATGCTTGCCTTTGTGCCAGCACCTAGCACGCTGAGCGTCGCGCGTTGTCCCGCTGCCGCGGCGATGACGGCGGCAGCTTCCTGCTCACTTGCGGGGACATGTGTCGTCATCACGCAGCGACCGCCTTCCCGTCCACGCCTTCCCGGCCTTGCGTCAGATCGCGCCCCTCGAGCGGGAAGACTTTGGCGGGGTTCAGAAGCCAGGCCGGATCAAACACCGCGCGGACCCGCATCTGTTGCGCGAGGTCGACGGGATCGTATTGTTCGGTCATCAAGTCGCGCTTCTCGATGCCAACCCCATGCTCTCCGGTGAGACACCCGCCGACTTCCACGCAGAGCTTGAGGATCTCGGCTCCCGCTTGCTCCGCCTTCTCCAGCTCGCCGGGCTTGTTGATGTCATAGAGAACGAGCGGATGCAGATTGCCGTCGCCCGCATGAAAGATATTCGCCACCCTGAGACCATGGCTTTCGCAGATCTCGGTGATGCGACGTAAGACGAGCGGCAGCTGTCCCGTCGGGATAGTGCCATCCATGCAGAGATAATCGGCGATCCGCCCCATGGCGCCGAAAGCGGACTTGCGCCCCTTCCAGATCGCCGCGCTTTCGGCCTCCGATTGCGAAACCTTGACGGTCATCGGCGAGAAGCGGTCAGCAATCGCGCAGATGCGAGCCAGCGCCTCGTCGATCTCCTCGTCCGAGCCCTCCACCTCGACGATCAGCATCGCCTCGACATCGAGAGGGTAGCCCGCGTGGGCGAAGGCTTCGCAGATGGTAATGGCGGGCTTGTCCATGAATTCGAGCGCCACGGGAATGATGCCGGCGCCGATCAACGCCGCCACGCATTCACCGGCGAGCTCGTTGGACGCGAAGCCGAACAAGACGGGCCGCGCCCCCTCCGCCTGGCGCAGAATGCGCACCGTTGCCTCGGTGAAGACCCCGAGCTGGCCTTCGGATCCCGTGATCAGGCCGAGCAGGTCATAGCCCGGGCTGTCCAGCGCATCGCCGCCGATCTCCACCACGGTGCCATCGAGCAGAACCATGGTGACGCCGATGAGGTTGTTGGTGGTGACACCGTATTTCAGGCAATGGGCGCCGCCGGAATTCATCGCGATGTTGCCCGCGATGGTGCAGGCGAGCTGACTCGAAGGGTCTGGCGCGTAGAAGAAACCTTCCGGCGAAACCGCCTGGCTGATGGCGAGATTGGTGATGCCCGCCTGCACGCGCGCCGTGCGGTCCGCATAGTCGATGGCGAGCACCTGGTTCAGCTTCGACGTGCCCAGCACGATCGCGTCTTCCTGTGGGATAGCGCCGCCAGCAAGGGAGGTGCCGGCGCCGCGTGGCACCACCTTCACGCCCTCGCGGTGACAGAAGGCGAGCACGGCCGCTACCTCTGCTGTCGAGGTCGGCAGCACGACCGCAAGCGGCATGCGCCGATAGGCGGTGAGCGCGTCCGTCTCGAACGCGCGCCGCTCGTCTTCGCTGGTGATCAGGCTCTGGGCGGGCACCAGAGCCGCAAGCCCTGCGATAATGGCATCGCGACGGCTCAGAATTGCTGAATCGGGAATGGGAAATGCTATCGATGTCATGAAAACCCTCCCGATACACGTTTTCCCGCCATTCTGACCTCTGGCCGGCTGCAATCCCCTGACTATTGAACGACTCTAGCCTATTCGAAAGGCTTTGACAGGGCACATAATCAAGACGACATTATTTCTTTTTTGGAAATAATGTCGCAGGCCATGGATCAGCTAGGAGACCTTGATATCTTCGCCCGCGTTGTCGCCGCCAAAGGTATGTCCGCGGCGGGACGAGAGCTCGGTTTTTCCGCTGCGGTCGTTTCGAAGCGCATCCGCAGGCTCGAGGAGCGGCTGGGCGTCAGGCTTCTGCAGCGCACAACCCGGCAAATCAGCCTGACCGAGGCCGGCCAAGGCTTCTACGAGCGTGTGGTCTCCATTCTCGCCAGCATCGAGGAAGCGGAAGCCTGGGTGGCGCGGGGCAGCAGCGTAGCGCGCGGCGTGCTCAGGGTGTCGGCTCCGACCTCCTTCGGCCGACTGCATATCGCTCCCCATCTCAAGGCCTTCCTCGACCGCTACACCGCCGTGACGGTCGACCTCGACCTCTCGGACAGCTTCGTCGACGTCGTCGGCGAAGGCTTCGACGTCGCCATCCGCATTGCCGATCTCGCCGATTCAAGCCTGGTCGCGAAGCGGCTCGCGCCCAACAATCGCGTGCTCTGCGCGACACCTGCCTATCTCGCCCGCCACGGCGAACCGCAAAGCCCCGCAGACCTCGCCCGTCACACCTTGCTCGTGCACAACGCCGACCACTGGCGGCTGTCCGGGCCGGATGGACCTGTGACGGTCCCGATATCCGCGCCACTGCGCACCAATTCGAGCGAGGTCGTTCGAGAAGCCGTGCTCGCGGGCATCGGCATCGCGCTGCGCTCGACATGGGATATCGGCCCGGAACTACAGGCGGGCCAGCTCAAGGCCGTGCTGCCCGACTATGGCGGATCGCATCGCGTCGCAGTCTATGCCGTCTATCCAAGCCGCAGGCATCTTGAGCAAAAGGTGCGCGCCTTCATCGACTATCTCGGCGACCTCTATGCCCCGACACCCTATTGGGACCAAGGGCTCTCACGCTGAGGCCCATCCATGACGTTTGACACGAGCGCAGCGCGGAAAAAGCAGGCATCGACTGCCTATGGAAACAGCAAGGCAGTAGCTGGGCCCAGGCGCCCGTGAGATAATATTCGGATCGCCGCGCGTTTCCGGATTGGCACGGTGATTGCGTGCGGATCTGCGAGATCTGAGGGGAAGCGGCCAACGCTTCAGAAAAAGAGGGCGGTCATTCCCACCGGGGATGGCCGCCTTCATCATCTCTGCCCTTGTCCCCTCCCCCAAACAAAAAAAAGCCGGGCCTCGCGGCCGCGGCTCAAGTCGTTTTCGTAGTGCCAAAGCAAGGGGCTCGATGGCATGGCCGCTGGAAGGCGGCCATGCCGGAAGTCTCGACTTAGAACTCCATGGCCACACCGACGCGGCCGACATGCTCCTTGCCACCGCCATTGGCGTAACCGGCGTGGATCATGACAGGCATTGCGGTGTCGAGGCGATGGGCGACACTGACGCCGAAGCCGAACTCGCTGCGGTAGAAGCCCGTGGAGGCGGAGACCGTCGTCTTTCCAGGTGCCGAGGGGGTCAGCGCCGGAGCGAGGGCGGCAGTCGCGGCGATACCACGCCGGGCTTCCTTCTGGATCGTGCGCGTCTCGCTGTACAACTGGCCGACGTTGACCGCATCGGTGGCGAGCACGCCAGGCGCCACATTGGTGATACGGCGTTCCGCGCCCGGTGCACCAACAGACACGGTATTCGGGGCATCCGCCACTGAGCCAGCACCGAGGGCGACCGAGTTCGGAGCGTTGGCCGTAACCCGGGAATTCGCGCCGAGCGCCACCGAATTGTCGGCTTCCACCCGGGCATTCCGGCCGAAGGCCGAGTCATTCGGGCCAGCCGCATAGGCACTGTGGCCGACCGCGGTGCCACCCTCTCCCATCGCCTGGGCATTGTAACCCACTGCAACCGAGTAGTTGCCGGCTGCCGTGGAACGTGCACCCACCGCCGTCGCCTGCACCCCAGTGGCGCTGCCCGTTCCGTCGCCACCACTCATCAGACTGCGCACTTGGCCGACTGTGGCTGCATCGGTATCGGCGATGCCTTCTGCCACATTGGTGATCCGCCGCAAGTTATCCGCCGAGCCGACTGAGACAGTATTCTCCTCGTCTGCGACCGAATTGGCACCGAGCGCCACGCTGTTCTTGGCCGTTGCGGTGGCATGCGAACCAACGGCAGTCGCCTTGTCAGCCGTTGCCTCTGCACCGTGGCCAAGCGCTGTCGTATAGTCGCCAATGGCCTTGGTCGCTATGCCGTTGGCCCAGGCGTCCACGCCCTTGACTTCACCGGCGACGGACTGGCCAGTCGAGAGCGCGGCAATGGTGTTGTTCAAGACTGTGTATTGTTTGAAGTTGACAGCATCTGTCTCCTGTGTGGCATCCGCGACGCCGGTGATGCGCGTCGCCGTCGTGCCGTTGCGATAAGCTGAGTAAGCCTCGCCACCCTTGGCATTCGTGTCGAAGCGAAGAGTATTTGCCAATTCAGCGGTTGTCGTGGTGATCTGCTGCTGCACTTGATACAACTGGCTGCCGACTATCACTTCGTTACTTGTGGCAGAGACCTCACCTTCGGCAACGCCGATGATCTTAGTGGGCACGGCATTGCCGGATCCGCTGGGGGCGCGGGCGGCATTGAACGCCATGATATTGGTTCCGTGGGCGTCCTTGGTCAGGCCGTAAATCAACGCATTATCAAGCTTGCTTTGAACGTCCGTGTTGATGGTACCAACCGCCGTGTCGACATATCGCTTGTTCGACGCATCATAATCGTCTGTCGGATCCGCGACCCCGGAGATGCGCGTGTTGGCACCATTGCGCACTGCCGAATAAGAGCCGCCGATAAATTTCAAGGCATTACCGTCGAGCGTATTAAAATTGGTCGTCAATGTGCCGAGATCGGTTTCGAGCGTACCGATACGCGTCTGCTCGACTTTCAACTGCTTGAAGTTGACAGCATCGAAATCATTCGAGCCTTCGGCCACATTAACGATCTTGCGCTGCTGCGCGGACGTGCCGACGGACACGGTGTTATTCTCGCCCGCAACAGACCCGGCACCGATGGCGACGGAATTGATGCCAGAGACGCTGGCACCCGCGCCGATGGCAATGCCCTTCGTGGCCGCGCCGTCGACATTGGCGCCATCGCCGATGCCGACGCCGGAGACGGCGTTCACGGTCGATGCAAGACCGATCGCCACCGCATTAGCCTTGCCCGATGTGTTCGAGCCAATCAGGACCGCGTTGGCCTCAGCTGAGGTGGTGCCCGCATTCGCGCCGATGACCACGCTGTTTACACCGCCGCCTGCCGTGCCTCCGGCGTTCATGCCGATGCCGACAGCCCCCTCGGATGCGGCATGCACCCCGGCGCCGAGCGCTATTGCGCCTTTGCCGGCCGATTTGCTGTCCCGACCAATGGCTACGCCGTCTTCAACGGAAGCATCGGCACCCTTACCAAACGCGAGGGACGTGACTCCGGCGGCGGTCGCACCATATCCTAATGCAACTGCTTGGCCGGCGCTTGCTACACTGCCGGCACCTATCGCTATCGCCTCCGGACCACTCGCCGTCGAGACGGAGCCTATAGCGACACTGGCCTGGCCAGATGCAACCGCCTGGGTACCAAAAGCTGACGCTGAGGCTTGCGATGCGCTCGCCCCCGCGCCAACCGCCGTGCCATTCGTTCCGGTTGCTTGCGCGTTCGGGCCGAGCGCCGTGGCATCCCCGCCCACAGCGCTGGCCTGAAAGCCCAAAGCGACGGCGCGCTGGCCGGTCGCGCTGGCCTGGTTGCCGAAGGCGCTCGAGTTGAGCTGCGATGCCGACGCATTGCCGACAGCGGTTGCGCCTTCCGCATCCGCCTTCGCCGAATGGCCGATAGCGACGGTATTCGTGCCGGTCGCTGTTGCGGACTGGCCGATTGCCACGCTCGCCGAACCACTCGCATTGGTGTCGATGCCGACCGCCACCGCGCCCGCGCCCGCCGTGCTCGATCCTGTGTTCGGTGACACGACCAGGCCGTTGCCGGTCGTCGTCTTGACCTTCACATTGTCAATGTCGGATGTGGTGAGGATGTTCTCACCAGTGACGTTGATCTTCGCCGTCGGACTTGCCCCAAGAACCTGAACGGAAGTGACGGTTGAATCAGTAATCGTTGAGTTCGTCGCAGTGACATTGGTAATCGCTGCGTCCTTCAGATTCGCGTTATTCAGGACGTTCCTGTTACCGACGAGTTGAACGCCCACGGCCTGCGTGACCGTGCCGTCAGTCACCTCGGCGTTCGTTACCTTGGAGCTGGAGATCGTCGATTGGGTGATACTCGAGGTATCAACCGTCGCGTTCTTCAAGCTGGACGAACCCTCCAAAGCAAGCGTTGAGCCCGCCTGACCTGTGATTGCCGCGTTCTTCAGGCTTGCACTCTCAACGATCGCAGACTTCAGCGATGATGTCCCATCGAGATTAAGGGTGGCGCTGCCCGTGCCAATGATGGTCGCATCCTGGACAGTTGAGTTGTTAACAGTCGCCGTCTTCAGGGACGATTCCCCGTCGAGGTTCAACTTTCCACCGTTCGTGCCGACAATCTCCGAGTTTTGAATTTTAGACGTGTCAATTGTCGATCCCTTAAGGGTCGATGTTCCATCAACACTCAGATTGGCAGAATTGCTGTTCGTCAGCGTGAGCTGGCCTGTATAATTGACGGCCGCTCCATCACCACTAATATTGGCGTTGTTAAGTTTCGAACCACTCGTTTCATCGGTGACTTTGTAGTCTCCACCAGCAATGGAACCGCTTTCCGAGACAACCTGCGCCTTTGCCGCAGTCGCGCTCAATGCGCAGGCGAGAGAAACGGCGCTTACGCTGCCAAGTACAGCTGCCGCGTAGCGCAGAGACGTGGAACGCTTCTTCTTTTCACCAGTGTCGGCTTGGGCTGGCTTTGTCTTGCCAGACCGCGCCGTTTTCGTCTTTGCAATGGCTGCCACTGAAAATCTCCTATTATTCTCGAAAATTCGCGCAATTCATCACTGCGACGCCGCCGGCATCGCATCGCTTTCAGTCATTCCTTTGGGAACACAACGCGCCAACGTTACATCACCACGCGGCGGCAACGTCGCAGCACTTCGGGGGCATGATTCCGCATAGGTGAACCGCGGTCACACTCCGTCGTCGTTGATTCGCGCAACGTCTCAACGCGATGAGGCCTTGCGCTTGACAAGCAAATATCTATCGAGGATGGCCGCAATTCCGAAGCGGACTTGTATTTACTTGTCCTGGAATTGCTCACATACGCGCGTCGGACGAAAAGCTGTCAACGCCACGACTGGAATAGGCCCACCTTGGTTTATGCCCACAACGCCAGCGTGGCATTTTGCGCCTGAGAAAGAGCATGTCGCGCAATATGCGGCCGGACAGGCGGCCCGATGTAAAGTTGCCACAGAGTTAATAGAGCCGGGATGACGGACAGTTAACGAGTTGTTCACCTTTGAGGCACCCGGCAGGAACAATGGGCGCCGCCTATTCGGCAAGCACCCGCGTGCGCGGCAGCACGATCTCGACGAGGGTTCCCTCGCGTTTGGCGCTGGTGATCGACAGCGCGCCGCGGTTGGCCTCCACCAGCGCCTTGGTCAGCGGCAGGCCAAGCCCGGTGCCGCCGTGGCGACGAGAAGTGGCGAGCTGGCGAAACGGCTCCAACGCCTGCTCTATCTCGGCCGGCGACATGCCTATGCCGGTATCACGCACCCTGAGCGCGATCTCACCCCGGTCCGTCAGGGCTGAAGAGACGATCACCTGCCCACCGGCATCGGTGAATTTCACCGCATTCGAGAGAATGTTCAGAACAACCTGGCGCATCGCGCGCTCATCCGCCACGACGGGCGGCAGTTTCGGCGCAAGCGAGGTGCGTAGCACAATGCGCGAGCGGCTCGCCTGAGGCTGCATCAGAGCCACGCAGCCTGCGACGACCTCGTTGAGATTGACGCTCGCGAAATTGAGGTCGAGCCGCCCTGCCTCGATCTTCGCGAGATCGAGGAGATCGTTGACAAGGCTGATGACATGCCCGCCGGAGACATGGATATCGTTCAGATATTCCTTGTAGCGCTCGTTCCCGATGGGACCGAAGCGCTCCTCCTGCATCACCTCGGCAAAACCGATAATGGCGTTCAGCGGGGTACGGATCTCGTGGCTGATCTTGGCGAGGAAGTCAGATTTCTGGGCGCTCGCCTCCTCGGCCGCCCTCTTCGCCTTCATCAGGTCGGCCTCGGCCTTCTTGAAGGCCGTCATGTCGCGGGCGACGACACAGAACTTGCGGTTCGGCGGCTCGCTTACGCGGCCCATCGTAATGGTGAGCGGGCTATGCCCCCCCTGCCGGACCCGGCCGACGACTTCGCGGCCGTCGTTCATGACACTGGCGACACCGCCGGCCTTCAGGCCTTCGAGATAGTCCACGGCAATGACGTGACTTTCCGGGGCGAGCAGCAGAGTGAAGAACTCGCCGGCGACATCGCCCTCATCATAGCCGAACAGCGCTTCCGCGGAACGATTGAGAGACAAGATCCTGCCAGCATCGTCAAGGATGATGACACCGTCAGTGGCGGTGTCGAGGATTTGACTCAGTTCCTGCGCCTGCCCCTCGTGCAGGACAAGTTCGCCTTCAAGGGCGCGGATACGTTCGGCGATTTCCGGCTCCACCGACCGGCGGAAGGACAGAAGCGTCGCCGGGGCGCCGTTCCATTCCAGCGTCGTCAGTCGGGCATCGACCGCGAGATCGTCACCATTGGCCGCCCGCAGCGCGACGGGCGCGGCGCCATCACCAACCTGTGCTCGGCTGGCGAAGAGGTTCCACAAGCCTACAGCCGCGAGGCCCGTGATGTCGGCATAGCCCAGAAAATCGAGCAAGGTGCGATTGGCATAGAGAATGTCATCGCCGCGACTGACCAGAATGCCGATCGGTAGCTTGTCAGTGAGCGGCGCGAAGGAAGGGCGTTCGCCGACGTAGTTGATCGCGCGCGCGCTCTTGCCATCCTGCGCGCGGGCTGTCTCCACGCCGGACTGCGGTGCCTTGCCATCAACCGCTTCCGAAGCTCCATGGTGCGGCGCTTCCCGAGAAGCCTGTTGCACGGAGCCCGCCTGTTCCTCACCGCCTCGCGCAGGCTTGGGCGGGGGGCTGGGCGGAGGCCCTGCCTCTGGCACACCGCCCGGTTCTTCCTCACCGAGATAACGCGCGCCAAGCGCACGTGCGATTTCGCGAAAGGCATTGCGCTCGTTCGTCGAAAGCGATGGCCGCTGCGGCGCGCGCGCCTCCGCCTCGCCCCCGTTGCCGCGAGCGGGATCCACCACGCGCAAGGGAACCACCTTTGGTGCCCCGAGCGTGGCGCGGACTTGCCCGCGCACCGCCGAGAATTGCCCCGGGGGCTCGACTTCACTGGGCGGCGACGCTGCTTGGCCGCTGTCCGCCGCGGTCTGGTCATTAGCGGGCGGATCGGTCGGCCGTACCGGCTCGACACGGGCCTCCGGCGCCGTTTGCTCGTTGGCATCCGGTGGCGGGACAGCTTCGTCGTCAGACGCATCGGCATCAGCTTTGCTGCTGAATGCGTCCTCCGACGAGGACCCATTCTCAACGACCGCCTCCCCGGCAGACGCCGCGATAACGACGGGTGCTTCCGGGACCACGTCCTCAGCGGCAGGCTCTTCCCCCGCCAACCTTTGGTCAGATGCTGGCTCGGGAGACGCTTGCCCGGGCAGATCGGTCTGGACCACGTCCTCGGCCGCAACGCCCTCGATGGTGTCGGCCTCGGCGGCTGCCACCTCGACCGTGACGACCTCCAGCTGGTCGACGTCGGGCGCGACGCAGACCCCCTCGTCATCCAGCGCGTTCGTTTGCGCCAAAACCTGTACCGTGTCGGGCGGCGGCGCCTCCCCAGCCGGTTCCCAAGGCAGCGCGCTCGCAACCTCCGCCGTTTCAGCGCGCGCCTCGTCAGGCTCTTCGGTCGGCATGCCACCGGGCTCCTGCACGGGGGCGAGGGGCTCATCGGCCGCGGTGTCCTCGGCGACCATCGTCAAAGGTTCACTCTGGATGCGCGTTGACGCCGCATCCCGTCCCTCTTCCCCATCGCTCCCGGCGCCGAGGTCGCTCTCGTCCTCGAAGCCGGTGTCCCGGAGTTCGGTTTCTCGAGGCTTGAGGTCCGGAACTTCGGAAGAGTGGAGCGCAGAGGCTCGGAGTTCAGAAGACTGGCCCTCGGAGAACTGGCTCTCGGAGGCCTTCAACCCGTGCAGACGGCACAACCCGTAGCCCTGGAAGATCGGCTCGCCATCGGCAGTCACGACGAGCGCCCCCAGCTCCACCGGAAGCAGTGCCTCGCCGGTTCCGACCTGCCACAGAACCGAAGAACGCGACCAGGTCTGGCGACGCGCAAGGGCTGCCGCGATATTCCCTTCCGGATCATGGACGACAGAGCCGATCAGATCGTCCCAACGCCGCCCGACGATATCAGCCGCCACGGGCCCGACCACCGTCGCGAGTTCCGGCGAAACCTTGAGGAGGCGGCCTGCGATATCGGACGCCCAAACGAAACGCAGGCTTCGGCGCGTCTTCGCAAGCGCGCGGATATAGGCTGGCAGGTCACGGGGCTGTTTGGAAATCTCCGCCGCCGAGAGCTCTCCCCCGGCAAGGCGGCCGGGCTCATCGGCCTCCGGCTCGGGGACCATGGAAGCCAGGCTGGCCGCCATTGCGCGCGGCAGCGCACCGACGACAACCGTGACAAGCAAGGTTTCGCCGGCGCCCGCGGCAACGGGACGGCAGGCCAGCGTCACGATGTCGCTTTGGCGGCCACTATTGATGCGCCACCGCTCGAGGCGGACGCCATGTGCCGGCATATGGAGGGCAAGCCGCGCAAGCCGGCTTGCCGTTTCAGGGGTCAAGGCCCCAGTCTGATCGTCAGAGAGAGCGGCAATAAGCGGCCTGGCCTCGGCCGAGGCCCAGATCACACGGGGCTCTGCCACTGACCATACGATCACTGCCGTCCTGGACTTCAGGAACGGCGCCAGCGATGTGTCTCGCCGTAGATCGGCTATCACCGCGCTGAACTCCTTCAACTCAGCCTTGATCCGCTTTGATACCGATCGTGCCAAACGCTCGATAGCTAACGAAGCCTTAATAACAGGCCCCGCACCAGGCCGTCACGGCACGCAACCGACCTATCCGCACTAACCTGATGTTAGTGTTAATGCGGCGGCTGGCAAGATGGCATAGTATGGACGACAGTTTCCTTAAGAAGGCTGATCAGCACAGCAGAAACCAGCTCCAGCTGCCCTGGCGCACCTTGCGCTTGTGCACTGCAACATGTATATTGCATCGCACAAACCGATATAAATCCCAAGGAGCATACCATGAGCCAGTCCAATTTCCCGCATTATGAGATCCCCGCCGAGTTTCGCCAGTTTGCCGAGCAGGGCGTGGAGCAAGCCCGCAAGGCTTTCACCGGCTTCCTCGATGCGGCGAACAAAGCGGTTGATACCTTCGCCGCGCCGAATTCATTCAATGCCGGGGCGGGTGATGTGACGCGCCGGACGCTCGCCTACGCCGAGCATAATGTGACGGCAGCCCTGGATCTCGCGCAGAAGCTCGTGAAGTCGAAGGATGTCAGCGAGGCCATGAAGCACCAGGCCGACTACCTGCAGTCCCAGGTTGCCTCCTTGCAGAACCAGCTGAAGGACTTCACGGCCGCGGTCCAGAAGGCCGGTGAGGACGTAACGCAAACAGCGACCAAGCCCGCCGGGAAGAATGGAACATCCAAGGCTGGCTGATCTTAGGCATAGGATTATTCCCGCTCTATCGGGATGGATGCGTTTTCCGAACGGGAGATCGGCCAAACACAAGTCTCCTCACCGGGTGACTGAGGCCGAACTTCCGGTTCGATACCCGGTAAGCTGCACAGGAAGATGCAAGCCCGCGCAGACGGGTTGGCCCAGATCCCTCTCGAAGGTCGACCTGTCAGAAGTCACGAGATGCAAATGGCCGTCCTGGCTGTACTCCGTGGGAGGCCAGGGCCGGCTTACCTGGTTGTCGGTATGGCGGATGCGGGAACTCACGGCCCGGCATGACTGGGATCCTATTCCATTCGCCCATGAGGAGTTGTACCCATGGACAAACGCAAGTCACCTGACACATCTTCATCCGCTAAGACCGCTCCATCCGGCAGGGCCGCGGCCGATGGCGCGGCCACAGCCAAGCCACAGGTCGGCACGCCCAAGACCACAGCCAGGCAGGGGCAGCCTGAGCAAAAAAAGGTGAGCTCGACCGAAGCAGCCACCTCAAACTCCCAAAGCAGTGCAAGCCAGAAGGCGTCCGCGGGCTCCAAACCAGGCGCGCCCCAGAGCGGTGCCAATGCCACCGCGAAGCCTCAGGCAGGCCAACCCGCTCCCGTTTCAGGGAAAGAGGCCGAGGCCAAACCGTCAACAGCGTCAGGCCCAAAGGCAGCCTCGAATGGCCCGACGGCCGATCAGACGAAGCCCGCGTCCGGGTCCAAGGCCGCTGTCGAGACGAAGCCTGCCGCGGCGTCCAAGCCCGTCTTGGCCAAACCTGAAAAAATCGCGTCGCCATCCTCCGCGCCTACCGCTTCGAAGAAGCCCGTGACTTCTCCCGAGCCCGTGGCGAAGGCCGACGCCGCCGCGCTGGCGGCACAGGCCGAGGCGACGCTTCGCCAGACCGAGGAGCTTGCGAAACTTGCAGAAGAGGCCGTGGCGGCCTCGCTCAAGGTATCGCGGGCATCTGTCACTCAAGCTCAATCCGGTGGCCGCCAGGAGAACTCCTCTTTTGCCGCGATCGCCGAGAGCGGCTTGCAGCAGGCGCGAAAGGCTTACGCGACGGCGCAGGAGCAGCGGGACACGTGGAACCGCAGCGTGATCGCTAACGCGAACGTGGCCAGCCGGGCTGCGAACGAGATCAACGGCAAAATCCTGGACCTTTTGCGCAGCCAGACGGATGCGACGTTCGGCCTATGGCGCTCGCTGATGAACGTGAGCTCGATGGCGGAAGCCGTTGAACTGCAGACGCGGGAATTGCGGCGGCAGTACGAGGATGCGACGGCGCGCGTTCGGGATATCGCCGAGACCGCGACACGCTACACCAATGACGTGGTGGCGACTGCCAAAGAGGCGAACCGACATCGGTAAGGCCGAGGGGAAGCGGCGGCTTTGCGCACCACAGTTGTGGATTGTCGTGAGATTTAGCAGTGGGTGGAGGAGCCTGCGGGACGCGCCTCCGCCGCGGCCCTGCGCCACGAGCGCGGGGCTTATTCGCGTAATACACGGGAAAACATTGTTTTTTCCGTGCCATCGATGGATTGGGAAGCGGGGACATCCCACCATTTAATTCGATGCAACGTGGATCTTGCATTCGCGCGTGGTTGCGCATAGTTTCCCGCTCGCTGATGGATATGCACGCCCTCGCCGGGCGCTTATCATGGATCTGCGCAGCTGTAGCTCAGTTGGTTAGAGCGCCTGATTGTGGATCAGGAGGTCCCCCGTTCAAGCCGGGGCAGCTGTACCATCCTCCGGCCGATCGAAATCCGCATAGTCTCGACGGCAAAAATACCGGCTTCCTCTCGGGATGAAGCCGGCGCTGTAAGATTCGTGCGAAGCTCCTCCCGACGAGATGCGGAAGGAGTGCATCCGAGCTACATCTGCCGCCAGCCGCTGCAGATCGCCCAGTGCTTGACTGATTACCCAGACCGAAAGAAGGCCCAGGCGCGATGCGCCTGAGGCTTTCCTTGCTGCTCTGGCAGGTTATTGAGCGCTCGGTGCTGCCTGCGGATTGTTTGTGGCAGGCTTATCCGCCGTTACGCGTGACTGCACCCGGTCAAACAGCACCAATGCTGCGTCCACGCAGGAGCGCATCGTCTCCCGGTCACCGCAACGCACGGCAAGACGTGTATCGCCGCTTCGGATCAGAAAGCCGCTGCCGCCTCCATGGTCTTCGTCATCATGGTCATGATCGTGCATCTCATGCATGGAACTGCGCCAATCCCGCTGCTCGTCACGGTCCTCACGATCAGCTCGGTCTCTGCGGTCGTCCCGGTCTGAGTGCCAGTCCCGACTGTAGCCGCGGCGGTCATCCCAATCACGCTTTCCAGTCATGTCCTGGGCAACAGCGGGAATTGTCGTAAGGGCGAGAACAGCTCCAATGATCAATGGCAACCGCATGACCAAACCTCCCACATTTTCATGCTCTAGCCACCCGCAGTCGGGCAGCGCGACGAAGGACGCTTTCGCGAGGGATCGTCCCCCTAGAACGCCGGAGCCAATCTCACAGTTCCGCGTCGTCCGAAGACTGAATGAGGAGGACGTGCCCCGCAGGTCCTCTTGCGCGGTGACATGAACCGTTGCTAGAGAGGGGCATTCGACTGGACCCGGTGAAAATCCGGGTGGCTCTTTCGGCCGCCGATCCGCCGGACCACGCAAAAGACAATCAGGCTGCGCAGCACGGCTTCCTCGCCGATGCATGCCTTTCATTGTGCGCCTCCTTTGCGGAACACCTTGCCCATGCTTTCCACTTCTTCGATCCGCCGCGAATGGTTCGGCAATATCCGCGCCGATGTGCTCTCAGGCATTGTCGTTGCCCTGGCGCTTATCCCTGAAGCGATCGGCTTTTCCGTCATCGCCGGCGTCGACCCGAAGGTCGGCCTCTATGCGTCCGTCGTTATCGCATGCGTGATCGCCTTCACCGGAGGCAGACCCGCCATGATCTCGGCCGCGACCGCCGCAACGGCCGTGCTCATGGCAGATCTCGTGAAGGAGCACGGTGTTCAATATCTCTTCGCCGCCACCATCCTGATGGGTGTTCTGCAAATTCTGGCAGGGCTCCTCAAACTCGGCCGGCTCATGCGCTTCGTGTCCCAATCAGTGATGACGGGATTTGTGAATGCGCTGGCGATCCTCATTTTCATGGCGCAGCTGCCGGAACTCATCAATGTGCCGCCGGCGACTTACGCGCTCATCGCCCTGGGGCTTGCCATCATTTATCTCCTGCCAAGGATCACGCGCGCTATCCCCTCCCCGCTGGTGGCCATCCTCGTGCTGACGGTGATCACGGCGGTATTTGGCCTGGAAGTTCGAACGGTTGCACATCTTGGAGAGCTGCCTTCGACACTGCCGGTTTTCGGCCTGCCGGATGTGCCTTGGACCTTCGAAACGCTTGCCATATTGCTGCCGGTGGCCGCTCCGCTCGCGGCTGTCGGCCTTCTCGAGTCGCTGCTGACGGCGCAGATCGTCGACGACATGACCGATACGCCCAGCAACAAGAATCGTGAGTGCGTCGGCCAAGGCACCGCCAATATCGCATCCGCCTTCTTTGGCGGAATGAGCGGCTGCGCGATGATCGGCCAGTCGGTGATCAACGTCTCATCCGGCGCCCGCGGGCGGCTTTCCGCACTCACCGCGGGGATATTCCTGCTCGTACTGCTCATCGCACTGCAGGATCTACTCGCCGTCGTTCCCGTGGCGGCGCTCACGGCCGTGATGATCATGGTCTCGATCAACACATTCTCCTGGCGCTCCCTTGCTCGCCTCAGGGCGAACCCGCTGCCTTCGTCCGCGGTCATGCTCGCGACCGTCGCAACGGTCGTGGCAACACACGACCTCGCCAAAGGCGTCCTTGTTGGCGTCCTTCTGTCCGGCGTGTTCTTCGCCGGGAAAGTGGCGCGCCTCAGCCGCGTCACGTCAGTCCTGTCACCCGATGAACGGACACGGACCTATTATGTGGAAGGACAGATCTTCTTCGCCACGGCGAACGCCTTCTTCGACGCGATCGACCTTCTGGAGCCTGTCAAGGCGATCATCATCGATGTCAGCAAGGCGCACTTCTGGGATATCTCCGCGGTGGGGGCGCTCGACCGGATCGTCCTGAAAGCGCGGCGCCATGGTCTTGAGGTGGATGTCATTGGCCTCAATGAAGCGAGCGCTACGATGGTAGAGCGCTTCGGCACCCATGATAAGGAACCCACGATCAGACCGGCCGCTCCGCATTGAAGATCCGAACTGCTCAGAAGAAAGGCGGATCTCGCCTATCTCGTAAGCATCGCATAAAATAGCATCTTTTTTTGGCGCATCCCTGCGCAATGCTTGTGCTGCTCCTGCTGTCTGATTATGCAGACGCGTGCCCTCACTCATACAGCAGGAGCAATCATGTCCGAAGGCAGCCTTCTCGATTACGCACTCGTTCGTCTGGACGAAGCCGCCGCCCATCTCGCCATTGATGCGGACGTGATCGAGAAGCTCAAATTTGCACGCGAGACGACGAAAGTCCGCCTGATGATCCGTATGGATGATGGATCGCGAAAATCGTTCCTGGCCTGGCGCTGTCGCTACGATGATACGCGCGGCCCGACAAAGGGCGGGATCCGTTTCCATCCCGATGCGACGGCTGACGAGGTGGAAACGCTCGCCTTCTGGATGACCTTCAAATGCGCCGTCATGAACCTGCCCTATGGTGGCGGCAAGGGCGCCGTTCAGGTTGACCCGCGTAAACTGTCCAAGGCCGAGCTGGAGCGTCTCTCCCGCGCCTATATCCAGGCCTTCTCACGCATCATCGGCCCGGACCGCGACATTCCCGCGCCTGATGTCTACACCAATGCCATGATCATGGGGTGGATGGCCGATGAATACGCCCAGATCGTCGGAGAGGCGGCACCCGCAGTCATCACTGGAAAGCCGCTTGCCCTTGGCGGGTCGCTCGGGCGGGGGGATGCGACGGCGCGCGGCGGCTATTATCTGACGCGACACCTCGCAGCGGATCTCGGGCTTGGCCAGACGTTGAAGGTCGCCGTCCAGGGCTTCGGCAACGCAGGCCAGCATATTGCACGCCTTCTCGCTGCCGATGGCCACAAGATCGTCGCGGTCTCGGACTCCGAGGGAGCCGTCTACGCGTCCGGCGGGCTTGACATTCATTCCTTGCTGGTCGCGAAGGAACGGGGGCAATCGGTGGTGTCAACCGTCGGCTCCCATGGCCATCAGGCTCTTGCCGCTGAGCAACTCGTCGGCGTGGACTGCGACGTGCTGGTGCCGTCAGCCCTCGAAAACATGATCCACGAGGGAAATGCGGAGACCATCAAGGCGAAGCTCATTCTAGAGCTCGCCAACGGCCCGGTCACTCCGACCGCGGACGCGATCCTGGCACGCAAGAACGTCATCGTCCTGCCGGACATCCTCGCCAATGCCGGCGGCGTCACCGTTTCTTATTTCGAATGGGTGCAGAACCGTCAGGGCTATTACTGGACACTCGAGGAAATTCACGAGCGCCTGCGCGTGATCATGGAGCGCGAAGGCCGGGCGATCTGGAACACCGCCCGCGAAAAGGGCGTATCGGTGCGGACTGCCGCCTATGTCCACGCGTTGAATCGCCTCGCCGAGGCCATCGAAGCGCACGGCACGCAAAATTTCTTCGCAAGCTGAGACGATATAAATTCGGGGGGAGCGACATCACCGGCGATCTCATTGGGATCGCCGGTGATGACATTTCGAGTAACTTTTGAAAATCTCGCAAGAATTTGAAACCAAAGGCAGTTTCCACAGGCGTTCCGCCCTTGCGTTAACCTGGCAGCTCGCGTAATCCGCGCCGTTGCAATGGTGGGGGAAGCATCAATGGCCACAGAGATTCATTTGCTCTATCAGGAGCTGCTGTTTCGCTCGCCGAACATAGCAGAAGAAGGGTATTGGAATAGCCTGCTGGGGAGCGGCCGTTCAATCGAAGCCATCCGCCAGGATTTCATCACCTCATCTGAATATACCCTTATTCACAACGAGATCTTGCCGACGCTCGCGCTGTACCAGGGGGCCTTTGGACGTGCGCCCGATGCAGCTGGTTTCACGTTCTGGTCTGACGTCTATACCGGCGGCCTTCTCTCATTCAGCGCAATCATGGACGAGTTTGCGGGTTCGGCGGAATTCAAGGCCTTGCACCCGGAAATCGGCGGAGAGGTCTCTGCCGGAGAACTTGTCACGCTGTTCTACCAGAACCTGCTCGGGCGTGGGCCTGACCAAGCCGGTCTCGCCTATTGGACGCAGGCCTTCGAAAACGGGCAGCTCAACGGCCCAGAACTCGCCAACGCCTTCTTTGCCTCGGCAGAATTTCGGGCAGCTCATGGCGGGAACCTCGGTGCATTCATCGCTGACGCGCTAGATGGGACGCTGACCCAGCCCCACGGCTCGATAACAGACATACCGATTGCAAGGTTCGATGACGGCGTTCTCCATCTAACCTTGCCAGGCGAATATACTTTTGGCGCGGGTAACGGCGCCTACCATCTTTATCATGGTGACAAGACGCTAAGCTGGAGCTTCGACGATCTCAGATACCTGAAGGGGTTCGACGTACCACCCGAGACTGCGGTCGAAATCGGCTCACTCATGTTACTATTCCCCCTCACCCTTACGGGAGGTGGGAGCGTTCACCTTGGCGCAGGCGTTAGGGAAGCTGCCCTCTATCGTGGTCCCTACCTCGAAGGAGTCAGTGGCGTATTCGTGGAAGAGGGAATGCACTTCACCCTTCCCGGCGCCACCGTCAATGGCCTCGCCTCCTCCTCTGAGGGGAATGGCTTTGTGGCACGCTGGATTTCTCTCAACAATGAATATGATTACCTCTCGAGGTTGCATGGTGGCACGCTTGCTCTGACAAACGATGGCCCACTGGGATATGACGATCCGACCGCGCTGGATCACGAGGTCCTCGGGACCGTTACACTCGGCGCAGCTGCTGAGGCCGTCAACGTCGCATTTGTCCGCCTCGCTGCAGAGTATGCTCGCTATTTGGAGAACGGCGGCGCTCCGGTGGACGATTTCACAGGCAGGTTTGCGCCCGGTCTCGACCAGTCCGTCCACGACATCCTCCTTGGAAAGGGTTCCGTCGCGGACATGGCAAGCCGCAATTTCGATGCGGACCTCCTAGCCGATCTGCAACAATTGATGCCCGATTGGGTTGAGGCCCGCCCAGTCTATTCGGGGCTTGAGAGCGATAGAGCAACTTATGAAGCGACACTCTCCTATGATTGGGAGCAGGGCATCGCTCGCGCCGGTCAGCGCAACCACGAAACAGACGCTACCATCGACAGTGCAGGATATGATCCCGCCACTGGTGATCTATACCTTGGCCCCGGCCACACTCCGAACGATTTCAGCCTCGTCAGGAACGACTATGCGGGTATCGAGCTTGCGCTAAAGGCGTCCTACAACGGGAGCGACGAGACAGTTGTACGAAGCCTTGACGCGACTGGGCGTGTACAGTTCACCGTCGACTCGGGAAGCCAAGTCGCCGGCGTGCACGGCGCGACCGAAACGCGCAGTGAGCTGGCGGCCTGGTCTATCGATTTTTCTGTACTGACCGGCTTGGACGGTCAGGGCGGACGACTTGAAGATTATCGCTTCACGCTTCAGATCGACGTTGATCTGAGCTTCAGCCGCAGCTACATCGATCTAAGCCTCAGCGCATCGAATGGCGCGACCGATTGGCTGGATCAAGCTGATATTGTCCGCTTTACTGATGCTGACGGCGATAACGCTCATCTGGCCCAGGGAACCATCAATATTGGCTCCGATTTTATCTTAAGTGAAATTAACAAAATCGCTCAAGGCTATTATGGCGCGCCTCCATATAATTTCACACCCTATACAGACTTCGATTTTGTTCTCTCCGCTTATACTCCGGATGACGTTCTCGTAGGAACCAACCACATTACCGTTCATGTGGTGGCGCCCGCCATCTGACAATCCAGGCTGACGGCGTGGGCGTCTTTTAGTTTCGCAGGCGGGATCTTACCCCCTCATGGCAAAGGTTCAGTGTGTCATGGTCACCCAGCACTCGCATCTCGCCCGTGACGAAGCCATCGCGCTTCTGGAGCATTACTTTCGCTGCGTCGATGGGAAGGACATTGATGGCTTGATGGCGATCCTCACTGAGGACTGTCGGTTTCGCATCGAGACCGACCAGCTCGACCACACCGGCCGGGACGCCGGCGTGCGGGCGATGTTCGAGCGGCTTTTCGGCCGCTATGCGAAGATCTGGCACGGAAACTTTTCGTGGGTGTTCGACGCGGAGGTCCAGCGCATCGCCTGCCAGCTCGACGTCATCAATACCGAGCCCTCCGGCCGCGAGCACCACAAGCACAACGCCTCATTCTACCATATCAGGGATGGCAAGATCGCCTTCGCAGGGATATACATGAGCGGCGTCAACGCATTGGTATAACTGCCGCGGCCGCACCCCGGCCGCGCTCCTGAGGGTACACTGCGAGCCTCGTGCGGAAGGCGGGCGACTTTGCGACCCGCTTTCGGCGCATCGCCTCCTGCCGCGTCACGTCACCCACTCCGACGTCAGCGGGCGAAATCGGTGAGGCAATATTCCAGACGATAAAGGCCCCGCACCGGCTCCTCGATCGCGCCGTGCGCGACGAGCCCACCATGCAGCAAGTGGTCCGTGGCGGCGTCCACCGCTGCCGTCTCGGATCCCTCGATCATGACGATCCAGTTCGGCACGCCGACCTCGCGTCCTTTCTTCTCCGCGGTCTCGATGCCGCTCGCCGCCGCATCGGCGATGCACAGATGCACGCCCGAGATCGCGTAATGGCCGGAGACTTCGCCAAGGCGCTTTCCCAGGTAATCCGAGAGAGATTCGCGTTTCTCCGCTTCGGCATCGAAGCGCAAGGTCATCATCACGCCTCCGTCACCAATGCCTTTCGAAAAGACGGTCTCGCAGACCCCACGCGTGGTGTTGCGGAAGGCAGATGTCGCCTCCTTCGTCCAACGCGTTGGATTGTTCAGGCGCTCGAGATAGTCCTTGCCGACGAGAACGCCCGCATCCTCCGCCTCGTACAACGTGTAGTAGGCCGGGTCGCCGTAGTAAGCGTCGTAGCGTCGCCCGCGCAGGAAACCCGGGATCCCTACGCGCTCGGGAATATGCTCGCGGTTGTGCCACTCGATGAAGTTGGCTTTCCCCTCCGGCAGGATATCATTCCAAATCGCGACAACGGCGCGTCCCAGCAATGCCATGACATGTACCTCAGTAAGTCGCCCGGCCGCCCGACAGGTCGAAGACGGCGCCAGTGCTGAAACTGCATTCGTCGGAGGCGAGCCAGGCGATCATCGCCGCCACCTCGTCCGGTTGGAGAAAACGACGCATCGGAATGCGCGCCAGGATATCCGCCAGCCGCTCCGGCGGCGCATCGATGCTCATCGCGGTGAGCGAAGCGGCCGGCGTGATGGCGTTGACGAGAATCCCCTCCTCCGCCAGTTCCTTGCCGAGGCTCTTCGTCAGCGCCACGAGGCCGGCCTTTGCGGCGCTATAGGCGGCGGCATTGTGCATGCCTTCCTTCGCTTGAATGGAGGCGACATTGATGATCCGCCCCCGCCGCTCGGCCATGTCCCTCGCGAGCATCAACGGCACGACCGCGCGACAGACATGGAAGGCACCCACGAGATTGACGTCGACGATACGGCGGAATTCGTCGACCGGGATCTCCCACGTGCGACGCACCTCGCCAACGATGCCGGCATTGTTGACAAGGATGTCGGGCACACCGAAACGCTCGGCAAAATCAGCGGCGGCTGCCTCGACACTCACCGCGTCCGTCACGTCCACTGGCTGCGCGGCATGGGAGAGCTCCCCGGCCCGCGAGAGCGAGGCCGGCAAATCCCACAGCACCGGGATCGCCCCACATCCGGCAAGACGCGCGGCGATCGCCTGGCCGAAACCACCCGTCCCGCCGGTGATGATGGCGACCCGCCCTGTCAGATCATACTGTGCGACCATCGCGTAACCGTCATTCATTTCGGTTCAAGATGATCCGCCGCATGCGTGATGCGGCGGATCGCGCTGCTACTTCTTGACGAATTCGTTGGTGTAGAAGCTCTCGGGTGTCATGGTCGTGGAAACGTCCTGATAGGACTTCATCAGGTCGAGCGTGCGCGTCCAATCGGCCGGTGCCATTTCGCCGATCGGCAGATTTGGCGCCTCCGGCGAGGGGATCAGATTGATCGAGGCCAGAAGCTGAGCTTTCAAGAGGCCCTTGTCGGCCTCGGGGCGTGCCTTCATGGCCGCCGCCACGGCCGCGTCGGGATCGGCCTTGGCGGCTTCCATCGCCTTCACCGTGGCGCGAACGAAGCGCTGCACGAGGTCCTTCTTGTTCTCGATGGTGTTGTTGCTGGCGACGATCGTCAGCCCCTGCGTGTTCACACCGAGCTCGGCGAAGGAGAACACCTTCTGGTCGAGCCCACGCTGCTCCAGGATTATGACCTGGCCTTCGAGGCCCGCCAGAATGCCGTCAGCCCGCTTCTCGAGGATCGCCACGAGCTTGCCCGGGCCATCGACGTTGAGGATGCGAACCTTGCTGGGATCAATGCCGTTGTTCTTCCAGATGGCCGGCAGGAGCGCCATGGAGGCTTCACCGGCGGTGGCGCCGATCGTCTTGCCTTCCACGTCCTTGATGGTCTTGACGCCGGAGTCCGCCCGGAAAGACATGCCGTAAGGCGAGGTGTTCATGATGCCGAGCACGGACTTGACCGGCGCGCCGCGTGTCGCGGCGGCGATCACGCTGCCGCCATCGGCCACGCCGAACGTATCGCCGCCAGTCGCCGTCACCTGCACCGCGCGCGCCGAGCCCTGTCCCTCGCCGATGGTGAGGTTGATCTTCTCGTCGCTGTAAAAGCCTTTGTCGACGCCGTAATAGAAAATCGAATGAACGCCGCTGAGCAACCAGTTCAGGCGCAGGCTCACGGCATCCTGTGCGGCGGCCGGCGAGATCGCTGCCGCACCCATGCCCATACTTATGGCTAGCGCGATGATCCCGCGCCGTGTGTGCTTCATCATCCCCATAACGTATCTCCCTGAATTTATATCTGTGACTCTGAACATAGACCGTCACCGGTCTGAAATTCTGGGTACATCGCGGCCGTCGAGTTGCTCGCCTCGCCCAGTGCTTCGCTACACCTGCCCCTTATGCCTGAGCCTTCTCACGGACGACGACATACATCGCCGGCTCACTTCAAAGGCTGCGGCACGGATCGCTGGCGCTCACACCCCGCTCTTTCCGACCGTAAAATCATCACGACGCTGCGACACATGCCATGGAATGGCCCACCGCTCGATGAGCTCCACAACACCATAGAGAATAAGCCCAAGGAGGCTCAGCACCAGAATGACGGCAAAGGTCATGCTGGTGTTGAGGTTCCCGTTGTAGTTCAGCAGCAGGTAGCCGAGGCCATTGTCCGAGGCCACGAACTCGGCAACGACCGCCGCAGTCGCGGAGAGCGCGGCAGCCACCTTGAAACCCGCGAACAGCGAAGGCAGTGCGCTCGGCAGCTCCACCCGCCAGAAGATCTTGAGCCTGCTAGCTCGATAAGACTTTGCGAGGTCATAAACGTCGCTCTCGATGGATTTGAAGGCAACGATCGAATTCACGACGATCGGGAAGAACGACAGCAGGAAGACGAGCAGTACTTTCGATGGCAGCCCGAAACCGACCCAAATGATGAAGAGCGGCGCGATCGCGATTTTCGGGATGATCTGCAGCACAACGAGCAAAGGATAGAAAATCCGTTCGAAAAGATGCGAATAGACCACGAGCAGTGCAAGCAGCACACCCAGCACGACCGCGACAAGGAAGCCGAGCACCATTGGCTGCATGGTATAGTAGGAGGCCGGCAGCACGGCCGCATAGTTCCGGAACAGGTCGTACAGCACCTTGCTTGGCGCGGGCAGGATATACTCCGGTGTCTTGAAGACGCGCACCGCCAGTTCCCATGCCAGAACGGCACCGACGAGGCTCGCCGCCGTCTGCAGCTGGCGCATCCAACCACCCATCGCTTTCAAATTTTTCCTCCCGAGCGCGCCGTTTCGTCATCGAAGGGCTTGACCTATTGCTGGAACATAGTTCTGTTTGGAACAACGTTCCGTCAAGTTAATTTTCGCGCCGCAGGTCGCGGCCAAGGGAGGATAGTGGATGAGCGATGCCAGCACGCGTGATGCCACGACGAGCGCGGGTGCAGTTCCTGCGGGCACGCCCTATCGTCCTGGCGTTACGCTCGAGGGGGTTACGAAAACCTTCGGCACGGCAGGCGCCCCCGTTGTTGCGCTCGAACGCGTCGACCTCACTATCGGCGACGGTGAGTTCGTCGCCGTCGTCGGGCCTTCGGGCTGTGGCAAATCGACCATGCTGCGGCTGATTTCCCGTCTGTCCCTGCCCACCACCGGCAAGATCACCGTTTTCGACGATACCTCGACCAAACCGCCCTCCGGCATGAGCATCGTGTTCCAGAATCACGTCCTGCTCGCCTGGCGCACGATCCTGGAGAACGTTCTTTTTCCCGCCGACATGGTGGGCCAGAGCAAGGCACCGCTGCGCGCCAAGGCCTTGGAGCTCCTGAAAAGCGTGGGGCTCGCCGATTTCGTCGAGCGCTATCCTCACGAACTGTCGGGCGGCATGAAGCAGCGCGCGTCGATCGCGCGCGCCCTGCTTCTACAGCCGCGTCTTCTCCTGATGGATGAGCCCTTCGGCGCGCTCGACGCGCTAACACGCGAACAGATGCGCGTCGATCTGGAAGCGCTCTGGCTGAAGCACCGCATGACCATCCTGTTCATCACCCATTCCATTGACGAGGCGGTGCTGCTCGCCGATCGGGTGATCGTGATGACGCCGCGCCCCGGCCGCATTGAGCGCATCATGGAGATCAACATGGCGCGCCCGCGCGGCCTGGCAGCCCGCCGCGATCCGGAGTTCCTTGAGAAAACCGAGGAAATCACCGAAATCTTCCTGTCGCGCGGCGTGTTGCACGGCGAGGCCCATTAGCCATGACGGCGCTGTCTGGAAAAACAAGCCTCTGGAAATCCGGCTCGATCCAGGACATCGGTCGCGAGCCACCCAGCGGACCGGTCGACCGCGTGCTGGCGATGCTGGAGCTTCTGGCGCTTGCGGAAGAGCCCATCCGGCTGTCGGATATCGCCCATCGACTGAATATCCCCAAAAGTGCTGCGCACCGGATCCTAACGTCTCTCGTGGACAATGGCTGGGCCGATCAAAGCCAGGAAAGCGAGTGCTATAGCCTGACGCTGCACATGGCGCTGATCGGCCAGCGTCTTCTGACCCATCTCGATCCGGCGAACCTGCGGCAGCCGATCCTCGACGACGTGGCGCAACGCACCAAGGAACTGGTGCGCCTGACCACCGTGCAGAACGAAACGCTGGTCTGGACGGCGTCTGCACGCGGGCGCCGGGCCGGGCTCGTCTACGAGCCGGACATGGGCGAGCGCATCGTTCCCTTCGCGACGGCGAACGGAAAGGTCTGGCTCGCGACGCTGTCGCCGGAGGACGCCGCGCGAATCGCCATCGCGTCAGGCCTCGGCAAATGGGCGGATGCGCCGCCCAACACCATTCGCAACCTCGCCGACCTCACGCGCGAGCTCGACGAAACGCGACAGCGCGGCTATGGCCTCGCCCGCGAGGAGGCCGAAGTCGGCGTGGGCGCCGTCGCCGTTCCGATCTTTCGCGAGGATGTCTTCGTCGGTTCCATGAGCGTAGCGGCGCCGATATCACGGCTTCCGCCCGAACGCATCATCTCGCTCGTGGGGCTCCTGCGCAAAGCGGCAGCGGACATGGCACTGGCCTGGCCGTAATCCGGGCAGCCGCATGAGCCTGCCCGAATCATGGGCCTGGGCAATGCATCAATCCATGTGGAACAGGAACCGGAAAACCATGACGAAGGCGGCAACCACCAGGGGAAGGCCGAGAAAGAGTTCCCACTTCATAACGTAAGCATCCCAGAGCGCACACACTCACGCTCGAACGCCAGCGGATTGCGTTTCGCGTGCGGCCTGTTCATACGCCCGCCCGGGCGATTTGGCAGTGGCGCGTTGCGTCGCAGCCGGCGGACGCCCGGCTTTTCCGATCGTCCACTCGCGGATAAGCCTGCACCCTGCCCCTCGCGCGCGGCCCAGGCGCGGCCGTGAGCGGGGACCCGAGCGCAGCGATGTGCGCGCATTGCGATTTCGCCCGCGACATACCAGATTGAGAGCAACCCGACGCCGACCCCGAATTTTCGTTTTCCGGGAACGGCGTCTGATGCCTGATCCAGGAGGTCATTCATGGCGAGCACCCACTTCCCAGTCACGCGGACGGAGGCCGAATGGCGGGCGCTGCTCACGCCCGAGCAGTATTACATCATGCGCGACCACGGCACCGAGCGCCCCGGCAGTTGCGCCCTGCTCCACGAAAAACGCGCCGGCACGTTTTCCTGCGTGGGTTGTGACCAACCCCTGTTCGAATCAAGCCTGAAGTTCGAAAGCGGCACGGGCTGGCCAAGCTTCAACGATCCCGTCCCCGGCAGTGTGGAGACGTCGGTCGATCACAGCCATGGGATGACTCGAACGGAAGTGCACTGCGCGCGCTGTGGCAGCCATCTCGGCCATGTGTTCGAAGACGGCCCGCCCCCAACCTACTTGCGCTACTGCATCAACGGCGTGGCGCTCAAGTTCATGCCCGCTCACGCGAGTGTCTGAAAAAAGCCCGGCGGATCGAGATTCGCCGGGCTTTTCCAAGATGGGCCACGAAATGGCCAAGAACGGCCGGAAGCTCAGACTGAGAAACCGAGGCCGTCGGCAAGTGTGTCGACGTTCTCCGCAGTCAACCAGCGGGTGACACCAACGATGTTCTTGAAGTACCAGGTCTCGGCGTCGAACTGCCGGATTTCGACGCCGTTGGGGTAGTACTGACCGTTGCTGTCGTATGACTCGCTGCCCGTGGAATCGATCACGAAATTGCCGCCGCCGCCGGCGAGCTGCGCGTAGTCGCCCATCCAGGTGATCGCATGACTCGCCTGGCCAGGCGTCGCATGGCTCGGATCACCATTCACAGGGGTCGGCGAGATATAGAGGATGTCGCCTGGCTGCAGCGTGGCCTCTAGATAGGCCTGGATCTCGGCATCGGTGGCCTGTCCGTCCGCACCATAGATATCCGTGGCCACTGCCACGCGTTCGGCGGTCAGCGTCTTGCCGAGCCAGCCCACATCGACGGTGAGTTGGTTGGCCTGGATCTGGGTATCCGAGTTGATCCAGAAACCGAACGCAAAGTTGTAGTACCAGCTCGTGAAGTCGGTGCAGTCCATGCCCTGGGTGTGGAAGCCGGATACACTTGCGCCCCAGGCCACCTGCGGCAGCATCCCCTCATCCGATCCCGGCTCATACGCATACCAGGTGGGAGCGTGGTGATGCTCATAGGCGATGCCGTAGTTCATCAATGCAGACGCCATCACGCGGGCCTGGAACAGTTCCTGGACCGATTCCGTCGCCCCTTCCGGCAAGGTGAAGCTCGGCGTGAACAGATCCGAAGGCATGGCGTCCGGGTTCGATGCGCCCGGAGGCAGCGGTCCCCAGGAGTTGACGTCAGCAGTGGGGCTCGTGATGAATTTCTCGTTCCAGGCCTCGGTTGCCGTGATGGCACCCTGGAAGTGAGACTGGAAATCGGACGTCAGCGAAGCGAGTTCGTCGGCCGATACTGACCCGAAACTCACCACATAGGGGGAATGGTAAGAGACCTGGTCAACCTGGACGAGGCCGTATTTGGTACGCGTCGAGGATGACTGTTCGACAGCGCCTGGTCCCCATGGATTCGTCCAGGCCGTTTCCCCATCGACCACGTTGCTCGAATTATCGACGGTGACCCAGGCGCCACTCGTGTTGTCGTAGCGCATGAGTGAAACCTCGGTCCCGCCGAAACCGCCGGTGATGAGGATGGGTGACGCCGACCCGCCGGGAAGGATCGGGTTGGCGCCGGAGCCGGCAGGAGGCTGCGGGAACAACACGCCGCCCCCAGCGAAGACCGGAAGGCTCGTCCCATCCCACGGAATGGCGCGGGTGCTGCCGTCTGCCAGGATCTCGAGTGGATTGGCATTGAGATCATTGGCGTGGACGATGAGCGCGCCCGGTACACCGGCTCCGCGGAGAAGGGCGTCCGTCGGCCCAATGTTCGGCAGAGCCCACTCTTCGAGCGTGGAAGAGCTAAGCCCGTCCGGATACTGGATGATCGTCTGCTGCGCACTGATCGCGGTCGCAACGACGCCGCCTGTGAATTCGCTGCCGTAAGGCTGGAGCAGGCGTGTGCCCACGACGGAGAGATCCTCGGGATTGACGGTGACGACCGCGAGATCGGCGCCGGAAAGATCCCCCAGAATGATCTCGCCGAATCCGTTACCATCGGTGTCACCCATGGCGGCGGACAATCCATGACCGGCCACGTACCAATCGCCGAGGAGACCGCTCGGTGTCACGTCGGTCGGGCCGCCGTTGCGGCCCGCGTCGAGCTGGAGGAGTTGAACCGGCGACGTCTCGCCCGAAGTCGGATCTGTCTGTGTGAGGAGGATCTCGGCGCGACCATCGCCATTGAGATCGCGCACGGCGACCATCATGCCACCGCCATATGTGCCCGAGAACGCGGCAAAAGATGTGAAAGTCAGGTTGGGCGCGCCATATGCCGATCCCGTGTAGGCATAATCGGCCCCACCGAACAGCACTTGAACCTGGCCGCCGCCGTTCGCGCTGGGTGAAACAGCAACAATATCATCGAAGCCGTCACCATCAACATCGCCGCTGGCCACTTCCACACCATCGACGTTATCGGCGCCGAACGGCAGCCACGTCTGGAGCACGGCGCCGTTGTTGCCGTCAAAGACCGTGACGTAGGAGAGAGGACCGGCTGCCGAACCGACAACAAGATCGGGAATGCGATCGGCATTGATGTCGCTCAGCGTCATCGTGCCAAGGGCGGCCGACACGCTCGCAGCTTCCGAGGAAGAGGCGAAGGCGACGCCCACCTGCGACGCAGGCATGCCTGACTGCATCGCGCTGAGCCAGAAGTCGAGGCCGGCCTGATCGGGGGCGCGGCCGAATGTATTCTGGTAGAGCGCTGTCAAAAAAACTGTGTTGTCGGTATCGACGCCCGGATGCTGCTGCTGAAATTCGGGGCTTTCGAAAAACGCGTTGGAAATGTCGTTGATCGACACTCCGTCGTTATACAGATCCATCCAGAATGAAAGCCCGGCCGCATCCGGATCGCGCCCGACATACACATTGTAGAGTCGAGCCACCTGTTCGACCGCGAGAATACCCGCGGGCGTTGTCAAATCTATCACGCCACCATCTGAAGTCGCCATATGCCCACCCCTGCCCGCATTGTCCCATGGGGACCAATGCGACAGTAGTGGCAGAACATGACAGTCCGTCCAGCAGAAAAACTGTACTTGATGTAATATTATGCGCGGAAGCGACCCGAACGTCACAATGGTTAATAGAAGTTGGGCGCCGTGGCCGTCGCTTTTAAAGAGATAGACTTGACCTGCGCCATTGCAGAGCGTCGCTCGCAAGCGGAATAGCGGGGCGGAAGCCCCGCCGTCTCACCCTCAGGCGAACAATGGCCCCACGTCCGGCGTATAGCGGCTGAGCTTCTCGCGATCGATGGTGACCCCGAGGCCGGGTAGATCCGGGATCGTCAACCAGCCCTCCGCATCGAGGACGAAAGGTTCCGCGAGGATGCCATCCACATAGGGGCTGCCACCGATGAATTCGACGAGATCGGCGCTGGGGAACGCCGATGCCATCTGCAGGTCCGCGGCAAGGCCAAGCGCGGTGTTCCAGCCATGGCCGATGTATTTGACGCCGAAATCGTCCGCCATCCAGGCGATACGGCGCTGCTCGGAAATGCCGCCGACCTTGGTGACATCAGGCTGCACGATGTCGACGGCGCCGCGCGTGAGCCAGGGTATGAAGGCTTGGCGCCGCGTGATGACCTCGCAACCGGCGATTGGCACCGGGGAGCACCGGCGCAGCTCCCAATAGTCATCGATCGCATCCGGCCGCACGGGCTCCTCAAACCAGCCCACGTCAAACTGCGCCAACATCTCTGCCGTCCGCTTCGCCCATTTGAAGCCGTGCGGCCATTGCGCATCGCTGGCGCCAGCGTCTACGAAAAGCTTGGCCTTGTCGCCCGCTGCCTCGCGCGCAGCCCGCACGATCGCTTCGTCCAGACGTGTATCGAGGGCGCGACCGAAGGGTCCCCAGCCGATCTTGAAGGCCGTGAAGCCCTTCTCGCGGTAGGTGGCGATGACATCGCGCATCGCCCCAGGCTCTTCCATCAGCAGCGAGCAATAGGGCTGCACGCGCCGCCGGTAGCTGCCGCCGAGAAGGCGGCCAACGCTGAGGCCTGTCGCCTGGCCAAGGATGTCCCACAGCGCGATGTCGATGCCGCTAATGGTGTGGGTCAGCGTGCCGCCGCGGCCCATCCAGAATGTATTCTGATGCAGCTTCTCGCTGACGAATTCTGGGGAGAGCGCATCCTCGCCAAGGAACAGCGGTTCCAGCACCTTGAGGCCCGCCTGCACAAGCCGGCCATCCGTGAACGAACTGCCATAGCCCGTCACGCCCTGGTCGGTATGGACCGCAATGATCGCGTGGATCGAGTCGTCCGGCCGGATCTCGGCCGACCAGCCGCCCTTCGGGCTTTCGCCGAACAATGGAGCGGCTTCTATGCGGGTGATCCGGAAAGGCGGCAGGGCCGCGGGGCGTGCTACGGATGTGGAAGGCACGGGCATGGAACGAGACGTCTCCCTGTTGGTCACTGTTCTTCCCTCTCGGCACGCCGGCGAGCGATGATCGCCTCATAATCCATGGCGTGGTTCATCACGGTGATATGGTCGTCCAGTGTCGCGCTGATCGCCGCGATATCCCCGGCTTCGAAGATCGCGAGCAGCTCCTGATGTTCCTCGACGACCCCGAACATAGGCTTGCCGAAAGTGGCGAGGCCGAAGATGATCGTGAACTGGCGGGCCAGCGTTTCCCAAAGGTCGAGCGTCACGCTGTTGCCGCCCAGCAGACAGAGCGCTCGATGAAACCTGGTGTCGGCAACCGCGACGCCATAGGCGTCGCCGCGCGCGGCCATCAACTCCATCTCGCCGACCGCGCTGCGCAGCAAATCAAGATGAGCCCCGCGATTGCGCCCGCCCGACACCGCGCGGGCGGTTGCGCTGGCCTCCAGCGCGATGCGTGCCTCGATGAGATCCGACACGCGTTCGTTGGTCACGGGACGCAGGCGAATGCCCTTGTATGGCTCGTTGACGACAACGCCCTGGCTTTCGAGGAGCCGCAGCGCTTCCCGCACGGGCACCCGGCTGACCCCGAGCTTGCGCGCGAGTTCGGCCTCCACGATGCGATCGCCCGGCAGGATGAGGCCGGCGGACGCTCCAGCAATGATCGCCTCGATAGCGAGATCGACAAGGGTTTGCGGCTGAAGCCGCTGCCAATCCGCATTGGCCGTGTCGGCCGGCCGCATGGGCTCCGTAACCGCGCTCGTCCTCGTATGTTGCATCGTACCCCGGTAACTGCTCGATCGCTCACTTGACTTATCGTAGAATCGTATACGATGATACGATTATAAGAGCAAGGAGGGCAATGTGGGGACGTCCACTGAAAGCCGCATTCGATGTGACATTGATCTCGACGCAACGGGCAGACAAGCGGGTTACCTGAGGGCGCCGCTTTCGCGGAACACCTCCGGATGGGGCACTGTCGAAATTCCGATCGTATCCGTCAAGAATGGCTCTGGACCGACCGTGCTGTTCACGGGCGGCGTGCACGGGGATGAATACGAAGGCCAGATTGCCGTATCCCGACTGGCGCGCTCACTCGATCCCAGCACTATTCAGGGGCGCGTCATCATGATTCCGGCCCTCAATATGCCGGCCGTAATGAATGATACGCGCTTATCACCTGTGGATAACCGTGACATGAACCGGTGCTTCCCCGGTAATCCGCGTGGAACATTCTCAGAGATGCTGGCGCATTTCGTGGATGCGATCATCCTACCACATGTCGATATTTCCGTTGACTTGCATACCGCTGGTCATTCGGGCGATTCCGCCTTGTCCACCAACATGCACTACGTTAAAGATGGAGCGCTCCGCGACCGCACCATGGCGGCGGCATCGGCTTTTGGCGCTCCTTACAACGTCGTGTTCTGGGGTGTCGACGAAGGCGCGACCCTCACCTCATCAGTGGAGCGGCGCGGCATCCTATCCCTCGGCACGGAGCTCGGTGGCTGGGGACGCGTGAATGTCGAGGGCGTCCGCATCGCCGATCGCGCACTCACCAATATCCTCAAACATTTCGAACTTATGGATGGTCAACCGGATACCCGCCAGCGCGATGGCTCGCCGCGCACCCGCCACATGATGGTTCGTGACGCGGCCGGCTACAGCTTTGCCCCGGCAAACGGGCTGTTCGAGCCGCGGCATGTCGTGGGCGATGTCTGCAAGGCGGGCGAGCTCGCCGGCCTCCTACACTTCGTAGAAGATGTCGATCGGGCGCCCATCGAGGTCCGTTATAAACTCGATGGGGTCTTGTGGATGTCGGCGGGGCCGGGCCGCGTACAGCGGGGTGATGCGGTGGCGGTCCTTATGGAGGATTACGACGAAGCCCGCGCAGCAGCTTGATGTCATCGGCGCAAGAGTACGACCAGAAGGGGAACATAAACATGAGAAGGCGAAGCATTCTCGGGGCAGCCGCAGTCGCGGCCGTGCTCATGTCTTTCCAAACCATGGCGGTCGCACAGACGAAGGGAGGCGATATCGTCATTGGCATCAGCCAGGCACCGCCATCGCTTGACGCGCAGATTACATCGGCGCAGGCGGCGCGTAACGTAACCTTGCACATCTTCGAGACGCTCTATGCGCGGGACGAGAACGCCAAGCCGGTCCCGGAGCTGGCGGAAGGGGTGACCATTTCGCCCGACGGCAAGACTTATGTCTTCCCCATCCGCAAGGGCGTGAAGTTCCACAACGGCAAGGAGCTCGACGCCAACGACGTCGTGGCCTCCATCGAGCGGTACCGCAAGATCGGCGCGTCACCGGCGCTCGTCTCAGCCATCGAAAGCATCAAGGCGACGGGGCCGCACGAGGTCACCATCACGCTGAAGAATGTTCAGGCCACGTTCCTGGACAATCTCTCGTCACCCCGCGCGCCGATCGCCATTTATCCAGCAAGTGAAGCGGCCAAGGAAGCCGGCAAGATCGAGATCATCGGCACGGGTCCGTACAAGTTCGTTGAATACAAGCCCGACAGCCATGTGAAGATAGCGCGCTATGACGGCTATAGCCCGAATCCGAAGGGAACAGGGCGCGATGGCTTCGCGGGCAAGAAGGAAGCCTTTCTCGATACTGTCACGTTCCGCTTCATGCCTGAAGCCGGCGCGCGGACGGCGGCGCTGGAGTCGGGTGAGATCCAGTTCAACGAGACCGTCGATGGCCCGACGGCGAAACGCCTTGCGGAGGACAAGCGCTTCACGGTCGAGAAGGTGGTGCCGTTCGGTCTCCAGGTGATCAAGTTCAATCAGGGTGCCGCGCCCGGGAACGACAAGAACTTCCGGCTGGCCGTCCAGGCGGCGCTCAACATGGAAGATATCATGAGTATTGCCTACTCGGATATCTACCAGATGGATCCGAGCTGGCTTTATCCGGGCTCGGCCTTCTATACGACAGCCGGCAGCGACAAGTATAACAAGGGCGATCTCGAAGCAGCCAAGGCCTTACTCGCCAAATCCGGCTATAAGGGCGAAAAGCTGACCTTCATCGTCGACAATTTGCGCGCGAATATCGACACCGCGACCGTGTTACAGGAGCGGTTGAAAGATATCGGCGTCAATGTCGACATCTCGGTCGCGGATTGGCCGACGGTGTCGAAGATGGGCTTCACGCCGCAAGGCTGGACCTTCTGGACCCACGGCTTTGGCATCGAGCCCTACGAGGGACCCGGTTCGGTGATGGCGCCGTGGGTCAACGGTCTGTCACAACAGGCCAAAGATCCCGTCATCGATGAACTTGCCATCGCCTTCAACGCCGAAATGGACGAAGGCAAGCGCAAGGCCATCTTCGACAAGTTCCAGGCCCATATGTACGACAACGCGGTCGCCATGAAGGCCGGCAACTACGGTGTGTTCCAGGCGAGCACGTCGAAGCTCAAGAACTTCAAGCCTTACCGCATCCCGCGGATGTGGGGTGTCTGGCTCGAACCGTAGCCACCTCGATATTCGGGAACAATCCCTCGGTCATCCCGGGCTCGTCGCAAAACGATGAACCCGGGGCATCGCTTAGCGATGACGCACCGACCATGAGCATGCCATGACAGCTTTTCTCATCCGGCGGCTTGCGGGGGCATTCGTCGTCCTTGCGCTCGTCTCGCTGATGTCGTTCGCCCTGATTTGGCTCGTGCCGGGCGACACGGCGGCCGCCTTCCTCGACGCCTCGGCGACACCGGAGCAGATCGCCAAGCTGCGCACGGCGCTTGGGCTCGATAAGCCACTGCCGCTGCAAATGATGGAGTGGTACGGGCGCGTGCTGAGTGGCGACCTGGGGCAATCCATCCTCCTCAACAGGTCGGTCACCGGCGCGCTCATGGAGCGCCTCCCCGTCACCCTCGCCCTTGCGGGCTTTGCTCTGGTGATCGCGATAGTCGCCGGCATCGCAGCAGGCGTCGTTGCCGCTGTCTATCACAATCGCTGGCCGGATCAGGCGCTGATGACGACGGCGCTGCTCGGGCTCTCCATTCCAGACTTCTGGCTCGGCCTCGTCATGGTGCTCGTCTTCGCAGTCTCGCTCGGCTGGCTGCCGAGCGGCGGCTTCACGCCCTTCACCACCGATCCGCTGGGCTGGCTCAGGACGGTTATCCTGCCGGCGTTGACGCTGGGGCTCGTCCAGGTCGGGTTCATCGCACGCATGGCGCGGGCGTCGATGCTGGAAACGCTGAACCAGGACTTCATCCGCACCGCCGATGCCAAGGGTCTGTCGCGTCTCGCCATCGTGCTGCGCCACGGCCTGCCAAATGCCATGATCCCTATTCTTACCGTGATCGGCATTGTCGCCGGCGCATTGCTTGGAGGCACAGTCATCATTGAACAGGTCTTTTCCATACCAGGTATCGGCCGCCTGATCGTCGGCGCCATAGCTTCCCGTGACTTTCCCGTCTTGCAGGGGGGCCTTCTTTTCCTTGCCGTCGTCTATCTCTCCATCAACCTTATCGTCGATATTCTTTATGCGGTGGTTGACCCACGCGTGAGGCTGTCCTGATGGCTGAGGTCGCCATTCCCATCGAGCGGCCAAGCGTCAGTCCGGGGCAAGCGAGCCTCCGCCGCCTCCTGCGCAGCCGCTCGTTCATGGTTGGCGCGGCGCTCGTCATCCTTATGGCGCTCGTTGCCATCTTCGCCGACGTCCTTGCGCCCTTCGACCCCCTGCGCAGCAACGCCCGCATGCGGCTTACCGCGCCCAACAGCGTGTATTGGTTCGGCACCGATCACTTCGGTCGCGATATCCTCTCTCGCGTCATGGTTGGTGCCCGGATCTCACTCGCCATCGGCGCGATGACTGTCGTTCTCACCGGCATCATCGGCACCGTCATCGGCGCGATCTCGGGCTTCTTTCCCCGTCTGGACAATCCGATCATGCGTCTCATGGATGCGCTGATGGCTTTCCCATCAATCGTGCTCGCCATGGTGGTCAGTGCTATTCTCGGCGCATCGCTGACAAATGTCGTCATTGCGTTGTCGATCGCGACCATGCCGCACACGGCGCGCATCGTCCGCGCCTCCGTGCTCGTCGGCCGGGAGCTTGACTATGTGGATGCCGCCCGCTCGCTGGGGGTCGCCGAACTCACCATTCTGTTCCGCCATGTGCTGGTGAATGCCACCGGGCCGCTGATTGTGCGCCTGACCTATGTCTTCGCCATTGCGATCCTCGCGGAAGCCGCGCTCTCCTTCGTTGGTGCTGGCCCGCCGCCGCCCTCGCCGTCCTTCGGCGCGATCATTGCGCAGGGGCGGGATTTCATGCGCGAGGCCCCATGGATCACCGTCTTCCCTGGGCTCGCCATCATCCTTTGCGTGCTCGGCCTCAACCTTCTCGGCGACGGCCTACGCGATGCCTTCGATCCTCGCTCGAAACTCTGACACGCCCGGCGCGACGACGCCGGCGATTCCTGCCGCCTATTTCGGAGACCGGTCATGAAACGCATTCTTGTGGCTGATTGCAAACAGGAGATCTCCTCCTTCAATCCCCTGCCGTCGGGCTATGAAAACTTCCATATCCGGCGGGGTGACGCACTCTACGAACAGCGCGGGACCAACCAGGAGCTTGGAGGGGCCTTCGCGGTCTTCGAGCGACGTGCAGATATCGAGGTCGTGCCCTCCATCGGCGCACGCTCCGGGAGCGCCGGCATCCTCTCGGCCGCAGGCTGGAAGCGCCTGTCGGATGAGATTCTGGACGCGATCTTCGCCAAACTCGACGGGATAGACGGGATCTATTTTTCGCTGCACGGCGCCATGGCGGCTGAAGGAGAGCTTGACCCCGAAGGCTATCTCCTGAAGAAGCTCCGCGAGCGTGTCGGCCCCGACATGCCCATCGTCATCTCGCTAGACCTGCATGGCATCCTCACCGACCGCATGTTGCGCCAGGTCAACGGTTTCACGATCTACTGGACCTACCCGCATGTCGACTTCGCCGATACGGGCCGGCGCGCTGCGGAACTTCTTCTGAAGATCATGGACAATGACCTCAAACCTGTGGCAGCGCGAGTCGTCATGCCCGCGCTCGTGCGAGGCGACGAGCTGATCACCAAGACCGGCTGCTACGGAGACCTCCTGCGCGACTGTCGCCGGCTGGAAGAGGAGGGCAAGGCGCTTGCCGCCGGCATCATGATCGGCAATCCATTCACCGACGTGCCGGAACTCTGCTCGCAGGTGCTGGTCCTGACCGACGGGGATGCCGCTACCGCCGAGCGCGAGGCCGTGCGCCTCTCGGAAGAATTCTGGCCGCAGCGCTTCCGCATGCAAGGCAAGCTCATCAGTCTCGAGCGGGCGATCGCCCAAGCCAAGGCGATGCCGGGGCCGCTCATATTCACGGACGCTGCCGACGCGACGTCCTCGGGCGCATCGGGAGACAGCAACGCCATCATCGCGGCGCTGAGCGCAGCCGGCTATGACAAGAAGGTGCTGGCGCCGATTGTTGATGAGAAAGCGGCAGCCGCCGCCCATGCCGCCGGCGTTGGTGCGACGATCGAGGTCACGCTCGGCGGCACCGTCGATCCCAAGCGCTTCACGCCCATGCCGGTGAAGGCCCGAGTGAAGCTGCTGTCCGATGGCGAGGCACAGCTCGAGACCATGAAGGCGCCGCTCTCGGCCGGCCCGACGGCGGTACTCACCTTCGATAATTTCACGGTGGTGGTCATGAGCCGCTCGGTCAGCCTGTTCGACAGGGCGATGTACTACGCCAACGGCCTCGACCCGCTTGACTTCGACCTGATCGTCGTGAAGTCACCTCACACCGAATATCACATGTTCGAGGAATGGTGCGAGCACAACTTCAACATCGATGCGCCTGGCGCAACCTCAGCGAACCTCAAGAGTCTTGGGCATACTATCTGTGCTCGGCCGATGTACCCGATGGAGCCGGATGTGACGTTTTCCCCCCACCCTGTCATCTATAATCTCAAAGGACAAAACACGTGACGACGATCGACGCCGTCGACTTCTTCTATCTTTCCATGCCCGAGGTCACCGACGAGGCGGACGGCAGCCAGGACGCGCTCATCGTCCGAGTCGTCGCGGGTGGCCATATTGGCTGGGGGGAATGCGAGGCGGCTCCCCTGCCCTCCATCGCCGCCTTCATCTGCCCGATGTCCCACGGCGTTTGCCGGCCTGTGGCCGACTCTGTCCTGGGCAAGCGGCTCGAGGATCCTGCTGACATCGCGCGCATCTCCGCCGATGTCGCCTACAACTCGATGGACCTGCTGCAGGCTCCCCATACGCTGTCGGGCGTCGAGATGGCCTTGTGGGACGCGCTTGGCAAGATGCGCGGCCAGCCGGTCTGGCGGATGCTTGGCTACGACGCCGGCTACGCCAAGACGCCCTACGCGTCCGTGCTCTTCGGCGACACCCCGCAGGAGACGCTGGAGCGCGCGCGAGACGCCCGGGCGCGCAACTTCCGTGCGGCCAAGTTCGGCTGGGGGCCGATCGGCCGCGGCAGCGTCGCGGTGGACGCGGAGCATTTCGTCGCGGCGCGCGAAGGCCTTGGAGCGGATGGCCTCCTCCTCGTCGACACCGGCCAGATCTTTCTCGAGGACGTTGAGAGAGCGGCCGCCCGCCTTCCCGCGATGGAAAAGGCTGGTGTGCTATGGTTCGAGGAGCCGTTCCAGGCGAGCGCCATTGACGCCTATGCTGCGCTGGCGCGAAAAGGCTCCAAGGTTCGTCTCGCCGGCGGCGAAGGCGCTCACAACGTGCATATGGCCAAGCAGCTGATCGACCATGGCGGTGTCGGCTATGTGCAGATCGATTGCGGACGCATCGGCGGCATCGGTCCGTCGAAGGAGATCGCCGACCACGCAGTCGCCAAGGGCGTGACCTTCGTCAACCACACCTTTACGTCACATCTCGCCTTGTCAGCCTCGATCCAGGCCTACGCCGGGCTGAAAGACCACGTGATCGCGGAATATCCGGCCATGCCGAAGCCGCTAGCGCTCGCTTTTACGGCCAACCATATCGAGCGCGATGCCAACGGTGAAATCCGCGCGCCGGATGCCCCTGGCCTCGGCATCGATATCTCGCCCGAGGGCGCGCGGCCCTATCTCCAAGATGTCGAGATCAAAGTGAACGGCAGGGTGCTCTACACGACACCGACCTTTTGAGGATGTGACCCACCAGGTGCGCCGCCGGGAATGCAGCGGGAGAACCGCCGCCGATCCCTTCCCCTTCAGGGGAGGGAGCGGCGCGGTGCCCACGGGGACCAGCATGACGGCCAAAACTTGCCCCTGACAGCGTTATGTGCAATTGTCATTATATAGTGACAGGAGCATATCTTGCCTGCATCTTTTATTACAGGCCCGCAGCTTCGGGCCGCGCGTGCGTTGCTGAACTGGACTGTTCGTGATCTCGCCGACCGCTCGCATGTCCACCGCAATACGATCTCCGCCTTCGAAAGCGAAAAGACCTTTCCGAACGCATCGACCTTGGCCGCCCTTATTCGGCCGCTGGAACAGGGGGGCGTCGTGTTCATGGATGAGAACGCGTCGAGCCCAAGCGGTGGTCCGGGGGTACGGCTCAGGCCGCAGCCGGCGGGCTGGCTCCGACCCGACGAATTATCCGCCGAGAATGACGGGTGATGATCGGGCAGCGCATGCCTTGACGGCATACGGTGGCGCCGTGCTATGAAGGGCTTGCGTCTTCGGGGGCGCATCCCGGTCCACGGACAGAGTTGAACTCACCCCGTCGCAACGATGCCATCCGGCTTTTTCCGAACCCTCACAGTGGACCATGGGGTTGTCACGGAGAAAGCATGATGTCGACTGACCGCTCTCCCTCACCCATCGAAGCGCCCGGAGAAGGCGATACGGCCCGCCGCAGCCGGCCGACCGGCGACCGTTTCAATATCGATTATCTCAAGAAGACGGCAAAAGACCTGAAACGCGCGGCGCGCGGGGGCGATGCCGTAGCCACGGCACGGCTAGCCACTGTTTGTGGAGAGGGCGCCGAGCCCAAATTGTCCAATTGCCTCCATGTCATAGCTGTTGAGGCCGGTTTTGCGAGCTGGCCGCGGCTGCTTCAGGAGGTGGAGATACGGCAGGCAAGCCTCCAGCAGTTGCGGAGCACGCTTGGATCCGCGCTTTATCACGGCCGGCTACGGCAGGCCGCGCGCATCCTTGAGGAGGCACCCGGCCTCGCCGAGACATCGCTCGCCCTGCAGCTTGCGCTCTATGACGAGCCGCGCATCAGTGCGCGCCTCGACGCAGATCCTGCGGCGCTGCTGGCTCCCCAGAAGGAGATACGCGGCGGCGATCCGGTGTTCGACTGCCTGCCCCGCCTCGTGACCTCCCAGTATTTCCGCCTGCGCCCGGATCTGCTCTACGCGCAGATTCGGCTCGTGAAGCGCTTCATCGCACTCGGCGCTGACCCCAACGCACGCTACCACGAGCCCGATGAGAACACGCCGCTGCCGTTGCTCTATGGCGCGATGCGTATCGCCGGCAATCTCGCCGTCGCCGAAACTCTGCTGGAGGCGGGCGCGGACCCGAACGACAATGAATCCGCCTATCACGCGTGCGAGATGGAAACGCTGGACGGACTCAGGCTGCTGATCCGTTATGGCGTGCGCTTTCCCGGCACCAACGCGCTCTTCCGCATGCTCGATTTCGATAATCTGGAAGGCGCCGGACTCATCCTCGCCCACGGCGGCGATCCCAATGAGGGCATGCCGCAATTCGGCAATGCTCTCCACCATGCCATCCGGCGAGGACGGGACGCGCGCTTTCTCGACCTGCTGCTACGCCACGGCGTTGACGCGACGGCCCGCGTCAACGGCCGTTCAGCCTACGCGCTGGCGGCGGTCCATGGCAACCGCTCCATGATGGAGGGGCTTGCCGCCCGCGGGCTCGCTGGCGACCTGAACATGGCGGAGCGCTTTCTTCTCGCTGTCCTGTCGGGCGATCGTCGGGAAGCGCTCGCGCGTTGGGCGGAAGCGCCGGATATCGTGTCACGTCTATCTCGGTCCGAACAATGCATGCATGTCGAGCTGGCGCGGCAGCGGGGCCGTCTCGATGTGCTCCGCCTGATGGACGACGTCGGCTTCGATCCGCAAGCTGTGGACCGGGAAGGCCTCACACCGCTGCAATCCGCCGCCTGGTACGGCTTCAGCGACTATGTCGCCTTTTATCTCGAACGACCGCACGATCTCACGCATCGCAATGCTCACGGTGGCACGGCTCTGGACACGACGCTGCATGGCGCCAAGAACTGCCCCCAGCGACCACGCGGGGACTATGCCGAGACGGTACGCCTGCTCGTCGCGGCAGGTGCCAGGCTCGACCCGAAACAACCCTTCTCCGCCATGGATGACGACATTATTGAAGCCTTCGAGGACCAGATGGAGGCGTGAGGCTCTCAGCTTGCCTGAAACGGGCAGAGCCTCCGTCCCACAGGCAAGGACAGACCGACTTCCCTAGGCTCCTTGTCAGCACACAGGGTATGACGGGAACCGCCACGATGCTACCTCTCCCAATGGAGAGGCCGGGGTGAGGGAGAAACAATCCCCTGCAAGCGTCCCCTCACCTGCGCCTTTGGCGCGACCTCTCCTCGTCGGGGAGAGGTAGGCGCGTCGAGCGTTCCGTAGCGTTCCTCTCCGCAGAGCGCGCCTGCACGGGACGGCTATCCATCGCCGATCGGCGGCGCTCCTTCGACCTTCGCCATGATTGCAAAGCTACTTAGGCACACCGTTGATGACGAACAATGCCTTGATGAACTGGTCCGGTGGAAAGCTACCGAAGCTCCGCGCGTAGATTTTCTTGACGCGGTCGGTACGGTAGAGCTCAGCCAGGGTAGCATCGGCAAGCAACCGCAACTTGTCATCCCCGCGCGGGAGGGCAAGAGCGTAGGTTTCAAAGGTGAAATACTGGTCGGAAAGCTTCAGCCCGGCAGGGTTTCTGCTATTCAGCAGGTGATAGTTGAGGATGCCTCGGTCGGCGAAATAGGCGTCGATCTTGCCATCCGTCAGCTGACGAACGCCGGTGGGATGATCCGGCATCGGGACGATCTCGGCCTCGATTCCGAGCTGCGCCAGCGTCGCGCGCAAGGTTTCCTCGGTCGTCGTGCCCTGCAGCGCGCCGATCTTCTTACCCCGCAGATCCTCCAGGCGATGCACGTCATTGACCCGGTGGAGAACCCCGGCACCATCGATGAAGGTTGGCAGCGAGAAATCAACGAGAGCTCGGCGCGACATGGTCATCGATGTGGGATCGCAGAGAATATCGATCTTGCCGTCGCGAAGCGCCTCGAAACGCGTCTTGGATGTCACCTCGACGTAGTCGATCTTGAGGGACGGGATATTTTGCGCATTCTTTACCCCGCTCGCGACTTCGCGGCAGAGATCAACGATATAACCTGAGGGATCTCCGTTCGCAGCACGATAGGAATAGGGCGGCGCGTCCACGCGGAAACCCAGCCGCAGCGCGCCAGTCTCGCGTGCTCTCTCCAAGGTATCCGCCGCTAGCGCCGCGGAAGAGATCGCCATGGACAATACGGCGATAAAAAAGGTCCGCATGGTCTCACCCCCTCTTTCGTCACGGGGGTGCACGATAAGCCAGTTTTATGTTGAGTGTAACTCAGAGAAGTTCCATCAGCGCATGGCTCGAATAATCAAGATACGGCTGCGACGCGGTCGTCCCGGAAGAACGCATAACTCCATTTTCCGGGACGGCAGGTGCTCACGCTGCGAACAGCGTCAGATCCTGAGCCTTGACGTTGAGGTCAACGGACTTCCCGACTTCGAGGCCGGCCAGCTCTCGCCCATGGCGCTCGACGAGCATGGTGCGGTCCCCGTCGCGCAGCTTCACGAAGATATGCGCGGAAGATCCCTGATAGGATATCGTCTCGATCGTCCCGAGGCCCGCTTCCGCGGCAGCGGGATGGATGGCAACGCATTCCGGGCGTACCATCAGGGTCACAGGCTTGCCCTTATCAAAGCCCTGTCCTTCAGCGGGCAGCACCGTGACGCCGAGCCCATGGCGGAGCGTGACGACACTACCGTCGCGCGCTTCGACGGTCGCGGGCAGGAAATTGGCGCTGCCGATGAAGTCGGCAACGAAACGCGTCTTCGGCCGCTCATAGATGTCGACCGCCGCGCCGATCTGCTCCACCGCGCCGCCGTTCATGACGGCAATGCGATCCGCGATGGCCATCGCCTCGTTCTGGTCGTGAGTCACGAAGATCGAGGTCAGCCCGAGCTCGCGCTGGATGCGGCGCAGTTCCAATCCCGTCGATTCACGCAGCTTGGCGTCCAAATTCGAAAACGGCTCGTCAAGCAGCAGGATCGACGGGTTGATGACCAGCGCCCTGGCCACCGCCACGCGCTGCTGTTGTCCGCCGGAGAGCTGGCGCGGCAGGCGGTCGGCAAGCCCGGTGAGCTGCATTGTCGCGATCATCTGAGCCACACGCTTCTCACGTTCGGCTGCCGGCACGCCGCGCCGGCGCAGGCCGAAGGCGATGTTTTCCGCAACCGAGAGATGCGGAAAGAGGGCATAGTTCTGGAAGACGAGACCCGTGTCGCGCTTGTGAGGCGGCAGGCCCGTGAGGTCCCGGCCGCGCACGACTATGCGCCCGGCCGACGGCTTGATGAAACCTGCGACCATCCGCAATGTCGTCGTCTTGCCGCAGCCGGAAGGCCCGAGAAGCGCAACCATCTCGCCCTTGTCTATCGTGACGCTGAAGTCGCGCACCGCATGGGAATTGCCGTAGACCTTGGCGAGGTTCTCGATAACGATTTCCATGATCAATCCCTCACGGCGCCGAAGATGTGATAGATGACCATCAGCGCCATGGTCAGCAGAACAAGCAGTCCCGACACCGCCGCCACCGACGGGTCGAAGCCAAGCTGCACGGCCGAATAGATCGTGACCGGCAATGTCGGCGCGGATGGCTCGGCCAGGAACAGCGCTAGCACGACTTCATCGAAAGATGTGATGAAGGCCATGACGGCGCCGGCGATGATAGCCGGACGCACGACCGGCAGGAGCACCATCAGGAAGCTCTGCAGAGGTGTTGCACCCAGGTTCTGGGCCGCCTCCTCCAATGTCCGGTCGAACCGCTGGAAGACCGGCAGGCTGACGCGGATGACATAGGGCGTGCAGACGATGACATGGGAGGCGGCAAGCCGCGCCGTGCCGGTCAGCAACCCCGTTCGGGAAAAGAAGATCGACAATCCCACCGCCAGCACCAGGGTGGGCAGGATCAGCGGCGACAGGAAAAGGGCCTCGATGAACTTGCGCCCGCGAAAGTCGTAGCGCGTAAGACCATGCGCCGCGAGAATCCCGATGACCGTCGAGACGATGGCCGTGATCGTCGCGACTTTGAGGCTGGTGAGGAAGCTGCCGACATAACGCATGTCGCCGACAGCCGCCTGGTACCACTTGAGCGTTAATCCCTGCGGCGGGAATGAGAGATAGCCGGTGTTGCCGAGCGGCGCGACGACGATGACGAGGATCGGCAGCAGGAGATAACAAAATGCGATGATCGTCAGCGCCAGGAGAAGCGCCCCGAAGGGCGATTTCAGGTCGATGGTCATGATCGCGCCTCCATCTGCTCATGTCCTTCCAGAACCTGGGCGTAGACACGCGCCAGCACCAGATCGACGGTCATGAGCGCGCCTCCGTCTGTCCGCGCCCTTCCAGGACCCGGCCGTAGACGAGCGCCAGGACCAGCACGAAAACGAGCAGGATGGACGACAGCGCCGCGGCGAAGGGCCAGTTCAAAAGCTCGATGGTCTGCTCATAGATCGCCGTCGACATCACATGCGCCCGCGCGCCGCCGACCAGGCTCGGCGTGGCGAAAGTGCTGATGGCCAGCGAGAAGACGAGAAGAGATCCCGCCAGAATGCCGCCTCGCGCAAGGCGGAGTGTCACAAGCCAAAGTGCTAGCGAGGGCTTGGCGCCGAGACTCATGGCCGCGAGTTCGAGGTCGCGATCAATGGAGCGGAACACGCCGTAGAGCGTCAGCACCATCAGCGGCAGAAGAACCTGCGCCAGCGCGATGACCACGCCGCTCATGCTGTACATGAGCTGGAACGGCGGCGAGGCAAGCCCCAGCGCCACGACCAGCTTGCTGATGAGGCCATCCCTGAAGAACAGCACCATCCAGCCGAAGGAACGCACGACAGCGCTGACGAGCAGCGGAAAGGTGGTGATGACCAGCAGAAAGCCCGCCCAGCGGGATTGCATCCGCGCCAGAAGATAAGCGACCGGCAGCCCGAGAACGAGTGTAATGACAGTCGTTATCACGCCAAGGAACAGCGTCCGCCCCAGCAACTCCCAGTAATAGCTGTCACCGAGAAAACGTTGATAATGCGCGATCGACCATTGATTGCCATCGACGAAGCTCGTTGCCAGCAGCGAGAGCTGCGGCCAAATGAACAGGATGGCGTAAATGATGAAGCACGGCGCGAATAGAAGAACGGGCACGTAAGGAATGAGGCGCGGCGACGAGGCCGCCGCGCCATGCGTGCCCGGCGCGTCGAGGACCGGGCGGACCGCGGTCACCGCGCGATCTCGCGGTTCCAACGCTCCGTCCAGGCAGCGCGGTTGGCGTTGATCTTCGCGCGGTCGAGCTGCGCGAGTTGCTTGACGTCCGGAACGTCCTTCGCGAGCTCCGGTGGCAGCTTCGTGTTCACGTTGGACGCGGTCCAGCGCATGCCCTCGGCAATCGCGATCTGCGCTTCCGGCTTCAGGAGATAGTCGATGGCACCGTTGGCGACGTCGGCATTCTTGGCGCCTTTGGCGATGCAGGACGTGATCGGCACGGCGGGGCTACCCTCCTGCGGGGCTGCGAAGGCCACTGGCAGACCGCTCTGCGCCGTCTTGAAGGCATTGCCGGTGTCATAGGGCATGATCCAGATATCGCCCTGGCCGAAGAGGCCCGGCAGATCGGATGCAGCCTTGAAGATCGTCTCGTTCTTCAGCTTCGCCATGGCCTCGAAGCCGGGATCGATATTGTCCTCACCACCGCCGAAGGTCCGCGCCAGCATCACGAGAAAGTCCATGCCGAAGCCATTGGTAATGGCGGGAAACGCGATGTGCCCCTTGTACTCCGGCTTGAAGAAGTCCTTGTAGCTGGTCGGCGGCGTCGAGATCTTGTCCTTGTTATAGACGATGCCCTCGGCGATCACGGCCCAGGTCACCCAGTGGCCATCGGGATCCTTGAGGCCATCCGGCACATTGGCGAGGTTCGGGACCGACTTCAGAGGCTCGGTCAGTCCCTCGCTCTTGGCCTGGGCCTCCTGCCCGCCCGAGAACTGATACATGTCGATCTGCGGGTTGCCGGCTTCCGCCTTCATGCGCGCCAGCGCCGCGGCGGACTGCATCGGGACCTGCGTGCTCTTGGCGCCCGTGGCGGCATCGAAGGGATCGAACGCCGCCTTCTGGATGATGTCCATCGTCGAGCCGCCAAAGCCCGACGACAGGAGCTGGCGTCCCTTGAAGCTGGCGTCCTGCGCCTGTGCAAAAGACGGCAGCAGCGAGCCGGCGCCGACGGCGGCAAGCGCCGCCATGAATGCGCGGCGGTCCAATTGATCCAGACTCATGGCAAACCCCTGTGTTTTTCTATGTTGAGTATTTCAAATGATATCGAGGCCTCAGGCCTCCCGCGTCCCGACGAGCTCGAAGACCTGGTCACCGTTGTAGATCGGCATGTGAGGGCGGCGGATGGAGCCGACCCAGGCACGCTCGATCGGGCAATGCACCGCCTGAACCACGTCACCATAAAGGTCCACGATATCGGCGATATGCTGGCCGCGCACGACATCGTCACCGGGGGCCACGAACGGCAGGAACAGGCCGCCGCGGGTTGCTTTCATGTGGATGGCGTCAGCGCCGAGACGATAGCGATCGAGCTTCGGCGGCTGTCCGGGAAGCATCTTCATTTCCTTGAGGACACCGAAGATCGCCTGGGTCAGGCGAGCGATGTCCTCCTCCGTCACGCGGGCGCCTCCACCGCTCTCGACGATGAGCGCCGGCTTGCCACGCTTCGTATAGGCCGCGAAATGCGCGCCGGCCAGCGAGGGCTCGAGCGAGTTCCAGACGTTCGGGGTACCCGTCGCATAGGCCAGGCGCTCTGAGGCGGCGCCCTGCGGAGAGCCGTCATTGTGGAACAGCGTGTAATGGCAGGTGATGGTGAGATCGCCGCCGGAGTGCAGATCAAGCATCGCGTCGCCCGTGGCGAGCGAAACCTCGAGCAGCTTATGCGCGAGCTGGTAGCTGTAATGCCCCTCCGGATCGCCGGGGAACACGCGGTTGAGGTTATAACCGTCCTGGGGCGTGAGGCGGTTGTAGCCGCGGAAGCCGAGCGGATTGGCCAGCATCAGGCATGCGACCGTGCCCTTGAGCTGGTTGAGATCGACAGTTTTCAGAAAGCGCTGGATAGCGAGCGGACCAACAACCTCCGGACCGTGGATGCAGGCCTGGAGCCACAAGACAGGTCCCGGTTCAGCGCCCGATGCGATGACAACAGGCGAACGGATCGCGCCATCGGGATACTCACCAAGGTCCAGGTGCCCACGCGTGATCTTGCCACGCTCACCAATTGCTGTACCGACCGCCGTGCTCATGCTGACCTGCTCACCTGGAAAGAGGAAATCACCTGATCATGCCGTTATTTCACGAGGATCAGTGCAGACGGTCACGAGGCTGTTGGGATATGCATCCCCCCTGGAACCGCCGACTCTCCTCGATTGACGATCTATCAAATCGCGATGTGTCACATGTGTCAACATCGTTCGTCCAAATGGAACGATCCGCAATGAGCTCCCTCGAGAACGGTCTTAAAATCTTGTCCCTGATCGCCGAGGACCGCACCGTGCTGCGCGTCAGCGAAGTCTGTCGCGAGCTCGACATTCCGAAGGCATCGGTATCCCGCCTCCTGCGCACGCTGGCGGATTTTCACCTGCTGGAGCGTGATGACCGCGACAGCAGCTATGTGGCCGGTGGGCTGACGCTCGATCTCGCACGCGCGTATCTGGCGCGGCACGGCCTGATGGATCTTGTCGAGGAGGCCGTCATCGCGCTTGTCGAGGAGTTCGGCTTCACCGGCCACGCCGGTATCGTCGTCGGCGACGAGCGCGTCCTGCTGGTCGCGCGACAGGGATCATTCCCGCTGCAACACATCGCGCCGGTGTCGGAGCGTCGACCAGCTTTCCAGTCCATCATCGGCCGTGCGATCCTGGCGCGCTCGCCCGACGCCGGCATCCTGGCACAACTGCGGTATCGAGCGCCTGACGAAATGCGCCATGGCTTCAGCGGACACCAGATACTCTCGGAAGTGCGCGAGATCCGGCGCACACGCATATCGCATTCACTGAGCCTCATGACACCCGGCATCGGCTCGGTAGGGGCGGCTGTCGCCGATCCCGGCCGTGGGGAGATCATGGGCTTTTGTCTATCCTACCCATCAGCCGCGACCGATGAAGCACTTCGCCAGCGCATGGCCGAGGCCGTCTTCCGCCATGCCAGCGCCATCGGGACAAAGCTGCGCGATCCGCACTGGACGAGTGATCCGCCGCCATGAAACTGGCCAACTTCGAGACGTTCGTTCTCCTCTCGCGGCTACGCCACTTCGGCCGTACCGCCGACCAGCTCCACACGACCCAGCCTGCCATCTCCTCGCGCATTGCAGCGCTCGAGCAAGAGCTTGGCGTCCGCCTCATCGAACGGGAAGGACGCAAGTTCCATCTCACGCCCGCCGGACATGCGGCGTTGCCGGTCATTGAGAAGCTACTCGCCGACTACGAGCGTCTCAAAGCCGGCTTCGCCGACCCCGATCAATTCGCTGTGACACTGCGCATTGGCGCGATCGATGCGATCGTGCAAACCTGGCTGCCAAGCTTCTATCAAAAACTGCGTGACGCCTTCCCCCGCGCCCAGATCGACATCATCGTCGATACAACGACCAATCTGCTCTCTGGCATGCGCGACGGCGAGATCGACCTGAATTTCTGCCTCGATCCCGTCCTGGAGGAGGGCTATCGCAGCTTTGTCGTTTGCACCTATTCCATGTCCTGGGTTGCCAGTCCGAAGCTCGCCCAGCCGGGCCGCGTCTATTCGGTGGCCGAGCTCGGCGCCATGCCGCTCATCACCTTTCAGCGGCACACACCGCCCTATCGGACGATTGCCCCTTATTTTCAGGACGAGAGCGTGCTCGCCTCACAATTGTCCTTCTCGAACTCGCTTCCGGCCATGATCCGGCTCGCGATCGATGGGTTCGGAGTCGCCGCCGTTCCCACGCTCTGTGTGGCCCGCGACATCGAGGCCGGCCTGCTTGTCGACATGGATGTCGTCAAGCCCCTTCCACCGATGCAGTTTATCGCGAACTATCATCCCGCCCCCGGCAGCGTGTTGATCGAGCGCGTGGTTTCCCTTGCGAAGGAAACGGTTTCAGAATTCTGCTCATCGATCGATCCAACGAAAGCCTGGGCATAATTTCTGGAATTTTCATTAATAAATTTTATCGATGGAATAGAGAACAACGATTGGACAGGCCGCTCGGCCCGGCGCAATTTTAGTATCCAGTTAACGATTGCGGCCGTCGCGGATGATACGGTCGTGGCACTGGGAGCCCTTTCATGGCATCGAAGCGTTTCTACCTGACCTTTGTCGAAAAGAATGTCCGCGGCATCATCGAGCCCTATTGGGACAACGCGCCGGTGACCTGCGAGACGATCTGGAACGCGCTCGCCAAACCCATCCGCGTGCCTGCCTCCCATGCGATGTTCGCTGGTCCCGAGATCATGACCGGCCTGCCGAAGGAAGCGCAGAACTTCGACCCGCGCGGTGTTCCCGCCGAGAACCAGACCTGCTTCCCTATCGCGGGCGAATGCTTGTGGTTCTATCAAGCGCCTAACCTGATGAAGGGCCTGACCGACGAGTTCTGGGAAATCGGTATGTTCTATGACAACGGGGGCCGCATTTTCGGACCGCTCGGCTGGACGCCCTGCAATATCTTCGGCCGCATGACCGAGGGCCTCGAGGAAGTTGCCGAGGCTTGCCGCTCGATCCGTGTGGAAGGCATCAAGACCGTCGAGATAGGCCGTCTCGAAGGCTGAGGCTGACAACTGCATCTGGAAGCCGGGAGCGACGAGATTTCGCTCCCGAGCCATCTGAAGACCTTCCGATCCCAACACCGAGCGATTTTCCTGTTGGGGTGGCTCCACGCCATGCACATCTTGCCTGAACGATAAACGAGAGGGGATCTCATCGATGTCAAAGATTGTAGCGACGAGACGGGTTGTCCTGAATGTGGGCCTGGGCCTCACCATGGCATTGGCTGTGAGCGGTGTGATTTCTCCGGCCGCGGCGCGCGAGAAACTCGTCATCAACTCATACGGGGGCGCCTACGAGCAGATCCATCGCAAGCTCGTGATCGAGCCGTTCTCGAAGAAATACGACGTCGACGTCCAGGTCATCACGGCCTACTCGGCCGACGCCTTGGCGCAGTTGCGAGCCCAGAAGGCCGCGCCGCAGTTCGATGTCATCCATTTTTCCGGCGGTCAGGAAGTCGTCGCGGCGCGTGAAGGCCTGATCGCGCCGATCAAGCCGGACGAACTCACGAACGCCAAGGACCTTTATCCCTTCGCCATCGAAGGGCTGTCCCGTGGCGAAGGCCCGGTCCATGCGGTGGCCGCCATCGGCCTTCTCTACAACAAGGAAAAGGCCAAGAAACCGGAGAAATGGGCCGACCTCTGGAACGCGGATTACAAGGACCACGTCGTCCTGACGGACCTGTCGAACAGCTACGGCCTCCTTGGCTTCCTGATGATCAACAAGGTCAAAGGCGGTGACCTGACCAAGGTTGACCCGGGCTTCGATGCCGTGAAGACGCTGCTCGACAGCGCGGTTGTCGTCGCGACTTCGCCGGAGATGCAACAGAACTTCGCGCAGAACGACGCGTGGATCGCGCCTTACGCACAGGACTATGCCTATACGCTCCGCAAGGCAGGCCTGCCGATCGAATTCGTGCAAGGCGCGGAAGGAACGCCGGCGGTCTATCTCACCGCCAATCTGGTCGCCAACCGCCCGAACCAGGACCTTGCGAAAAAATTTATTGATTTCTCCCTGTCGGCGGAAGTCCAGGCGGGTTGGGCGCAGGAATTGCGCTACTCACCGACCAATAAAGCCACGAAGCTCGACGAGACAGTGTCTAAGGAAGTGGTCTATGGGCCGGACGCGGTCGCCGGTCTCGTCCGCTTCGATCCCGTCGCGGTGGATGCGAACCGCGCGGCCTTGGTCGAGCGCTGGAAGAAGTTGATTGCGAAGTAATGTGGACCGCCGCGTGAGTCCGTCCACAGACAACGGAGTTGTCGACACGCCGCCCCTCCCCCCTCAAGGCGTGTCGACACGCGTCCTCGGCGGTATCGCCGAGGACGCTACTCTCTCCGCGCCAGGTGTCTTCCTCATCCTCCTCGCCTTCATCCTGCCCATCGGGCAGATGCTGCTGTTGAGCCTTGAGAATACCACCGGCGGCCTGACGGTGGAGCATTTCACCCGTTTCCTGGGCGATGGCTATTATCTCGGCATCGTCTGGCGCACCCTGCGCCTGTCGCTTCTCATCACCGTCATTGCCGCCGTCATCGGCTTTCCGCTCGCCTATGTCATGGCGCATGTCGGGCCGCGACTGAGACTGTGGCTCATTATCCTCGTCATCCTGCCGCTGATGACCAGCGTCGTGGTCCGCACTTTCGGCTGGATGGTGCTGCTCGGGCGCGGTGGGCTCATCCCCTTCACGCTCTGGAAGCTCGGCTTCGTCAATCGCAATTTCACCCTGATGCAGACGGAGAGCGCAATCGTCATCGGCATGGTTCAGGTCCTCCTGCCCTTCATGACGCTCTCCGTGCTCGGCGTCGTCATGAAGGTCGACCGGCGGCTGGAAGAAGCGGCGCGCACCATGGGCGCGAGCTTCCTCGCGACGCTGCGCACGGTGGTTCTGCCTCTCGCGATGCCCGGCATTGTCGCCGGCTCCCTGCTCGTCTTCACCCTGTCGGTCAGTTCCTTCATCACGCCCTCGCTGCTGGGCGGCGTGCGCCTGCCGGTTGTAGCCGGCTCGATCTACGAGGCCGCGACGAAGACGCTGGAATGGAACTTCGCAGCCGCGCAGTCGGTCATCCTCCTCATTGGCGTGTTCCTCGTGCTCCTGCCTTATCTCAAGCTGACGGGACGCCGGCATGGTTAGAGCCGTCCCGACCACCGTGCGCATCACGGCGTTTCTCTTCGTCGTGCTGACGCTCGTCTTCGTGCTTGCGCCGCTCGTGGTGGTGGCCGGGGTATCAGTGTCGGAGAGCCAGTTCATCGCTTTTCCGCCAGCCGGCTTCAGCCTGCGCTGGTACAGCGCCATCCTGACCTCGGGCGCCTATCTCGGCGCCGCCTGGACCAGCCTGAAGCTTGCTGTTCTCGTGACGATCTGCGCCACCGTCATCGGCGCGGGCGCCGCGATCACGCTGCATCGCCGGCGTCTGCCCGGTGCGGCCTTGCTCGCCGGCCTTTTCCTGTCGCCGCTCATCCTGCCGACCATCATCTTTGCCATCGGCCTCTTGATGCTCTGGAGCGCGACCTTCGGGCCGGTGTCGTTCACGGCGCTGTGGATCGGCCACACGGTGGTCGCCTTGCCCTATGTGGTGCGGACCACGCTCGCCGTGCTCGCCGAGTCCGACCCCTTTCTGGAGGAGGCGGCCGCGACGATGGGCGCGCGGCGCTGGCAGCGACTCGTGTTCGTGGTGCTGCCCCAGTGCCTGCCGGGGCTCGCCGCCGGCGCCTTCTTCGCGTTCAACATCTCCTTCGACGAGGCCGTCGTGGCGCTCTTCCTGCGCACCCCTGACCTCGTGACACTCCCCATCCAGATCTACAACCAGCTCGAGTTCAGTCCCGATCCATCGGTCGCGGCCGTATCGACCCTCATGATCGGCGTGACCATTCTGCTGATCGTCGTGATCGACCGCCTGCTCGGCATTCAACGTTTTACTGGCGCCTGAGATGACCCCGACAGCCTCCCCCGCGGTAAGCCTTGCCGGCATCGAGAAGACATTCGGCCGCACCAAGATCCTGCACGGCATCTCGCTCGATATCCCGAAGGGCACGTTCCTCAGCCTGCTCGGCCCCTCCGGCTGCGGCAAGACCACGCTCCTGCGCATCGTCGCGGGCCTGGAAAGCGCGACTGTCGGACAGGTCACCATCGCCGGCCGCGATGTGACCCGGCTGCCGCCGGAAGACCGGGACATCGCCATGATGTTCCAGTCCTACGCGCTGATGCCGCATATGAACGTGCGCGAGAACGTGCGCTTCCCGCTCAGAATGCGCCGTCGGGGCTCGCGCGAGGAACAGGAGGCGCGTGCCACCGCGGCGCTGGAAACCGTGCAGCTCGGCCATCTCGCCGACCGCATGCCCCGCCAGCTCTCCGGCGGCCAGCAGCAGCGCGTGGCGCTCGCCCGCGCCATCGTCTCCGACCCCGCCGTGCTCCTGCTCGACGAGCCCCTGTCCAATCTCGACGCGCGCCTGCGCGAGGACATGCAGGTGGAACTCATCGAGCTGCACCGCCGGCTCGGCCTCACCACCATCTTCGTCACCCACGACCAGGAGGAGGCGCTCAGCCTCTCCGACCACGTGGTCCTGATGAACGCCGGCCGCATCGAGGAACAGGGGCCACCACTCGCCATCTACGAGACGGCTGGCTCGCGCTTCGCGGCGAGCTTCATCGGCTCGGCCAATGTGGTGCCGGTCGAGGTCGAGACGGCAGGCGGCGTGGTGACGGCGCGACTGCCCGACGGCAGCAGGCTTGCCGTGGAGACGCCTGCCCCTCAAGGCGCCAACCACCTAGCCCTACGCCAGGAGGACCTGACGCTCGCTGCGGATGATGCCCCCCGCGCCGAGGGCCGCTCCTTCGCGGCAACGGTCGAGACCCGCGTCTTTCTTGGCGCCCGTGTACGCTACGTCCTGAAGGTCGGCGACCTCAGCCTGAAGGCGCTGGCGGAGCCGGGCCGCCTCTATCAGGCCGGCGACCGGGTCCTAGTGACCGTCCCGCCCGGCAAGGCACGTCTGGTGGCATGAGGCGCGGTGCCTCTAACGGTTGAGGAGCAGAGCCTCGGCCGTCATCCCGGAAACCGCAAAGCGGCTGTCCGGGATCCATGAGCCCGCATCAACTTTAACACACTGATAAATCTTCTACATTCATAGCGCCAAGGCTCACATCGCCTCACGCGGCGCGGTGCAGCTCGCCGCCAGGCATGGGATGCGACACGCCGGTCGTGGTGGGCAGGCTGAGCGGCAATCCGCGGCGCGCCCGCACGGCGAGATAGGCGAACGCCTCGGCCTCCAGAAAATCACCATGCCAGCCGACCGCTTCGACCGGCTCGACGGCGACGCCGAGACGCTGTTGCAGCCGGTGCATGAGATGCGTGTTATGGCGACCGCCGCCGGTGACGAGCCAGCGCGCCGGCGGCGTCGGAACATGGCGGAGGCTCGCAACCACGGATTCCACCGTGAACGCCGCGAGCGTCGCCGCCCCATCGGCGTCGGACAGCGCCTCCACTCCGGCCGCGCGACGGTGAAAGTCGTTCCGATCCAGGGATTTCGGCGGCCTGCGGGAGAAGAAAGGATTATCCATGAAGGCCGCGAGGAGGGCCTCGTCGACTCGGCCGGAAGCGGCAAGCGCGCCATCCGCATCATAACTCAGGCCGCGCCGGCGCATCACGAAATCATCGAGGAGTGCGCTCGCCGGGCCGGTGTCGAAGGCGATCGCCGTGTCGCCATCGAGATAGGTCACATTGGCGACACCGCCCAGATTCAGCACCATCAGCGGCTGCGCAAGCCCCGACGCAAGAGCGCGGTGGTAGAGCGGCGCGAAAGGTGCGCCCTCGCCGCCCGCCTCTACATCCGCATGGCGAAAGCGATTGACGGTGTCGATGCCGAGCCGGCGCGCCACCTCGGCGCCGAAGCCGAGCTGGCGCGTAAACTTGAGGTCCGGTCGGTGATAGACGGTCTGGCCGTGGAGGCCGATCAGCGACACGGTGTGGCAATCGATGCCGGCATGGGCCATGAACGTCTCGATCGCCGCGATATGCGCGTCCGTCACCGCCTGTTCGAGGTCGTCGAGGGGCTCTTTCAAAGCGCGCTCGGCTTCTGCCACGATACCGATCAAGGCGCTGCGCACGTCATCGGGATAAGGGACGGTCAGCCCGGCGCCCGGCTCAACCTTGAGATCGCCATCAGTGCGAACCACGGCAACGTCGATGCCATCCATCGAGGTGCCGCTGATGACGCCGATTGCCGTGACCACGTCCGGTCCGCCCAACTCCGTTCCATCCATATTCGCGCTCCAGCCGATGGGTAGCCTTCTGGCCGTGGCCGTTCTCCGTGGAGAGCGAATCACGCACCGTCCGCGCCGCCCCAATCCGCCTCAGGCGTAGCGCAAGCCATGAGGCTGGCCAACGGCAATCAGCGTGATTGGCATATCCGCTCTGGCAAGACGTGCACCAAGCCCCCGAATCTGGGCATAATCCAGCCGGAAGACGACTCAGCGTGTGCCGTCCCTCAGCCGCGACAGCTTGAGAATGTTCGGCACGCGCTGCATGGGACGGCAAAGACCGCAGTGCCGTTTGGACCATGATCGCCACGCGCCGGTCAGGCTCCGATGAAAGGACCGGATGGAGCGCGATCTGTTGAGTAGGACATAGCGATGACCGCAGTTTCGCCGAAGATCCAACAACCCTCGCCGCCGCCTTCCATCGAGACAATCGTGCAGAGGCTGTCGCTGCAGGCCGCGCGCCGCGCCGAGGATCTCGACGACGACGAGACCTTTCCCGCCGAAGACATCGCGGGCCTCGTCGCCGGCGGGATGATCGCGGCGCCCCTGCCGGAGGCGTTAGGCGGACGCGACCTCGGCTTCGGGCGCGCCGGCGTGCAGCAACTCGCCACCGTCCTCAGCGTGCTCGGGCGGGGCAATCTTTCGGTCGGCCGTCTCTATGAGGGCCATGTCCACGCGCTGAAGCTCACCCTCACCTATGGCACGAAGGCGCAGCGCGAGGCCGCCGCCGCGGACGCGCATGCCGGCCATCTGTTCAGCCTGTGGACGGTAGACGGCAGGGAGCCCTTGCGTCTCGGCGATCCCGCGACCGGCGGCAAGCTCACTGGCGCCAAGCTGACCGGTTCCAAGACCCAGGCACCGGGGGCTGGCTATGTCACGCGGCCGCTCGTTACCGCCCTGCGCAGCGATGGCAGGACGCAGCTCGTTCTGGCCCGGCTGCCGCTCGGCGCCCGGGCCAGCCTTGCCAGCTGGCGCCCCCACGGCATGCGGGCCTCTGCCAGCGGAACGGTCGACTTCACCGGTTTCGAGATCGACCGCACGGCCCTCATCGGCGAGCCTGGTGCCTTCGGCCGCGAGCCTCTGTTCTCCACCTCCTCCTGGCGCGTCGCGGCCGTGCAACTCGGCGGAATCGAGGCCTTGTTCGACGCGATGCGCCTGAACACGAGGGGGACTGACGACGCCCTCCAGCTGGCGCGTATCGGCGAAACCGCGATCGCGGTGGAAACCGCGCGCCTGTGGGTACAGCGCGCCGCGCTGACGGCCGAAAATCCCGAAGGAGACGCCGAGACGAAGGCCGCCTATGTCCGGCTCGCCCGCCTCGCTGTGGAAAGAGCCGGCCTCGACGTCATCGAAAGAGCCCACCGCGCGGTCGGTCTTGCCGGCTTCATGCGGCCTCATGTGGTGGAGCGCCTGACCCGCGACCTCGAAACCTACCTCCGTCAACCCGATCCCGATGGTGCTTTGATACGGGCAGCTGCCCATATCGTCGCCAAGGACACCACTCCGGCAGCAGGCTTGTGGCGGTAGGGGGCATATACCACAACCGGTACGGTTCATTCGGGGCGCTGCGAGACAGTGAACCCGGAATACATGGACGACGACGACAGTACTTATCCGGCATCGGCGTGTTCGTGGATTCCCTCCCGTCGCTGCGCGACGCCGGGGATGACACGAGGCGTGGACGGCTGACGCCGATCCGTCCCCTGAGGGGAGAGGTCGAAACCATAGCGTCCACAGAAACCCGGTTCAGCGACCTGTCCTAAACGCGCTTGTCCCGGAGGTAATCGACCAATCCGACATGTGTGTATTGGTCGAGTTCCTCAGCGGCCCTGGTGAAGCGGTCCTGCATCGCGAGGAGCGCCCGCACGAGCTGGGCCGATTCCTGCGGGACACCGAGGCGCATCCAGGCATCGATGGTGCGGATCGGCAGCCCCACCGCGTGGCCGAAGGCATAAACCGAGGAGTAGCCGAGCGCGAGCGCCGCCGCTTCGAGTTCCGCCGGAGCCATGCGGGGCTCCAGCGCGTGGGCGTGAATGCGATCGAGCACATGACGGATGTCGCGCGGCTGAAAACCGAAAGCACGGTCGACGATCCGTCCGAGATCAGGCGGAAAATGGCTGGGCATCGGTGGCTCCTTCCGCGTCGGGTCGTCTACTCTTGAGCGGAGCAAAGTCCGCAACAGATGGACTTGCTCCAGCCCTGGCTGAGTTTAGCGGGCTCCGACCGCACGTTAAAGATTACACCGGCGCTCGGCTGCCGTCACAAGGCAATGAGATCGCCGGTACGGGGCTCGGGATCAAGCGTCGGAAGGCGGCCGGCCATGGCCACGAGGCCGGCCCGGTCGCAGGAATGGCCGAGGCTGAGCCGCGCGCCGCTTGCCGTGACGATGGCCACGTTCTCCGACCAGGTGGGATGCGTCGGCAGGCGCAGCCAGTCCGCCTGCCCCGCTTGGCGGATCGCATGCGCCGGGCTTGCCGCCGGCACATGCCCTGTGAACAGCATCGGCAGCCCATCCCGAGCAGCGCGCGGCAGATGATCCGCCGCCGGCCCACCGAGGCCCATTGCATCATGGGTCAGGAGCGGCCGGTCGGGCCAGCTCTCGCCTTCACTCCAGTCGACGGCTTCTTCGAGCTTGCCGGCTAGCCCGGCCTGCAGACCCGGCCAGAGCCATCGCGCGTCGCCGATCTGCGCCTTAAGCGCATCACGCAGGCCCGGCGCCAAGGCGAGCGGCGGGAGCAGTGCCAGAAGCTCGAGCGAGCGGCCGGACAGCGGCACGGGCAGGAGGCAGCGTGGATGCGCGGCAACCCAGTCCACGACCGCCGCGGCCCGAGCGGCCGGCGGTACATCGTCATCGCCGTAGGACGCATCGAAGAGCACCACGTCGGCAGGCGGTGGCGCGTTATAGGCGAAAACGCTGCTCTTCGGTACGACGTCGCCGCAATAGAGCACCCGCTGTCCTTCCCCGTTGACGAGGCACCAGACCCCGCCGACCACATGGCCATTGCGCCCCGTGGTGATGGTGAGATCGCCGATCGTCAACGCCTCGCCCGGCGCGATGAGCGAGATCGGCGCGGCCAGGGCGAGGGCCGCGTCAGTAGGTTGGGCATAGTCCCTCAGACAGGCCGGCATATCGGCGCGCGTTTCCGCCGTCATCAGGATGCGGCCGCGAAAGCCGTGGCGGAGGCACCAGCCGAGAGCCCCGAGGTGATCCTCATGGGCGTGAGTGATAAGGAGGGCATCGGCAGTGACCAGATCCGCCGGGCTGATGACAGGATGGTAAGCGCGCTCCCAATCGACGTCGCGCGGGGCATTGGTGTTGATGCCGACGTCGATGATCAGGCTTGTCGACGCACTCTCGATGCCAAAGCTGGTGCGCCCTTTCTCACCGAAACCTCCATAGAGCCTGAGCTTCATGCGGCGACCCTCGCCCCTGCCGTCGGTATTGCCCAGCCCTGTCCCGGCTTCACCGTGATGGTCACGGCATCGCCCACCTCGACGGTGGCCGGCTCCGGCACGTCGAGCGAAAGGATCCGATCGTCTGCGGCGTCCACCGCCGCCTCGACACGGAACAGGCCGCCGCGATAGACGACGCGGGTGACGCGGCAGGCGAGGCCTTCGCCGCCTGCATCAGCCAGAGCGAGATCACCGGCGCGCACGCAGAGCTCGCCCTGCCCGGCCGCGCGTTGGTCCCTGGCGCAGCGGAGCATCAGCTCGCGGCCGAAGAGGCGTGCCCGCGCCCGCCCCTCCCCCTCGGGGAGGATATTGGTGAGCGGCAGCACCATGCCGTGGCCGATAAAGGAGGCCACCATGGCATTGGCCGGCTCGCGGTAGAGTTCGCTCGGCGTAGCGAGCTGCATCAGGCGCCCGTGGTCGATCACCGCGATGCGGTCGGCGAGTGCCATTGCCTCCGCCTGATCATGGGTGATGTAGATCATCGTGTTGCCCGTGCGGCGGTGGAAGGCCGCGAACTCGTCCTCCATGGCCGCCCGCAGGTGGACATCGAGGTTGGCGAGCGGCTCGTCGAGCAGGACGAGCGACGGCGCCGCGACGAGGCAGCGCGCGAGCGCCACACGTTGGCGCTGGCCGCCGGAGAGGTTCGCAGGCCGGCGGTCGCCGAAGCCCACGAGATCGACCAGCGCCAGGGCCTCCTCCACGCGTCGGCTCCTCTCGGCCGGGGGCACACCGGCGACGCGCAGGCTGTAGCCGACATTCTCCGCAACGCTCATATGCGGCCACAGCGCATAGTTCTGGAAGACGATGCCGACGCGGCGCAGCTCCGTCGCGACATGGGCGGCGGCTGAGGAGACCAGGCGATCCCCGATGCGGATCGTCCCGCCGGTCACCTCGTCAAAGCCGGCGATCAGCCGCAGCAGCGTGGTCTTGCCGCAGCCCGAGGGTCCCAGGACGGCGATGAACTCGCCGTCGGCCGCGTCGAGGCTGACGCGATCGAGCGCCTTGAACGGCCCGAAATCCTTCGTGACGGTGTCTATGGTCAGTCGCGCCACGGCAGGACTCCAGGAGGAATGCGCTTAGCAAAGGCGAGCGTCGCCAGCATCAGGACCAGCGTGACCAGCACCGTGAGCACAGCGACCGCCGCCGCATAGTTGGAATCGCCGGCCTGCTCGAAGGAAAAGACGATGACACCCAGGGTTTCCGAGCCCGATGACCACAGCAGGGCGGAGACCGTGAGCTCGTTGAAGGCCGTGAGGAAGACCAGCAACGCGCCCGCCGTCGCCGCCGGCGCCACGAGCGGGAAGATCACGGTGCGAAGCCTATAGACGAGGCCGGCACCCGCCACCTGCGCAGCCTCCTCCAGCGCCCGGTCCACCTGATGATAGCCTGACATCGCGGGGCGCAGGCCGAGCACCAGGAACCGCGCGAGATAGGCGAAGAGGATGATCCAGATGGTGCCGTAGAGGCTCACGCCGAGGATGGGCAGCGGCTTGAGGAAGATGAGGATTGCCGCGATGGCCAGCACCACGCCCGGCAAGGCATAGGGCAGTTCCACGAGGACGTTCAGTGCCCGCAGGAGAGGCGAGCGCCGCCACACCAGGAAATAGCCGAGCGGCACGGACAGGAACATGATGACGACAGCCGCGACGGCCGACAGCGAGAAGCTGTTGAAGAAGGCGCGCTTGGCCGCCGCATGCTCGAACAGCACGAAGGCATAGTTGCCAAGCGTGGCGGTGGTCGCATTGAGCGGCACACCGAACGCCGGCACCAGCGAGGTGAGGAACAGCCCGACCATCGGCAGGACGAGGACGATGAGGGCGATCCCCCAGAGCGCCGCCTCGACGGGAAGCCGCCACCTCCCCATGGTGAAAGGCCGTGCGGTGATGGACGTCGTTGTGACGGAAGTCGCGCCGGCGCAGCATGACGTCCTGCAGAATGATGCCAGCCATGGCGATGACGCCGATGAGCATGGACAAAACCGCCACCTCCGACAGGACGGACGGCCCCAGGCCTGAGAGCCGCTGGTAGATCAGCGTCGGCAAAACGACATAGCGGCCAGGAATTCCGAGAAAGGCTGGGATGCCGAAGTTACCGATCGAGGAGACGAAGGCGAGCGCCGTGCCCGCGACCAGGCCCGGCGTCATCAGGGGCAGGATGATCGTGCGCAGGATGAAGAAGCGGCCGGCGCCGGCCGCCCGCGCGGCCTCCGTGAGTTCGCGCGGCAGACTGCGCAGGCCGGCGCGCAGCGTCAGGAAGACGAGCGGCGCATATTGGATGCCGAGGAGCAGAATGATGCCCTCGCGCGAATAGAGAGGGTTGCGCGCGCCGATAGGCGGGGCAAGGCCAAGGAGCTTGAGCAGCGGACTCGCCGGCCCGACCACCTGCAGCCAGGCAAGCGCGGTCACCTGCGGCGCGATCATCAGCGGGAGCACGAAGCACAGCACGAAGGCGTTGCGGCCGCGTATGTCGGTGAGCGCAACCACCAGGGCCACAACGGTCCCCAGGACGACGGCGATCACAGTGCCGCCGATGGCGGTTTCGAGGCTGTGGAGGGTGGCCGTCCAGGTGTTGGCGTTGGCGAGAGTGGCGGTCAACGCCCTCAGGGACGGCGCGCCGCCCGGCGCGAAGGCCTCAAACAGAAGCCGCGCCAGCGGCATCAGGGACAAGAGCCCGATGACAACGCAGAGCACCGCGAAGAGAATGCGATCCTGGCGACGTCCCGAATTGTCCGCAACCAGGCTCATGAAACGAAAGCGCCTCTACTGCTGCTGATCAGCCGCCGAACATCTCGGCGAAGCGCTTCTTATCGGCTTCGGTCGCAGAGAGCAC